>JAKFFB010000148.1:0-5987 GCA_036675425.1 Actinomycetales bacterium | reverse complement strand
ACCCACCGGCGGAGCAGGTCGGCCAGCCTGGCCGGCAGCTGGACCAGACCGTCCGCCGCGCCGATCAGCCGGGACTGCAACCTGCGCCACACCGCGACCCGATCCGGCAACGGCAGCACCTTCAGCTGCTCGATCACCGTCCGGGACTGCTCCACGCTCAGCAGCCCCGCCTCGACCGCCTCCAGAGCACCCGGCAGCACGACCAGCGCCTCCGCCTCAACGAGCAGCTGCCCCGCCCGAGCCTCCGAGCACGACAGCGCCAGCGCCAGCTGCGGCACCACCGCGAGCTCCATGCCCGACCCGACCAGCACCGCCTGCAGCTCCAGCACCTCCCGCAGCAACCCGCCGTGCTCCGCGCCGCGGGTCAGCTCGCGCACCTCGAGCCGCAGCATCGCCGCATCGAGCGCAGCGAGATCCTCCGCTGCGCTCAGCACCTGCTGCCCGACTGCCATGACCACGACTCTGCCACCCCCCTCCGACAGAACTGATGGTCGAAAGACCCTGCGGACAAGAAGTTCTCGATCCACAGGAGGATCGGCGAGCAACTCCGGACTCCCGCCGTCCACCTCCCACCGATCGCAGCACACCAGATGATCCCGGCAGCGCAATCGGGCCGAGGTGGACGGCGAAGGTCCGGGGCGGCTGACGGATGCGGCGCGTCACCGGCGCGGGTGCGACTGGGCACATGACGGGCGGGACGGCAGTCAGCCAGCCGCCACCCGACCCCCGCAGGAGGCCGTGCCCAGCCAGGTGTGCGGGGCACCCTCCCAGCACCACCCGAGACGCGGCCGCCGAGCGCTCAGCCAGATCGCGGGCACGCGCTTGTCACCGCACCGACTTCCGGCGAGCGAGAAGCAGTTCTCGTCCGAGAGGATCTCCGGCTGCTGGGCGACGACGGCGACACCCTCCTCGACGGTCAAGGGCGATCGCCCCGCCTCGACCAACGACGAGAGCACCGCAGCCGGCGGGAGGTCCAGCGTGTCCGGCCCCGGTGAGACCTCGAGCAGCAGGTAGGCGTCGACGTCCGGCACGTCCAGCGTCGGCAGCGGTACGAAGCCTGCCAGCTCGTCACCCGTCATCGACGTGAACCCCGTCCGCCCCCGCAGCTCCAGCGACGGCACGGCCGCGAACGGGTCGACCAGCCGCCGCGTCACCACGAGAACGCCTGGCCGGTCGAGAGAGACGACAGGCGCCAGCCGGGCACGGAACTGCGCCGGAGACAGCCCGGCCAGCGCCGGCCAGCCGAGCGAGACGAGTCGGTCGACCTGCTGATGGAGATCAGCGACGGGCATGGCAGACCTCTCGACGACGGCCGCTCTTCAACGCCCCGACCGGGACGTCAGTTCCCGGCCGCCCGCGAGATGTACGGAGCCAGCTCGATCTTCGCCACCACCCCGCGGTGCACCTCGTCCGGGCCGTCGGCGATGCGCAGCGCGCGGGCGACCAGCCACGCGGGACCGAGCGGGAAGTCCTGCGACAGCCCGGCGCCGCCGTGCAGCTGGATGGCCAGGTCGACGACGGACTGCGCCATGTTCGGCACGACGACCTTGATCTGGCTGATGGCCGACAGCGCCCCGAGCAGGCCCTCGGTGTCGAGCAGCCAGGCGGCGTGCAGCACGAGCAGCCGCGCCTGCTGGATCGCCATCCGCGCATCGGCGATCCGCTCGCGGTTGCCGCCGAGGTTGGCGATCGGCTTGCCGAAGGCGGTGCGCGAGACGGCGCGCTCGCAGGCCAGCTCGAGCGCCTTCTCGGCGAGCCCGATCGCGCGCATGCAGTGGTGGATCCGCCCTGGCCCCAGGCGTCCCTGCGCGATGGCGAACGCGCCGCCCGGCTGGCCGACGACGTAGGCGAGGGGCACCCGTACGTCCTCGAAGCGGACCTGGCCGTGGCCGCCGGGGGCGTCGTACCAGCCCATCGTCTGCAGCATCCGCTCGACGGTGACGCCCGGCGTCGACCGCGGCACCAGCACGATCGAGTGACGCGAGTGGCGCGGCGCCGCGGGGTCGGTCACCCCCATCACCACGAGCAGCTCGCAGTCCGGGTGCCCGACGCCGGTGCTCCACCACTTCACGCCGTTGACCACGACCTCGTCGCCCTCGACGACAGCCGTGCACTCCATGTTGGTCGCGTCGGAGGACGCGACGTCCGGCTCGGTCATGCAGAACGCGGACCTGATCGACCCCTCGAGCAGCGGCGCCAGCCAGCGCTCCTTCTGCTCCGGCGTCCCGAACGCGTGCAGCACCTCCATGTTGCCGGTGTCGGGCGCGGCGCAGTTCATCACCTCTGCACCACAGTGCGTACGGCCCATCAGCTCGGCCAGCGGCGCGTAGTCGACGTTGGACAGCCCGGAGACCGACGGCAGGAAGAGGTTCCACAGGCCCGCGGCCTTCGCCTCCTCCTTCAGCACCGAGACCTCCGGTGGCACCGACCAGTCCGTGGAGGTCATCAGCCGCTCGCGGGCGGCCGCCTCGGCGGGCGAGACCCGGTCACGCAGGAAGGCGCCGACGGAGTCGATCAGCTCGAGGGCACGGGGCGAGTGCGAGAAGTCCATCCGCGCAGGCTCTCAGGCCAGCTCGGGCGCCTCCGCGACGACCCGGGCGTGCAGCTCCTTGACCCGCTGCGCCTCGGCCGCCGGCATCACCAGCGTGGCGGAAGGGGTGTGCACCACGACCAGCCCCTCGCAGCCGACGAGCGTCACCAGGTGAGAGGGGTCCGACGAGGCGACGACGTTGCCGCGGCTGGCGTGCAGGACAGCCCGGGCAGCGCCCACCATGTTCCCGTCGTCGTCCGCGCCGAGCGCCTCGCCGTACGCCGGCCACGATCCGACGTCGAGCCAGCGCGCCTCGAGCGGCAGGGCGGCGACGGTGAAGTCGGGAGAGGTCGACGCCGGCTCCATCACGCCGTAGTCGATGGACAGCTTCGCCAGCGTCGGCCACGCGTCGCGGGCGAGGGCGTCCCAGGCAGGAGTGCCGTACGCCGCACCCATCTCGCGCAGCACCGGCGCGGACTCCGGCACGAACGCGTCCACGGCGCGCAGCAGGGTGGAGGCCTTCCACACGAACATCCCGCTGTTCCAGAGGTAGCGCGACGGGCCGGCCGCCAGGAAGTCGGAAGCCACCGACAGGGAGGGCTTCTCGCGGAAGGTCGACACGACATGACCGCCCCCCGGCAGAGGTGAGCCCAGCTCGAGGTAGCCGAAGCCGGTCGCGGGCGAGTCGGGCACCACCCCGAAGGTGACCAGCGCGTCGTCGCTCGACTCGGCCAGCACGAAGGCCGCGTCGAGCGTCGACGCGAAGGAGGACAGCGGCTCGATGAGGTGGTCGGCGGTCAGGATCGCCACGACGGCGTCGGGATCGGATGCTGCGATGACGGCGCAGCCGAGCGCCACGGCCGGCAGGGTGTCGCGGCCGGAGGGCTCCACGATCAGCCGGTCCGCCTGCAGTCCCTCGACGGCCGAGACCGCGGAGCGCAGCTGCTCGCCCGCGCCGAGCCACACCTGAGACGGCGGCACCACCGACGTCGCGCGCTCGACGGCGATGTCGAGCAGCGAGCGGCCCTGCAGCAGCGGCACCAGCTGCTTGGGCAGCCCCGCCGTGGAGAACGGCCACAGCCGGGTGCCGGAGCCGCCGGCCAGGATCAGCGCGTGCCTCACGGGGTCCCCGCGGAAGCGAGAGCGCAGCGAGCGCTTTCGTGGGGTGTGTTCATCAGTCCTCCGGGGTGCGGTCGCCGAGCAGGTCGGCCGAGCGGGTCGGGGCAGCTCCCTCGCCGAGCGAGGGCACCCGCGCGGCGAGCAGGTAGCGCGCCAGCAGGCCGAGGCCGAGCACCGCGCGCACCGGCGCCCACAGCGGTCCGGAGTACTGGCGGGACAGGTAGCGGTAGAGCGCCTTGTGGTGCTCGCGCAGCATCGGCCCGGCCGAGCGCGAGGTGGCGTGCCCGCCCTGGTGGGTGATGACCGCGGTCGGCACGTAGACGCTCGACCAGCCCGCCTCGCCGAGCCGCCGGCAGAGGTCCATGTCCTCGCAGTACATGAAGTACGACTCGTCGAAACCGCCTACGGCGTCGAAGGCTTCGCGGCGCAGCAGCATGCACGAGCCGGACAGCCAGCCCGTCGTGCCCTCGACCGGGGAGCCCTCCTCGGCGCGGTAGGAGCGCGTCCACGGGTTGCCCGGCCAGATCCAGCCGAACAGCGCGTGCCCGATCCCGCGACCCAGCGACGGGAACGCCCGGGCGGAGGGGTAGAGCCGGCCGTCCGGCGTCCGGATCGCCGGTCCGAGGCAGCCTGCCTGCGGCCAGCCGGTCGCCGCGTCGATCAGCGCGTCGAGGGATCCCGGCTGCCACTCGACGTCCGGGTTCGCGACGACGAGCCACTCGCCGTCGAAGCCGGCCGCGCCGCGGTTGGCCGCCGTGCCGTAGCCGAGGTTGCCGCCGGTGCGCAGCAGTCGAACCCCCTGGCCGACAGCGGCTTCCGGGGCGCCGTCGGTGCTGCCGTTGTCGGCGAGCACGACGTCGTACGGCCGCGCGGTCGCGGTCTCGAGCGTCGTCAGGAAGGCGCCCAGCGACTCCCCGGGGGAGTAGGTGACGACGACGACGCGCAGGCGTCCGTCGGTCACTGCTCGAGAGCGCGCGAGTAGGCGGCCATGTGCGCCTCGGCGCTCGCCGCCCAGGTGAACTCCAGCGACCGCTCGTGGCCGGCGCGGCCGAGCGCGGCGCGGCGGTCGGCGTCGTCGAGCAGGGCCCCGAGGTTGGTCGCGATCGAGTCCGGGTCCGGCTCGGTGTAGGCCACCGCGTCCCCGCCGACCTCGGGGAGGGACAGCCGGTTGGTGGTGAGCACCGGCGCGCCGCAGGCCATCGCCTCGAGCACCGGCAGGCCGAAGCCCTCGCCGTAGCTGGGGTAGGCGACCAGCGTCGCGCCGCCGAGGTAGCCCGGCAGGTCGCTGAAGCGGAGGTAGCCCGGGCGTAGCACGCGCAGGTGCGACGGCACCTCGGCCATGGTCGCGTCGATGGTGTCGTCCCAGCCCGAGCCGCCGGCGAGCACCAGCGCCGGGGTGAGCTCGCGGCCTTCGCACGCCTTCACCCAGCCGCGGATGAGGCCCGGCACGTTCTTGCGCGGCTCGAGCATGCCGAGGAAGGCGATGTAGGACTGCCCGGCCAGGCCGAGCCGCGCCTGGACGCGCGCCTTCTCCGTCTCGGTCGGCACGTGGAACGTCGACTGGTCGACCCCGTGGTAGGCCACGTCGATCTTGGTCGCGTCGGCGTCGAGCACCCGCACCAGCTCGTCGCGGGTGGCCTTGCTCGGGGTCACCACGCGGGACGCGCGACGCAGCGCGGTGCGGGTCGCGGAGCGGAAGAAGGTGCCCTTGACCGAGCTGTGCAGGTCGGGCTCGGTGAAGAACGTCGCGTCGTGGACGGTCACCACGACGGGCCGGCCGGAGCGCAGCGGCATCGTGTAGTGCGGCGAGTGGACGACGGCGGCGTCGACCTGCTGCGCGACCATCGGCAGCCCGGTCTGCTCCCACGCCAGCCGGGCGGGGCGGTGCGCGATGGCGGCCGGGCCCGGGACGACGGTGGCCGACGGCGCGAGCCGGCTGTAGCGCTCGGCGTCCGCGCGCTGGCAGACGATCGCGAGGTCGGCGCCCCCGGCAGCGAGCGCGGAGATGAGCCCGTCGACGTAGCGCCCGACGCCGCCGCGGTCGGCAGGGACCGCGGTCGCGTCGACCAGGACGCGGGGACCGCTCGGTCCAGTGGTGCCGGCGGTCACGCGTCGGCTCCTCTCGGGAGTGGGTCGGACGGTCGCGAGCCTACGCCGATCGCCGGCTCGCGATGTCGCGCAGCGCCGACCACAGCGCGCCGGCCGCGGCGTCCCAGGAGAAGTCCGCGGCGCGCGCACGGCCGGCCTCCGCCATCCGGGCCCGGAGCTCGGCGTCCCCGGCGACCTCCGCCAGCGCGGCGGCCAGCGCGCCCGGCTCGAGCGCGGCCACCCGAGCCGC
>JAKFFB010000255.1:0-6015 GCA_036675425.1 Actinomycetales bacterium | reverse complement strand
TGGAGTCCTCCAGGTCACCGGCCGCCTCGCGCTCGCGCATCCGCAGGTCGTCCAGCGACTGGCTGCGCACGAAGGTGGCGGCGGGGGCCGCGGCGGCAGGTGCGGCCGGGACGATCAGGAACGGCAGTCCGGCGACGGGCAGCAGGGCAGCCGCGACTGCCCGGCGCACCCGCACGGGCAGCCGCCCTGGGGAAGCAGGGACAGCCACGTCACCACGTCTACCACGCCCGCCCCACGCGTCACATCAGACACGCAGGTGGCGCTGAAGCGTGATGAACGAGGACAACCCCGCCAGCACCACTCCGGTGGCGAACAGCCACGGCATGATCCACAGCACGTCGGACCAGCTGACGTACGCGATCACGGGGAAGTTCGGCCGCAGCTGGCCCTCGATGAGGACGGCCTTCAGGGCGACCAGAGCGCCGGAGGCGAGGGCGGCGCCGACGACGGCGGCCAGCACCCCCTCGAGCAGGAACGGCAGCCGGATGAACAGGTTGCTGGCGCCGACCAGGCGCATGATCCCGGTCTCGCGCCGGCGGTTGAAGGCGGCGACCCGGATGGTGTTGCTGATGAGCAGCAGGGCGGCGACCAGCTGCACGCCGGCGATGACGAGGGCGATCTGCTGGAGCTTGTTGAGGACGTTGAAGAACCCCTCGAGCAGCTCCTTCTGGTCCTGCACCTCCTCGACGCCGGGGCGGCCGGTGAACGCGCTCGCCACGACCTCGAACTGGGTCGGGTCCCTCAGCTTGACCCGGAAGGACTCGGGGAGCGCGTCGGCGGTGACGTTCTCCACCAGGTCGGGCGAGTCCTTGAACTGCTCCTTGAACTGCTCGTAGGCCTGCTCCTGCGACTCGTAGAAGACCTGCTCCACCTGGGGCATCGCCTCGAGGTCGGCCTGCAGCTCGCTGCGCTGCTCGTCGGTGACGGCCGAGCCGCCGCAGCTGGCGGTGTCGCTGGACTCGCCGCAGAGGTAGACGCTGACCTCGACCTTGTCGTACCAGAAGTCCTTCATCGCCTCGACCTGCTTGCGGATCAGCAGGGCCGAGCCGAACAGGGCGAGGCTGATCGCGACGGTGACGACGACGGCGACCGTCATCGTGAGGTTGCGGCGGAGGCCGATGCCGATCTCGCTGAGGACGAACTGCGCGCGCACCGGTCAGCTCCCGTAGCCGTAGACGCCGCGGGCCTGGTCGCGGACGACCTTCCCGTCGGACAGCTCGACGACGCGGCGGCGCATCGAGTCGACGATGGCGGCGTCGTGGGTGGCCATGACGACGGTGGTGCCGGTCCGGTTGATCCGGTCCAGCAGCTTCATGATGCCGACGCTGGTGCTCGGGTCGAGGTTGCCGGTCGGCTCGTCGGCGATGAGGATCATCGGCCGGTTGACGAACGCGCGGGCCACCGCCACGCGCTGCTGCTCACCGCCGGACAGCTCGTCGGGCATCCGCTTGGCCTTGCCCTCGAGCCCGACCAGCTCGAGCACCTCGGGGACCACCTTGTGCACGACGCTGCTCGGCTTGCCGATCACCTCGAGGGCGAAGGCGACGTTCTGGAAGACGTTCTTGTTCGGCAGCAGCCGGAAGTCCTGGAAGACGCAGCCGATCGACCGGCGCAGCGCCGGCACCTTCCACGACGACAGCTTGTTGAGGTCCTTGCCCGCGACGTGCACCTGGCCGCGGGTCGGGATCTCCTCCTTGAGCAGCAGCCGCAGGAAGGTCGACTTGCCCGAGCCGCTCGACCCGACGAGGAAGACGAACTCGCCCTTGTCGATCTCGACGCTGACGTCGTCCAGCGCCGGCCGGGTGCTCGTGGGGTAGCTCTTGCTCACGTGCTCGAGGCGGATCACCGGCAGCTCACGGGGACCGAGTCTAGGTCGGTACGACCGGCTCGCCCCGGCTCCGACGCGCCCGTACGCCCGGCGGTCCCGCGCGTGTCGCGCCGAGCTCGTGGCACGTGGGTCGCCCCGCGCGGTGACTGTCCGGTGTGGTCGTCAGCTGTGAGCGGGTGACGACCGGACCGGACAGTCACCGCGCAACCGGCACCACGTGTGCCGCCCCGGCCGCCCGGCCCCTCTCCATACGGAGATCCACGCGGAACCTGAGGTGGGTTCCGCGACCGGAACCGCCTCAGGATGCGCGTGGATCACCGCAACGACGCGGGCGTACGGCCGAGCAGGCCCCGGGCTCAGGCCTCCGCGCGGCGACGGGCAGCCAGCAGCGCTCCCCCGCCGAGCGCCAGCAGCACCGCGCCGAGACCGCCGAGCGCCAGGAGGCGCTCCTTCGGGCCGGTGCGCGGGAGCTGCGCCGCAGCCTCGGGAGCCGAGGTGTCCACCGCGGTGACCGCGCCACCACCGGCAGCCGCCTCGGGCGCGCCGTCGGCGACGGGAGCGCTCACGGGCACCCCGAAGGCGCAGATCACGCCCGGGTCGGTGATGACGCCCGGGTTCTCGTTCGAGACCGGAGCGTCCGGCGCGGTGGCGGGCTCGGGCTTGACCTCGCCCTCGGCGACCGGCTCCTCGGCGGGAGCGTTCGGGTTCGGCTCGCCGACCGCGATGCCCGGCTCGGCGCCGCCGGGCTCGGTCGTTCCCGGCTCGGTCGTCCCGGGATCGGTCACCACGCCGTCACCCGGCTCCACCGGCTGCGCCGGGCAGGGATCGGTACCCGGGTCGGGCTCGGGCTCCGGCGCCATCCCGCCCTGGCACATCTCGGCCACGGAGCCGTCCGGTCCGGGCGCGCACGGGTCGGCGTCCTGCGCCAGCGCGGCCGGCCCAGCGAGCATCGTCCCGGCGGTCAGCAGCAGGACGGCGGTCAGGCGCGCGGCGCCTCGTCGTACGGACATCTCTCTCCCCCACGAAGATCGGCTGTGGGGGCTAGGACGCAGCGTCCTCGTCGCCGGTTCCCGTGCGCCGCCAGCGGATCGCGGCCTCGACGAAGTCGTCGATCTCGCCGTCGAGGACCGGCCCGGTGGCACCGCTCTCCATGCCGGTGCGCAGGTCCTTGACCATCTGGTAGGGGTGCAGCACGTAGTTGCGGATCTGCGAGCCGAAGGCGATGTCGCCCTTGGTGCCGCGGATCGCGTCCATCTCGGCCTGCTCCTCCTCGCGCTTGCGCTCGAGGAGCTTGGTCTGCAGGACGATCATCGCGGCGGCGCGGTTCTGGATCTGCGAGCGCTCGTTCTGGCAGGAGACGACGATGCCGGTCGGCAGGTGCGTGATGCGCACGGCCGAGTCGGTCGTGTTGACGCCCTGCCCACCGGGACCGCTCGACCGGAAGACGTCGACGCGGATCTCCTTCTCGTCGACCTCGACCGCGTCGGCGGTGTCCACGACCGGCGTCACGTCCACCATCGCGAACGAGGTCTGGCGACGGGCCTGGTTGTCGAACGGCGAGATGCGCACCAGCCGGTGGACGCCGTGCTCCCCCGCGAGAGTGCCGTACGCGTACGGGACCTTGACCTGGAAGACGACGCTCTTGACGCCGGCCTCCTCGGCCTCCTGCCACTCGTGCACGTCGAGCGGGTAGCCGTGGCGCTCGGCCCAGCGGTAGTACATCCGCCAGAGCATCAGCGCCCAGTCCTGGCTGTCGACCCCGCCGGCACCCGGGGTGATCTGCACCAGGGCCTCGCGCTGGTCGTACTCCCCCGACAGAAGCGTGCGGACCTCCAGGCTGCTGATCTCCTTCTGCAGCGCGGCCAGCTCGCGCTCGGCCTCCTGCTCGGTCGCCTCGTCGTCCTCCTCGGCCGCCATCTCGAACAGCACGCCCAGGTCGTCGAGCCGGCGGCGCAGGCCCTCGCAGCGCTCGATGTCGGTCTTGACGTTGGACAGCCGGGTCGTGACCTCCTGCGCCTTGTCGGTGTCGTCCCACAGACCCGGCTCGCCGGCCTGCGCCTCGAGGTCCGACAGCTCGATCCGCAGCCGCGGGAGGTCGAGCACCTTCTCGATGCTGCTCAGGGTCGCGTCGAGGGCGGCGAGGTCGTTGCTGCGGTCGACGGGCACGAGAGACGACCCTACCGGCGGCTCAGGGGCTCACCGGCGCCCGCGCTCGGGCCTCCGCCTCGACTCGCACCGGCGCGAAGCCGAGGATCCGGCCGAAGGGCAGGTCGACCTCGCGGCGTCCGCGGACGATCGCGGTGCTGCCGTCGGCGCTGACCTCGACCACGAGCTGCAGTCCGGGCTGGCCAGCCGCGGCCTGCGCCTCGTACGCCGCGACCCGGGACCGCGCCACCGCGGCGTCGAGCGGGATCCGACCCGAGTCCAGGCCGCGGGCGTAGAGCGCGTCGAGGTCCAGCGACTGCGCAGCCGACACCGCGGCGCCGTCGGCAGCGCTGACCAGCGCGCGCTTGGCGAGGATGACGCTGGAGACGTTGACGACCACGGCCACCATCAGCAGCAGCACCGCCGTGAAGCCGAGCAGCAGCACGAGGATCGTGCCGTCGTCGCCCTTCCTCATGACTCGCGGAAGGCGTCGACCACCTCGACGTGCGTGGCGCGCACCGGGATCGTCGGCTCGACCCGGCCGAACAGCCCGCCGATCAGCGGCAGCGTCACGTCGTGCCGCACCACAACGGTCACCGTGCCGCCGGGCACCAGCGCGGGCGGTTCGGGGTAGGAGACCTGCGCCGCGCCGTAGCCGGGGATCTGGTCGCGCATGGCGAGGTCCGCCGCCTCCTGCGCGCGCAGTGCGGCCTGCGCCGGCGTCTCGGCGGTGGCGTACGCGCGACCGGCCGACCGCGCGGCCTCCGTGACGCCGAACGCCGCCCGCTGCACCTGGAAGACGGTGAGCAGCACGTACACCAGAGGCACCAGAAGAAGCACTGCCAGGTAGGTGAACTCGACCAGCGCATTGCCGTCGTCGCCGCGCAGCCGCCTCACGGGCCCTCCTCCAGTGCGTGCCCCTCGACCGTGATCGTGAGCTGCCCGACGGCGCGGAGGACCCAGGGCGCGGGACCGGAGACGCGGATGCCGACCACCCGCGCGCCGTTCGGCGTGGTCGTCGGCGGCAGCGGCTCGACGTCGGTGCGGGCGACGAGGTCCGCGCCCAGGCTGCCGCTCAGGGCGTCCCGGGTCCGGAGCACGCCGTCGGCGGGGGTGCGGTCGGCGTTCGCGGCGAAGCGCGCACCCTCCTGGGCGGCCGACACCATCACGTTGCGGGCGTGCAGCACCAGGCCGACCTGGAGCACTCCGAGGAAGAGCCCGACGAGAAGGACCGAGACCAGCGTGAACTCGACGACCGCAGCGCCGCGGTCCCCGCGCACTACGCCGGCGTGACGCTCTCGAGCGCGCCGGACAGGATCTCCAGCAGCCGGTCCTCGGCGAAGCCCCAGATGATCGCGACGATGCCCGCGGTCATCAGCGTGATGAGCACCCAGCCCGGGACGTCGCCCCGCTCCGGGTCCTCGAACCGCTCGCGCACGAGCGACTGCAGGGTCAGCAGCAGAGCGGTCACCGGGGTCCTCCGTCAGCAGGGTCTGGGGCAGGGGATTCGCCGTCGGCGGGCGGGCTCCTGCCCGCCGTACGGGTGACAGCCGCCGCCCGGTCACGACGTCGTGAGCGACAGGCCGTAGAAGCCGGGGAAGAGCGCGAAGACCACCGTGACCGGCAGCACGAAGAACACCACCGGGACCATCATCGCGATCTCGCGCTTGCCGGCCGACTCGAGCAGCAGCCGCTTGCCGGCCTCCCGGACGTCCACCGCCTGCGCGCGCAGCACCTCCGCCAAGGGCGTGCCTCGCTCGACCGCGATCGCGACCCCGTCGACGAAGCGCGCCAGCGGTGCGAGCGAGGTACGACGGGCGATCCCGTCCAGGGCCTGCACCAGTGAGGCGCCGGCCCGGGCCTCGGCGAGGGCGCGCCCGAGCTCCTTGCTCAGCTCGCCGGCGGAGATCCGGTTGACCCGCTCGAGCGCGCCGACCGGCCCCTCACCCGCGGTGACCGCGAGGGCGAGCAGCTCGGCGATCGTCGGGAACTCCTCGAGCATCCGCTGCTCGCGGTCGGCGACCTGCTTGGTGAGCCAGCGG
>JAKFFB010000013.1:0-6128 GCA_036675425.1 Actinomycetales bacterium | reverse complement strand
CGGCAGCGGGACGACGACGAGCGGCGGGACCGCCGTCGCCGGCGGGGCGCAGGCCGCCGCCGTCAAGGGCGACACCTCGCACTGCGTCGACGGCCGGCAGTTCGACCCCAAGCTCGACTACTTCGCGCCGCCGTGCGTCCCCGGCAAGCCCGGGCAGACCGGCGTCGACAACGGCGGCTCGACCAGCATGGGCGTGACGAAGGACAAGATCGTCGTCGTCAACTACATCCCGGACTACGGCGCGGAGGTCAACGCGATCCTGCGCGCGCAGGGCCTCTACTACGACGCCGAGGACGCGAAGGTCATGAACGCCGCCTTCTCGTCGTTCATCAACGCGAAGTACAACCTGCACGGCCGCAAGCTGGAGATCATCACCTACCAGGGCACCTGCCGGACCGTGCCGCCGGACCTGCCGTGCCTGATCGGCGAGATGAACACCATCGCCAAGCGCTACAAGCCGTTCGCGGTGCACTTCAACACGACGGTCTGCTCGCGCTGCTACGCCGAGCTCGCCCGCCTGAAGATCGTGAGCTTCGGCGGCGCCGGCTTCTCCGAGGAGTTCCGCCGTCAGCTCAAGCCGTACAACTACGCCGAGGGCATCAGCGCGACCCGGATGGCGAAGACCTTCGCCAACTGGTGGTGCAACCAGATGACCTCCAAGGGCGGCACCGGCCGGACGGCGATCTACGCCGGCGCCCAGAACCCGCAGCAGGACTTCCGCCAGAGGCCGCGCGAGCTCGGCGTCGTCTCGACCGACGACCCGGACAACAAGGGCGTCGTGAAGGACGTGCTCTACCCCGAGCTGGCCAAGTGCGGGGAGAAGGTCACGCACGAGTACTTCTACGAGCAGAACGTCAGCACCGCCGAGCAGCAGTCGCAGGCCGGCACCGCGGTCATGAACTCGCCGCAGAACCCGGCGACCAGCGTCGTCTGCTTCTGCGACCCGGTCGCTCCGCAGTTCTCCTACAGCGCGGCGGCGCGCAACAACTACTGGCCGGAGGCGCTGTTCGCCAGCAACCAGGGCCTCGACACCGACCCGACCGGTCAGACCTACATGGACTCGGGCGGCAGCCCGAGCCTGGCCTGCCCGTTCCCGGCGCGCGGGTGCAGCTTCGACGGCGCGCTCGGCCTCGGCGAGGAGTCCGGCACCCGGCCGGCCGATCAGCTCGCCGGCGTGAAGATCTTCAAGGCCTCCGGCCAGGCCCCCTCGAGCGGCCTCACGCCGATCGTGCAGGAGAACTTCTGGACGAACTACAACATGCTCGCCAGCCTGATCATGGTCACCGGTCCGAACCTCACCCCGGCCACCATGGCGGCGGCCGCGCCGAAGCTCGGCTCGCGCGGCGGCGGGACCACGGGCTTCGCCCGGCGGGCCTTCGAGGACGGCGAGCAGTCGTGGACCCGCGACGTGCGGCTCCTCTACTGGAACAAGAAGAAGACCAGCGCCTTCAACGGCGAGGCCGGTGCCTACGTCCAGGTCGGGCCGCGGATGGAGTCGTTCCCGAAGGCCAAGCAGCCGGCGATCCCGACCGTCGACCAGCGAGCCTGACGTGACGGCGCTGCGCTACGCCGCGGTGGCGGTGGTCTACCTGCTGTTCATGAACGTCGTCGTCGGCCTGTCGGCGTCCAACATCCTGAACGGCATCGCCCTCGGCTCGCTCTACGGCATCGTCGGCGTCGCCCTCGTGCTGGTCTACCGGACCAACCGGATCATCAACTTCGCCGCCGCCGCGCTCGGTGCCGTGCCGGGCATCACGGCGCTGCTGCTGGTGACCAACCGCGACTGGAACTACGTCGTGGCGCTGCCGGTCGCCGTCGTCGGCGGCCTGCTGGTCGGGGCGCTCACCGACATCGTGGTGATGCGGCGCTTCGCCGGCAGCCCGCGGCTGATCGCCACGGTGGTCACCATCGGCCTGGCGCAGACCTACGGCATCCTCGGCTTCTTCATCCCGATCTGGTTCGGGCAGCGCGCCGACACCCCGCCGCTGGTCACGACCCCCTGGCAGTCGCTCGCGGTCGAGAACAGCCGCGGTGAGCCCGTGCTCGACGGCAACCAGGTCTTCGCGTTCGGCGTCGTCGTGCTCCTCACCGTCGGGCTGGCGCTGTTCTTCTCGCGCAGCCGGATGGGCATGGCCGTACGCGCATCCGCCGAGAACGCCGAGCGGGCCGCGCTGCTGGGCGTCCCGGTCAAGCGCGTGGGCACGGTCGCGTGGGCGCTGGCGGGCCTGCTGGCGAGCGTCGCGATCTTCGCGCAGGCCCCGCTGATCGGGGTGCCCAAGGACGCGAGCCTGGGTCTGGACGTGCTGCTGTACGGCCTCGCGGCGGCCGTCGTCGCCGGCCTCGACAAGATGGGCATGGCGCTCTACGCCGGCACCGGCATCGGCGTCCTGATCTTCGCCTCCGTCGCGAAGACCGGCAGCAACGACCTGGCCGCCGCGATGATGCTCGGGATCATCCTGATCGCCCTGCTCGTGCGCCGGGGCACGCTGTCGCGCGCCTTCGACAGCGGCGCCTCCACCTGGCAGACCGTGAAGGCCTTCCGGCCGGTCCCGGCGGAGCTGCGCGACGTGCCGGAGGTGCGCGCCGGCCGCTACGCGCTGCTGTCGCTCGCCGTGCTGACGGCGTTCGGGGCGCCGTTCGTCGTGAGCGACGAGTACATGTCGTCCCTGACGGTCCTGCCGCTGTTCGGGATCATCGCCGTCTCGCTCGTGGTGCTGACCGGCTGGGCGGGGCAGATCTCGCTCGGCCAGTTCGGGCTCGTGGGCATCGGCGCCGCCGTCGCCGGCGGCATCGCCAACGACCACAACATCGACTTCTTCGTGGCCTGCTTCCTCGGCATCGCGGCCGGCGCGGTCACCGCGGTCGTCATCGGCCTGCCCGCCATCCGCATCCAGGGGCTCTACCTCGCGGTCACCACCCTGGCCTTCGGCTCCGCGATGCAGAACTACGTGCTGCGCGACGAGTACTGGATCGGCGACCTGCTGCTGCCCGACGGCTTCACGTCGGACCTGCTGCGGCCGATGCTCTACGGCCGCTGGGACCTCGAGAACGACCGCAGCTACTACTTCGTCTGCGTCGTGGCCCTCGCGCTCACGATGGCGGCGGCGCTGGCGTTCCGCAGCAACCGCAGCGGCCGCGTGCTCATCGCCATGCGCGACAACCAGAAGGCGGCGGCGTCCTACAGCGTCAACCCGGTGCGCGTGCGGCTGGCCGCCTTCGCCGTGTCCGGCGGCATGGCCGGTCTGGCCGGGACGCTGTTCGCCTACCTGCAGCACGCCGTCGAGCCGGGCACCTACGCCGTCGAGACGAGCCTGTTCATCTTCCTCGCCGCGTGCGTCGCCGGCCTCACCAGCGTGTGGGCCGCGGTCGTCGGCGTCGTGCTGTTCGAGGCGACGGTGCTGTTCGGCCCGCTGCTGTGGAACTCGATCGGACCCGACTGGCTGCAGGTGGTCGTGCCGCTGCTGCTCACCGGTCCGCTGCTGATCCTCAACCTCTACCAGACGCCGGGTGGCCTCGCGGGCTACGCCTTCGAGCAGCGCGACCGCTTCCTGCGGCGGATCGCGAACAAGCACGGCATCCACGTCCCGAGCCTGGTCGCGGACCGTCGCGTCGAGGACGAGCAGGGACGTACGACCCAGCTGTCCGCTGAGCCGGACGCGAGCCTGGAGCAGGCAGCGGCCCATGGCCACGAGGTCCTCGAGGGAGCGAACCGATGAACCTCTCCTGGCTGCGCCGCACGCCGGCGGTGCCGACCGCGGACGAGACCGACGACCTCGCCGGGCCGCTGCTGTCGTGCCGCGGCGTCGACGTCGCCTACGACAAGGTGCAGGTGCTGTTCGGCGTCGACCTCGACGTGGAGCGCGGCGAGATCGTCGCCCTGCTCGGCACGAACGGCGCCGGCAAGTCCACGCTGCTCAAGGCCGTGTCCGGCCTGGTCACGCCGGTCGCCGGCAGCATCGTGTTCGACGGCGTCGACATCACCAAGGCCGACGCCGTCACGACGGCGCGCCAGGGCATCGTGCAGGTGCCGGGCGGCAAGGCGGTCTTCCCGACGCTCACCGTCGCCGAGCACTTCAAGGTGGGCGCGTGGCTGTTCGCGGACGAGGCGCCGGAGGCGGTGACCGCCCGCACCGAGGAGGTCCTCCAGCTGTTCCCGCGGCTGCGCGAGCGGTGGGACCAGCTGGCCGGCAACCTGTCCGGCGGCGAGCAGCAGCAGCTCGCGCTCGGCATGGCCTTCGTGGCCCAGCCGAAGCTGCTCATCATCGACGAGCTCTCGCTCGGGCTCGCCCCGACGGTGGTGGGCCAGCTGCTCGACATCGTCCGCCGGATCCACGCCTCCGGCTGCACGATCGTCCTGGTCGAGCAGTCCATCAACGTGGCGCTGACCATCGCGACGCGCGCCTACTTCATGGAGAAGGGCGAGGTGCGCTTCTCGGGACCGACCGACGAGCTGCTCGAGCGCGACGACATCCTGCGCTCGGTGTTCCTCCACGGCGCGAGCAAGGGCATGGGGGAGACGCCGGCCACCGCCGTCCCGCGCGACCGCAGCGACGAGCCGACCGGCCCCCGCTCCCCGGTCCTGGAGGTCAGCGGGCTGACGAAGCGCTTCGGCGGCATCAACGCCGTCACCGACGTGAGCTTCACGCTGCACGAGGACGAGATCCTCGGCCTGATCGGCCCGAACGGCGCGGGCAAGACGACGATCTTCGACATGATCAGCGGCCACCTGGCCCAGGACAGCGGCACCGTCCGGCTCGCGGGGCTCGACGTCAGCCGCTGGGGCGCCGACCGGCGGGCGGCGGTCGGGCTCGGCCGGTCCTTCCAGGACGCGCGCATCTTCCCCAGCCTGACCGTGGCCGAGAACATCGCGATCGGGCTCGAGCGCCACATCGACGTGCGTGACCACGTGTCGGCGCTGCTGGCGACCCCGGCGATGCGGGAGTCGGAGGAGGACGTCGCGTTCACCGTCGAGGACCTGGTCGAGCTGCTCGGCCTCGGCGCGTTCCGCGACAAGTTCGTCAGCGAGCTGTCGACCGGCTCGCGTCGCATCGTCGACCTCGCGATGTCGATCGCGCACGACCCGAAGGTGCTGATCCTCGACGAGCCCAGCTCGGGCATCGCGCAGCGGGAGACCGAGGCGCTGGGGCCGCTGCTGCTCGACATCCGGCGCGCCACCGGCTGCGCCATGCTCGTCATCGAGCACGACATGCCGCTCATCACCTCGCTGTCCGACTCGATCGTCGCGCTCGAGCTGGGCCGGGTCGTCCTGCAGGGGACGCCCGACGAGGTGCTGGCCGATCCCCGGGTCGTCTCGTCGTACCTCGGCGGCGACCTGTCCACGATCCAGCGCTCCGGCGGAGCCGAGCAGCCCGAGCCGAAGCGCCGCCGGGTGCGCGTCGGCGCCGCGGCGGGGGAGGGACGATGAGCCGACCACTGGCGCGTACGACCACCGTGCTGGGCCTCGCCGTCACGGCGACACTGGCCCTGCCGGCGGGCACGGCGTCCGCCGAGATCACCCCCGAGGCCGAGCGCACCGCGTGGTTCAACGCCGCGTCCGGCGGCGGCCTGGCCGCGCCGCAGCCGACCACCTCGGAGGGCGACCTGCGGGTCGCCCGCGCCGTCCAGCCGCAGGCCCTCTCGGCCCTGCTCTACTCCGGCGACGGCCTGCGGGCCTCGCTCGACCTGACGGTCCGGGAGGGCAGCCTGCAGGGCACGCCCGACGTGGTGGCCTGCCCCACCGTCGACACGGCCTGGGAGGACGGCGGCAACCAGCCCATGGACGCCGCGCCGGAGTACGACTGCGAGGCGTCCCTGTCCTACGGCCTGCTCTCCGAGGACGGGACGACGCTGTCCTTCGGGCTGGACGGCGCCTTCCAGGTCGAGCCGGGCACGTGGAGCATCGCGCTGGTGCCGGCGCCGGGTGGCGTGACCGCGGGCCCGCCGCCGTCCACACCGCTGCCGTTCACGGTCGACCTCGAGCCGCCCGCCCCGGGTGCCTTCGTGATCGAGGAGGAGCTCGTGCTGACGGCTCCGGAGCGGGCGCCCGCGCCGGCCGCCCCGACGACGACCGGCACCGGGGGCTTCGCCCCCGCGGCGGGCCTCGGCGCGCTGCCCGCCGACAGCGGGCC
>JAKFFB010000209.1:0-29206 GCA_036675425.1 Actinomycetales bacterium | reverse complement strand
GGCCGCCCGGTCGGCCGAGGCCGACGCGGCCGCAGCGAGCCAGGGCGAGCGGGCCGTGCGCCTCGCGACCGAGATGGACCTGCCGCCCGAGGACCCGGCGTGGACCGGTCGGGGCACGGCCTTCGCGGCGCTGGCGCGGCTCGGCCACGACGCGCTCGGCCGCGACGACAACCCTGTGGCGGAGCAGGTGCTGGCCCGCGCGCTGGCCCTCGAGGACCCCAGCCTGCCGCTGTCGATGGTGGTCCCGGTGCGGGTCGGTCACGCCCAGGCCCTGGCCGCGCTGCACCGGCTCGACGAGGCCGAGGCCGAGCTGGGGAGCGCGCTCGACGCGGTCGAGGACGGCGTACGCGCCGCGGCTCTCGTCGTGCTCGGCGAGGTGCGGCGCAAGCGCGGGCAGGTGGTGCCGGCCCGCGAGGCGTTCGTCTCGGCGCTGGCCGCCGCGTCGTCGGCGGGCGTGGACCGGCTGGCCGGTGAGGCGCTGCGCCAGCTCGGCCTGCTCGACTACTTCGACGGCCGGCTGCGCGACGCGGAGGAGCGGTTCCGCCAGGCGCACGTGCTGGCCGTGCAGGTGCACGACCCGAGAGGCGCCGGCTGGGCGCTGCAGCACCTGGCGTGGAGCGCGACCACCCGCGGCGACTACGCGCTGGCCGACCGCACCCTGGAGCAGGCGGCGGAGGTCTTCACCGACCTGGAGGACACCGGCGGGCTGTCCTGGGTCGCCGGGACCGAGGGCTTCGTGCGCCTGCTGCAGGGACGGCTGTCGGAGGCCCGCGAGCTGGCGCAGTCGGTGCTGCCGCTCGGGCAGGCCATCGGCGAGCGGTGGGGCGTCGCGGCGCTGCTCACCATCGACGCCCTGGCCGCGGCCGAGCTCGGCGACGTGGAGGCGGCGGCCGAGGGGGGCCGGCAGGCGCGCGAGCAGTTCGCCGGACTGGGCGACGCCTGGGGCGAGTCGCTCGCGCTCACCGCCCAGGGCATGGCCGCGCGCGGCGCCGACCAGCCCGAGCAGGCCGTCGAGCTGCTCACCGAGGCGGTCCGCCTCTCCGAGCTGGGTCGCTACCCGGTGACCGCCAGCCTCGCGCTCGTCGTCGCCGGCTACGCCGAGCTCGACCGCGGCAACCTCGACGGCGCCGAGGCCGCGGCCTGGCGCTCCTCCGCGCTGCTCGCCGGTCTCGACCTGCACCCCTCCGGCACCCTCGGCGCCAAGGTCCTGCTCGCCCAGGTGCTCCGCGCCCGCGGCAACCTCCCGGGAGCGCTGGCCGAGATCGACGCGGCGCTCGCCGTCTCGGAGACCGCGGCGCTGCTGTTCCCCCGGCGGCAGGCGATCGCCCACCGGGCAGGCATCCTGCTGCAGCTCGGCCGGGTCGACGAGGCGCTCGCCGCCGCGCGGGAGGCGGCGGCCACCCCGAGCGAGGACGTCCGGGCGCAGGTGCTCGCGCTGCGCGCCCTCGGCTCCTCGCTGCGCGCCGCGGGCGACCGCGCCGGCGGTGACGAGGCCGTCGAGCGGGCGCTCGAGATCGCCCGCTCCACCGGGCAGCGCTCCGAGATCGCCGCAACGGAGAGGCTTCTCGCGTCGTGACCGGTCTGCACGACCGGCCACCCCGGTGGGAGCAGCTGGTCGACGACCTCGAGGGACTGGTGGTCGTCGAGCTCGACGAGGCCGCCGCGGAGGGGGCCCCGTGGCCCGAGCTCGGCGTCCAGCTGGTCGTCACGGTGATGCTGCAGGACCCCGACCCCGACGGTCAGCCGTACGACGAGGAGCACGCCGTGCTCGGTCGCTGGCGCGAGGCGCTCGTGCGGGCGCTCGGGCCGAACGGCCGGCTGGTCGCCACCCTCACGGCCGATGGCGTGCGCGAGCACGTCGCCTACGTCCGTGACCCCGCGCTCGTGGAGGCGTGGGCGGACGCGCCGCCGCCCGGGCTGGGCAGCCACGAGGCGCAGGTCGCGCTCGTGCCGGACCCGACCTGGCTGGGCCTGCGTGAGATCGCCGGCCGGCTCGAGGACGGCGAGGAGCCCCTCGTCCTGCCCGTCTGACACCTGCCCCACCACCCGGTGATCCACGCGCACCTTGAGGTGGTTCCTCGGCACGAAACCACCTGAGAATGCGCGTGGATCATGAAGGTGCTCGCTGGATCAGCGTCGGGGCTAGCGGGCGCGGCGGCTCAGGCGGTCGGCGTCGAGGATCGTGACGGCGCGCGAGTCGACCCGCATCCAGCCGCGGCCGGCGAAGTCGGCGAGCGCCTTGTTGACCGTCTCGCGGGAGGCGCCGACCAGCTGGGCCAGCTCCTCCTGGGTGAGGTCGTGGTGCACGCGCACCCCGTCGGCCTCCTGGGTGCCGAAGCGCTCGGCCAGCCCCAGCAGCGCCTTGGCCACCCGGCCGGGCACGTCGGTGAAGATCAGGTCGGCGAGCGCGTCGTTCGTACGACGGAGGCGTCGGGCCAGCACCCGCAGCAGCTGCTCGGCGATCTCGGGGCGGTCGCTGATCCACGGCCGCAGCGAGGTGTGCGCCAGCGAGGCCAGCCGCGCGTCGGTGAGGACGGTGGCGGTCGCGGTCCGCGGGCCGGGGTCGAACAGCGACAGCTCGCCGAACATGTCGCTCGGCCCCATGACCGACAGCATGTTCTCGCGACCGTCGGCGGCGCGGCGGCCGACCTTCACCTTGCCGGACAGCACGATGTAGAGCGTGTCGCCCTGCTCGCCCTCGGCGAAGACGGTCTCGCCCCGCGTGTAGTCGGCGTAGCTCAGCGCCGAGGTCAGCGCGTCCCGCGCCTCCTCGGCCACGCCCTGGAAGAGGCCGGCACGCGCCAGCACGTCGTCGCCGGCGGTGTCCCCGGTGCTGCTGCTCAAGGCCGTCCTTCTCCCGCTCGGATGCTCCACCGCGAAGTGTTCCACGTCACCGCGCGGTCAGCGGGGACGACCGGGCAGCAGGCTCGACAGGCGGCGCCGGCGCCAGTACCTCTCGAGCGCGGGCGCGAAGCCCTCGCTGACGTACGTCTCGACCTCGTCGGGGCGGGCCGAGTCGAGGAACGACTCGAGCTGCTCGCTGACCGAGTCCAGCCGCAGCGGGCGCTCCACGCGCTCCATCATGAGCATGAGCACGAGCAGCAGCACCGGCAGCAGCAGCGCCACGGCGAGCAGGGTCACGTCACCCATGATCCCCCCGTCGCGCGGGTCTCACGCAGTCGGGTGCGGATCAGGCGGAGGCGGTGGCGCGCCGCGGGTCCAGCGGGAGCGCGGTGAGGCACAGCGTCGGCTGCTCGCGGTAGCGCGCGATCAGCTCGCCGGTCGCCTCGGCGATGCGGCGGTGCAGGGCGTTGCGGTAGGCCGACAGCTGCGCCTCGGCGAGCTTGAGGTCGGCCTGCAGGACGGCCTGCCCGTCCACGTCGTCGGCGTCGACCCTGCGGTCCCACAGCTCCGCCAGGCTGGGCAGCGGCGGGATGTCGTCGACGGGAAGGACCTCGATGAGCGCCTGCCGGCCGGCGCCGACGCGCTCGGTGGTGAGCACCGGGCGCAGGTGCTCCTGGTCCAGCTCCTTGCCGGAGCCGGCGGTGACCACGTCCAGCCGCGCCTGCAGGATGCGGCGCCAGTAGGAGACCTTGCCCTCCTCCGAGGTGAGCGCCCGGCGGTACTCGCGCAGCGCGTCGATCGACAGGTGCGCGTAGTCCGGGTTGCGGGTCGGCACCGGGCGCGCGGCGCCCTTGCGCCGGTCCGGGACGGCACGGTCGGCCAGCCCGAGTGCGGGTCGTCCGCTGTGCACGTCCATCAGTTGCCTCCCCGTCCGTCGTCACTCTCTGTGACGACTACCCGGTGGCTCGTCACGATCGGCGGTTTCCTTGAGCCGCATCACCCGGCTGGGTGCGTGCGGATGCGCATCAGGCAGCCCGCCGTAGCATCAACGGCATGGCCGGCACCGCTCCTCCGCGAGCCCCGGCCCCCAGCGCGACGGCCCTGGTGCGACGGGCCCGGCGCATCGCGCGGGAGCTGGCGGTCCTGCACCCCGACGCCCACTGCGAGCTCGACTTCACCACCCCGCTCGAGCTGGCGGTCGCCACGATCCTGTCGGCGCAGTGCACCGACAAGCGGGTCAACGAGGTCACGCCGGCGCTGTTCGCGCGCTACCCGACGGCGGCGGCGTACGCCGCTGCGGACCGCGAGGAGCTCGAGGCCCTGATCCGCCCCACCGGGTTCTTCCGCAACAAGGCGAGCAGCCTGATCGGCCTCGGCGCGGCCCTGGTCGCGCACCACGGCGGCGAGGTCCCCGGCCGGCTGGAGGACCTCGTCCGGCTTCCCGGCATCGGCCGCAAGACCGCGAACGTCGTGCTGGGCAACGCCTTCGGGGTCCCCGGCCTCACCGTCGACACCCACTTCGGCCGGCTGGTCCGCCGCTTCGGCTGGACCGAGCTCGAGGACCCGGTCAAGGTCGAGGCGGTGGTGGCCGCCCTGCTGCCGAAGGCCGACTGGACGATGTTCAGCCACCGCGTGATCTTCCACGGCCGGCGGGTGTGCCACTCGCGCACGCCCGCCTGCGGCGCGTGCGGGATCGCCGCGCTCTGCCCGTCGTACGGCCTGGGCCCGACCGACCCCGAGGCCGCCGCCCGGCTGGTCAAGGGACCGGCGCCCGTCGAGGGCGCGGCGTGACGGCGGCCCGGCTGTCCCGGGGGCAGTGGGCCGGGCTCGTGGGCGTGGTGCTGCTGCTGGGCGGGGCCTTCGCGGTGCGGGCCGCCGAGGGCGAGCCGGCCGCCGCTCCGGACCCCCGGGTCGTCGAGCTGCGCGAGGCGGCCGACCTGGCGGCCTGCCCGGAGGGGCTCGGCCCGGAGCTGCCCGACCTGGTGCTGCCCTGCCTCGGCGGAGGCCCGGACGTCGCGCTCACGTCGACCGCGCCCGGCCGGCCGACGCTGGTCAACGTGTGGGCGACCTGGTGCCCGCCGTGCGTGGAGGAGGTGCCGGACCTCGCGGCCTTCGCCGAGCGGGCCGGCGACCGGGTCGGCCTGGTCGGCGTGCTGACCCAGGACTCGCAGACCAGCGCGCTGGAGTTCGCCCGCCAGTTCGGGATGCGCTGGCCGAGCGTGGTGGACGACCAGGGCGAGGTCTTCCGCGCCTTCCGCCCGGGCCCGCCGGTGACGCTGTTCCTCGACGCCTCGGGTCGGGTGGTGCACAAGCGGAGCGGGAAGTTCGACGACGTGGCCGAGATCGAGCGACTCGTCCAGCAGCACCTGGGCGTCGTGCTGTGAGCCGTCCCGACTGGCTGGCCGAGCTCGAGCGCCGGCTGCCCGAGGTGCGCGGCGAGGATCTCAGCCGCTTCCTGCCCCCGCCGTCGGGTGGCCGGCACTCCGCGGTGCTCGTGCTGTTCGGCGAGGGGGTGAGCGGCCCGGACGTCCTGCTCATCGAGCGGGCGCGCACCATGCGGTCGCACGCCGGCCAGCCGGCCTTCCCCGGCGGCGCCCTCGACCCCGAGGACGGCGACCCGGCAGGCGAGGGACCGGTCAACGCCGCCCTGCGCGAGGCCGAGGAGGAGGTCGGCCTCGAGCGGTCGAGCGTCGAGGTGATCGGCCAGCTGCCCGCGCTGTTCCTGCCGCCTTCGGGCTTCGTGGTGCACCCCGTCATCGCCTGGTGGCGCGACCCGCACGCCGTCGACGTGGTCGACGAGGCGGAGGTCGCCGCCGTCGCGCGGGCGCCGATCGCGGAGCTGGTCGACCCCGCCAACCGGCTCCAGGTGCACCACCCGAGCGGCTGGATCGGACCGGCCTTCGAGGTGAGCGACCTGCTGGTGTGGGGCTTCACCGCCGGCCTGCTCGACAAGCTGCTGTCGATCGGCGGCTGGGAGCGCCCGTGGGACACCTCGCGGCGGCGCCGCCTCGACGAGGACCGGATCACCCTGGCGATGCGGGGAGCGACCTTCCCGGCGGGGCTCCCTGCGCCGGTCACCCCGGCGCAGGACGACCCCCGGCACTAGGGTCTCGCGCATGCCGGGGGACCTGCTCGACGTGATCCTGGTCGTCGCCTCGGTGCTGTTCGCCGTGTCCGGCTACCGCCAGGGCTTCGTCGTCGGCGTGCTGTCCTTCGTCGGCTTCCTCGGTGGCGGCGTGCTCGGCGCGCGGCTCGCCCCGTCCGTGGCCGAGTCGCAGTTCTTCGAGCAGTTCCCGCGCACCGTCGTCGCGCTCGGGTTCGTCTTCCTCATGGCGAGCATCGGGCAGATCCTCGCCACCCTCGTCGGCGGCCTGCTCCGCAGGCAGCTGACCTGGCACCCCGCCCGGCAGGTCGACGCGGTCGCCGGGGCGGTGATCAGCGTGGTCAGCCTGCTGCTGGTCGCGTGGCTGGTCGGCCGCGCCGTGGCGAGCTCGCCGTACCCCGCCCTCGCGTCGCAGGTGAAGCGGTCGGTGGTGATCACGACCGTCGACGGGCTCGTCCCCAACTCCGGGCGGCGCTTCTTCAGCTCGCTGCGCGACCTCGTCGACGAGCGCGGCTTCCCCGAGGTCTTCGAGAACCTCGGCGTCCCGGACGTCGCGCAGGTCGACCCGCCCGACCCCGAGCTGCTCAACAGCCCCGTCGTGAAGCAGGTCCGACCCAGCATCCTCAAGATCACCGGGGTCGCCGAGGACTGCCGCAAGAGCGTCGAGGGCAGCGGCTTCGTCTACGCCCGCGAGCGGGTGATGACCAACGCCCACGTCGTCGCCGGCGTCGACGAGCCCAAGGTGACGGTGGGCGACCGCAAGCTGGACGCCGTGGTGGTGCTGTACGACCCCGCCACCGACGTCGCCGTCCTCGCCGTCCCGGGGCTCGACCGGGCGCCGCTGCCGTTCGCGGCCGAGGAGGCCGACTCCGGCGACGGGGCACTGGTCATCGGCTACCCGCAGGACGGGCCGTTCGACGTCCAGGCGGCGCGCGTGCGCGGCACGCTCGACGCCCGCGGCGAGGACATCTACGGCCGGCAGTCCGTCACCCGCGAGATCTACGCGCTGCGCTCCAAGGTGCGCCAGGGCAACTCCGGCGGCCCGCTGATCGCCCCGGACGGCAGCGTGCTGGGTGTGATCTTCGCCGCCGCGGCCGACGACGAGCAGGTCGGCTACGCGCTGACGGTCGCGGAGGTCGCCGACGAGGCGCAGGCCGGCGCGCGAGGCACCTCGCGGGTCAGCACGCAGGACTGCAGCTGACACGCCCTCCGAGTTCGTGTGGGAAGGCCTCGTCCGGGTAGTGCTTGCAGTACGCTTGCTATAGCAAGCACGCTCGCCCTGACCCGAGGAGGTGCCATGACGGAGACGACCCGCACGCGCGTCGTGCGCCGGATCGGCGCGGACCCCACGAGCACCGCCCTGCTCCTCGCGGGGCCGACGGCGCTGGAGCTCTGGCCGGGCGTCCGGCTGGTGGGCGAGGTCGGGGGGCGCGTCCTGGTCGAGGCCGTGCTGAACGCCGACGACGCGGACGGCGAGGCCGTCCCCACCGCGGCCTCCGTCCGCGCGCTCCCGCCGCAGCGGACCCCCACGTCGTTCGTCACCCGCTTCGCCTGGACCGGTCCCGGCCTGCCGGTGACCGAGGGCACGCTCACGCTCGGCTACGCCCCCGGCGCCGACGGCGCCCCCTCGACCTCGGCCGCGCTCGCGCTCGAGAGCACCGGCGTGGTCGGCAGCCGGGTCGACGGCGCGACGCTCACGGCGATGGCCGAGGAGTTCCTCGCCAACCTCGCCCGGGCCGCCGAGTCCCGCAACCGCGCCGCCTAGATCTCGACCCCCGGGCCGTCTCGGCCCGCCTCCACCGCGTCGGCGTGCGCGCGTGCGGTCCGCACCACGGTGGCGACGTCGACGTCGTACGCCGGGCCGGCCCAGCCGTCGAGCCGGCCCGCGCCGCGGCGCAGCAGCCGTACGCCTCCGACGCCGTTGCCGCGCTGCAGGTGGGTGAGCCCGACGCAGACCTGCGCCAGCCCCTGCCACAGGTCGCGCTCCTGCGCCGGAGCGGCCTTCCAGCGCGCCTCGAGCACGTCGTGGGCGAAGAACGGCCGGCCGCGCGCGAGCAGGTCGCGGGCCAGCGCGAGCGCCTCGAGCGGCGGCAGCGGCTCCTCCGGCACCGGCTCGACGGCGTCGGGCGAGTCCGCGGGCACGGGCCGGCCGGCCGCGTTGCGAGCCCTCACCCGCGGGCGTGCTCGATCAGCGCGTCGCTGACCACGTCCGGCGCCTCCTGGTGCGGGAAGTGGCCCACCCCCGGCAGGATCCGCAGGTCGTACGGCGAGTCGACCCACGCGTCGCTGCCGGACGCGGTCTCGGGCAGCAGGCAGCCGTCGAGGGCGCCGTGCAGCTGCAGCGTCGGCACGCCCACCCCGCGGTCGAGCAGGCGCAGGAAGCGCAGCCCGCTCGGCCGGGTCAGCGAGCGGACCGCCCAGCGGTACCACTCGAGCGAGCAGTGCGCGGCGCCCGGGATCTGCATCGCCTCCCGGCAGCGCGCCTCGGTCTCGGCGTCCGGGAAGCCCGGTCCGCCCCAGCGGCGCAGCAGCTGCCCGACGAAGGCTCCGTCGTCGCGCTGCAGCTTGGCCTCGGGCAGCTTCGGCAGCTGGAAGTAGCCGATGTACGACGAGGCGCGCAGCTGGCCGAGGTCGCGGCGGAGCGCGCCGCGCAGGGCGAGCGGGTGCGGCATGTCGACGACCACGAGACGGCGGACGATCCCGGGATGCAGGGTCGCGACGGTCCAGGCGAGGACGCCGCCCCAGTCGTGGCCGACCAGCACGGCGTCCCGCGCTCCGAGCGCGCGCACCATGCCGGCGACGTCGGAGGAGAGCGTGTAGGCGTCGTAGCCGCGCGGCGGCTTGTCGGACGCGCCGTAGCCGCGCAGGTCCGGCGCCACGACGCGGAAGCCGGCGTCCCCGAGCGCGACGAGCTGGTGCCGCCAGGACCACCAGAACTCCGGGAAGCCGTGCAGCAGCAGCACGAGCGGGCCGTCGGCCGGACCGCACTCGGCCAGGTGGAAGCGGGCGCCGTTCGCGGTCACCTCACGGTGCGTCCACGGCCCCTCGACGAGGACGACGGACTCCTCGACCGGCATGGCAGCAGGCTGCCACGCCGGGAGGTCAGGAGGTGCGGGTGGGGTGCTTGGCCCACTCCAGGTCGTCCTTGACCGTCTCGATCGTCCGCTCCGGCGGACCGACCTTGCCGAAGCTCTTCTTGCCGGTCACCCCGAGGACGGCCGCGGCCAGGAAGTAGAGCGCGCCGACGGCGAAGAACGCGCAGCCGAGCGGCACGCCCACCCAGGAGATGCCGTACGCCGCTGAGATCGAGACGAACAGCAGCCCCATCACCGCGGCGAAGCCGGCGCCGCCGAACAGCCCGGCGCCCTTGCCCGCCGCTGCGACGTCCTGCTTGATCTCGGCCTTGGCCAGCTCGACCTCCTGGCGGACGAGCAGCGACAGGTCGCGGGTGGCGGTGGCGACGAGCTCGCCCAGGCTCTTGTCCTCGGTCGGCTTGTCCGCGCTGACGGTCTGCGTGCTGTCCATGGCGCTGCTCGTACCCCGCTGCCGCCTCATGACACGGGAGCCACGAGGCAGCAGTCGCGCCCGGCGGCCTTGGCGGCGTAGAGCCGCTCGTCGGCCGTGCGCAGCACCGAGTCGACCTCGGCGCCCGGCGACGTCACGACCGCAGCCCCGATGCTGACCGTC
Source organism: Actinomycetales bacterium (assembly GCA_036675425.1). Taxonomy (GTDB): domain Bacteria; phylum Actinomycetota; class Actinomycetes; order Mycobacteriales; family SCTD01; genus SCTD01. Next base: position 19,572 of record JAKFFB010000209.1, on the reverse strand, counting down.
ACGGTCACCGTCCCTGCCCGCGCCGACACCGGCGAGCCGCTCACCGCGGTCCGCAGCCGCTCGCAGAGCACGCCCGCCCCGGTCACGCCGGTCTGCGGCGCGAGGACCAGCAGCTCCTCGCCGCCCCACCTGCCCAGCAGGTCCTCGGCGCGGACCTTGCCACGCAGGCGGACCGCCACCTCTCGCAGCACCTCGTCGCCGCCCTCGTGACCGAGCCGGTCGTTGACGCTCTTGAACAGGTCGACGTCCAGGAGCAGCACGGACAGGGGGAAGGCGTGCTCGCGGGTCGACGTCACCGCGGCGCCGAGCTCCGCGTCGAGGCGGCGGCGGTTGGCCAGCCCGGTCAGGTGGTCGGTGCGCGACATCCGGTCCAGCTCGTCGGTGCGCTGCTGCAGCTCCGCCCGCAGCCGACGCACCTCGACCGCCGCCGCGACCCGGGCCAGCAGCTCGGCCGGCTCCGGGGGCTTGCGGAGGTAGTCGTGAGCGCCGAGCCGCAGCGCGCCGACGACGTCCTGACCGCTGTCCCGGCTGCTGAGGAAGACGACCGGGAGGTCGGCGGTGGTGGGATCTGCCTTCAGCTCCGCGATGGTCTCGAGGCCGTCGAGCACGGGCATCTCGATGTCGAGCAGGATCGCGTCGAGGTCCGCCTCGGCGGCGACGTCCAGGGCGGCCCGGCCGTCCTCGGCCTCGAGGACGTCGTAGCCGGCCGCCTCGAGCTCCAGGCGCACGACCGCCCGCACCGTCGGGCTGTCGTCGGCCACCAGCACCGTGCCGGGCCGGGCGTCCAGGGTCATCATCGCGCGGAACCTATCGCCGGCACCTGTGCGTGCTTCCGTCAGGGCAGGTCCGGCGCCGTCTCGTGCGCGTGCCGGCGGGCGCGGATGGCGAGGGCCCCGATCACGGAGGCGACGATGCTCGCGATGAGCACGGCGAGCGTCACCCGGTCGGCACGTGCGGCGTCCTGCTCGTACGCCAGCTCTACCAGCAGCAGGCTGACCGTGAAGCCGGTCCCGGCGAGCACGGCGACCCCGGCGACGTCGGACCAGGCCAGGCCCCGCGGCAGCCGGGCCAGGCGGAACCGGACCGCCAGCCAGGACGCGCCGAGGACGCCGATCGTCTTGCCGAGGACCAGGCCGAGGACGACGCCGACGGCGGCGGGGTCCTGCAGGGCGTCCCGCAGCGTGTCACCCGTGACCGCGACACCGGCCGCGGTGAAGGCGAAGACCGGGACGATCAGCCCGGCCGACCAGGGCTGCAGCCTGTGCTCGATGCGCTCGGCCGGGCCGTGCTCCTCGCCGGGATCGGCCCGGACCCGGGTCAGCAGGCCGAGCGCGACGCCCGCCACCGTGGCGTGCACGCCGCTGGCGTGCAGCAGCAGCCAGACCGCCAGCGCGAGCGGCACGTAGAGCAGCGGGCTGGTGATGCGGCGCTGCTGGGCGAGGGCGAAGACGCCGCACAGCGCAGCGGCACCGACGAGCTGGAGCAGCGCCAGGTCCTCGGTGAACAGCAGCGCGATGAGCAGGATCGCGCCGAGGTCGTCCACGACGGCCAGCGAGAGCAGGAAGACCCGCAGGCCGGACGGGGCGTTCGACCCCACCAGGGCCAGCACCGCCAGCGCGAAGGCGATGTCGGTCGCCGTCGGCACCGGCCAGCCTCGGGCGGCAGCAGGGTCACCCGAGGTCACGGCCAGGAAGAGGAGCGCCGGGACGACCATCCCGCCCAGGGCGGCGACGACCGGGAGCAGCGCCGACCGCAGGTTGGACAGCTCGCCCACGGCGAACTCCCGCTTCACCTCCAGCCCCACGACGTAGAAGAAGATCGCGAGCAGGCCGTCGGCCGCCCACGTGGCGACGTCGAGGCGCGCGTGCAGCGACTCGGGGCCGAACGTCAGGCCGCGCAGCGCGTCGTACCCCTCGCGCAGCGGCGTGTTGGCGGCGACCAGCGCGAGCACGGCCGCGGCCAGCATGATCAGCCCGCCTACCTGCTCGACGCGCAGGAAGTCGATGTAGCGGCGGCCGGTCTCGGCGGGGGGCGTCGGCACGGGAGGTCTCCGGAGGGCAGGCGAAAGGGACTGCCGACCAGGCTTCCCGGCGCACCGAGGACGACCCTACGCGGTCAGTCCCTCAGCTGCTCAGCCGGATCCGCGGATCCAGCACCGCCACCACCATGTCGGCCAGCGCGTTTGCGACGATGACGGTCACGGCCACGAACGTCACGACGCCGACGACGATCGACCGGTCGCGCGCGGCGATCGCGCTGAACAGCAGCCCGCCCACACCGGGCACCCGGAAGACGCCCTCCACGATGATCAGCCCTGTCAGCAGCTGCCCGAGGTTGGCCGCCAGGAAGGTCGCCACCGGGATGAGCGACGGCCGCATCGCGTGCACGGCGGTGATGCGCCAGTCGGGGATGCCGCGCGCGCGGGCTGCGTGCGTGTAGGGCGCCTTCAGCGCGAGGTCCATCTCGCCCTTGAGCAGCAGGGTGATGTAGCCGGTCGACAGCGCGGCCAGCGACAGGATCGGCAGGACGTACGACTCCGGCCAGCCGTTGCCGATCCCGGAGACGGGCAACCAGCCCAGCTCGATGCCGAAGACGGTGCGCGACACGTAAGCCGCGACCAGCACGGGGGTGCTGACCAGCAGCAGCGCGGTCAGGTCGACGAAGCGGCCGAGGTGGGTGCCGGCCTTCGCCGCCGACAGCGCGCCCGCCACGACCCCTACGACGAACTGCACGACGACCGCACCGACCAGGATGATCGCGCTGGTGGGCAGGGTGGCGCGGATCAGCGCGTTGACCGGGGCCCCCGGCTCCGGCCTGCCGAAGTGGTCGCGCGGGAAGCTCTCGCCGAGGTTGAACGTCAGCAGGTCGCGCAGGTAGAGCAGGTACTGCATGAGCAGCGGCTCGTCGAGGTGCAGCTGCTCCTGCACCTGGGCGTAAGCCTCCGGCGTCGGCTGCCGGAACCCGAAGAGCGCGCGGACCGGGTCACCAGGCAGGACGGACACCGCCACCCAGATCAGGGTCAACGCGACCAGCAGCGTGACAACCGCCTGCGCGGCGCGTCCCACGATGTACCGACCCACCAGACCGCCTCCCTGGTAGACCTTCTCACCGTGACCGAACCGCCGGCGGCACCTGCGCCTGCAGCGCGCGTCCCGCGCCGGCGGGTGCGGTGGGACGTCTGGCTGCCGGCGGCGGTCCTGCTGACGTTCGTCGGGATGGCCGTCCGGCCGCAGGTCTTCACCTCCCAGGACCCTCGCAGCTGCGAGCTCTCCAGGAGCCTGGAGGCACCGAGCGGGGCGCACCCCTTCGGCTTCAGCGTCTTCGGCTGCGACTACCTGGCCGAGAGCGCGTACGCCGCGCGCAACTCGCTGACGATCGCGCTGGTCACGGTCGTGGGCACGACGCTCATCGCGCTGGTGCTCGGGTCGGTGGCGGGCTACTTCGGCGGCTGGCGCGACGTCCTCATCTCGCGCATCACCGACGTCTGGACGGCCGTGCCGCTGCTGCTCGGCGGGATCGTCGTGCTCAGCGCCCTGCAGGTGCGCGGCGTGTGGTCGGTGTCGCTGGTGCTGCTGCTGTTCGGCTGGCCCGCGATGGTCCGCCTGCAGCGCGCCAGCGTGCAGGAGACGACGGCCCGGGAGTACGTCGTCGCCGCACGGGCGCTGGGTGCGTCCCCCCTCCGCGTGCTCGTCCGGCACGTCCTGCCGAACGCGCTGCGGCCGCTGCTGGCCTATGCCACGGCGTACGGCGGGCTCGTCATCGGCGTGGAGGCGACCCTGACCTTCGTCGGGGTGGGCCTGCAGCAGCCGACGCTGTCCTGGGGGCTGCTGCTGCTCTCCGCCCAGAACCGGCTCGCCCAGGCGCCGCACCTGATCATCCCGGCGGTGTTCCTCGTGCTGGTCGTGAGCAGCCTGGTGCTGCTCGGCCAGGGGCTGCGCCGCGCCTCCGACCCCCTCCAGGTCTGACCCGGCGTGCACTACCCCGCTCGAACCGCGGGCCCGCACGCGTGCGTGGCCCGCGGTTCGAGCGGGGTAGTGCCGTGCTTCAGGCCTTCTCGCCGGCGAGCTGGCCCATGGTGGCGTCGATCTGCTTCACCACAGCCGGATCGGCGAGCGTCGTCACGTCGCCCAGCTCGCGGCGCTCGGCGATGTCGACCAGCAGCCGGCGCATGATCTTGCCGCTGCGGGTCTTGGGCAGCTCGGGCGACAGCACGATCTGCCGCGGCTTGGCGATCGCGCCGATCTCGTGGGCGACGTGGTTGCGCAGCTCGGTGAGGAAGGCCTCGTCGCTGTCCTCGACGCCGCCCTTGACCGTCACGAACGCGACGATCGCCTGCCCCGTCGTGGCATCGGCTGCACCGACGACCGCGGCCTCGGCGACCTTCGGGTGCGACACGAGCGCCGACTCGACCTCGGTGGTGGAGATGCGGTGGCCGCTGATGTTCATCACGTCGTCGACCCGCCCGAGCAGCCACAGCACGTGGTCGGAGTCCCACTTGGCGCCGTCACCGGCGAAGTACTGCCCCTCGAAGCGGGACCAGTACGTGTCGCGGTAGCGCTGCTCGTCGCCCCAGATGCCGCGCAGCATCGACGGCCACGGCTCCGACAGCGTCAGGAAGCCGCCGCCGGTCCTGCCGACCGACTGCCCCTCCCCGTCCACGACGTCGACCGCGATCCCCGGCAGCGGGCCCATCGCCGAGCCCGGCTTGGTCGAGGTCACCCCCGGCAGCGGGCTGATCATCATCGCGCCGGTCTCGGTCTGCCACCAGGTGTCGACGATCGGGCAGCGGTCGCCGCCGATGACCCGGCGGTACCACATCCAGGCCTCCGGGTTGATCGGCTCACCGACCGATCCGAGGATCCGCAGCGAGCTCAGGTCCTTGCCGCCGGGCAGGTCGTCACCCCACTTCATGAAGGTCCGGATGGCCGTCGGCGCGGTGTAGAGGATCGTCACCTTGTAGTCCTCGACGATCGACCACCAGCGGTCACGGCCGCCCGCGTCGGGGGTGCCCTCGTACATCACCTGCGTCGCGCCGTTGGCGAGCGGGCCGTACGTCAGGTAGCTGTGCCCGGTCACCCAGCCGACATCCGCCGTGCACCAGTAGACGTCGGTCTCGGGCTTGAGGTCGAAGACGGCCCAGTGCGTCCACGCGGCCTGCGTGAGGTAGCCGCCGGAGGTGTGCAGGATGCCCTTGGGCTTGCCGGTGGTGCCGGAGGTGTAGAGCAGGAAGAGCGGCTGCTCGGCGTCGAAGGCCTGCGCCTGGTGGGTGTCCGGCGCGCCCCCGACGACGTCGGACCACCACAGGTCGCGGCCCTCGACCCAGTCGACGTCCTGCTCGGTCCGCTTCACGACGATCACGTTCGTCACCGACGGGCATCGCGGAAGTGCCTCGTCCACAGCAGGTTTCAGTGCCGACGGGGCGCCGCGCCGGTAGCCGCCGTCGGCGGTGATGACGACCTTGGCCTCGGCGTCGGTGATCCGGTCCACGAGCGCCTGCGCGGAGAAGCCGCCGAAGACGACGGAGTGCGCGGCGCCGATGCGGGCGCAGGCGAGCATCGAGATGACCGCCTCGGGGATCATCGGGAGGTAGATGCAGACCCGGTCGCCCGCCGAGACCCCCAGTCCCTCGAGGGCGTTGGCTGCCTTCGAGACCTCGCGCTGCAGATCGGCGTAGGTGAGGTCGCGCCGGTCGCCCTCCGGCTCGCCGACCCAGTGGATCGCGACCCGGTCGCCGTTCCCGGCGTCCACGTGCCGGTCCACGCAGTTGACCGCGACGTTGAGCTGGCCGTTCACGAACCACTTCGCGAACGGCGGCTGCCAGTCGAGCACCTCGTCCCACGGCCGGTCCCACTGGAGCCGAAGTGCCTGCTCCGCCCAGAAGCCGAGCCGGTCCGCGTCCGCCTTCTCGTACGCCGACTCCGACACGTTGGCGTTCGCGGCCAGCTCGGCCGGCGGGTCGAACCGTCGGCTCTCGCTCGAGAGGGCTTCCAGGCTGCTCTGCTGCTCGGACAAGACGAGGCCTCCGGTGCGTCGGGTGTGCGGCGTTCCTCCTGCACCGTGCCCCACGGTGACCCGGCTCACAAGTGAGCGACCCGACGAGCGGTCGATCGGCGCGGCGAGCGGTCCTACCTGCGCGACGTGCGCGGATACGCTCGCCGCGACGCGACGACGGGAGGAGCAGTGCCGCTGCTCGAGCACCTGGCCGAGCCGCTGCGCGTCGTCGACGGCCTGACGCGCCTCGACCGGCTGCAGCCGCTCGACGGCTGGCAGTCGCTGCTGCTCGGCGTGGTGCGCCGACTGCTCCCGGACGCGGACGTGCTCGAGGTGACCCAGGCCGTCGCGCACGTGAACGACGCGCTGACCCGGCGGCTGCTCCGGCTCGCCGAGGAGGCGTACGGGCCGCCGCCGGGTGCGTACGCCTGGCTCGCCCTGGGCTCGCACGGTCGCGGCGAGCAGGTGCTGTCGAGCGATCAGGACAGCGCGCTTGCGTACGACGACGCCTCCGGGTCGTCGGCCGCGGAGTACTTCCCGCGGCTCGCCGCGGCTGTCGTCGACGGGCTCGCGCGCGCCGGCCTGCCGCTGTGCGCCGGGGGGTTCATGGCGACCCGCTGGTCGCGCCCGCTCGGCGAGCTCCGGTCCATGTTCGCCGGCTGGGTCGACGACCCGCAGCCGGATGCGCTGCTGCGCGCGGAGGTCTTCCTCGACGTGCGGCCGGTGCACGGCGACCTGCCCGTGGACGTGCTCGACCGGACGCTGGTGGTCGGCGGCTCGCGGGGGCCGTTCCGGGTGCAGATGGCGCGTGCCGCCGTGAGCTTCCGGCCACCGCTCACGGCCTTCGGCCGGGTGCGCGCGACCGGCGGGTGCGTCGACGTCAAGCGCGGCGGCACGGCGGCGATCGTCCTGCTGGCCCGGCTGCACGCGCTGTCGGCCGGCTCCTCGGCACGCACCACGGCCGAGCGGCTGCAGGCGGGCGCCGACGGCGGCACGGTGAGCCGGCAGGGTGCCGCCGACCTGATCGACGCCTACCGCTTCCTCACCGGCCTGCGGCTGCGCGTGCAGGTCGAGGCGGTGACCCGCGGCGAGCCGGCCGGGAACGACGTCCGCCTCGACGACCTGAGCGCCGCCGAGCGCGCGCACCTGCGCGACGTGCTGCGGCACGTGCGCGACGTGCAGACGGCGACGGCGTCCCGCTACGCGACGCACACGGTCACATGAGCCTGCTGCGCAGGCTCTCTCGCGACAGCGGCCTGCGGATCGTCGCGGCGGTGGTCGCCTACGTCGCCCTGGCCCTTGCGGCGCTCGCCGTCGTCGTGCTCGCCGCTCTCGACGCGGCGCAGCGGGCGGACCTGCTCGACGCGCTGGGCAGCGAGGTGCCGACGCTGGTCATCGGTGCGGTGGTCGCGCTGGCCGGCCTGACGGCGCTGCTGCTGCGGGGCCCCGGCGCCTACCCCCGGGCCGCCCGACGGATGACGGGCGACGTGCAGGTGCTGCTGACCGCGAACCCGCACCACCGGGTCGAGCCGCAGGGACCGCCAGAGCTGGTGGCGCTGGCCGGTGCGGTGAACGAGCTGGCGGACCGTCGCGAGTCGGCCGAGGGCGACGTCGCCGCGTCGGTCGCCGAGGCGCGAGCCGATGCCGAGCGCGAGCGCGACCTGCTCGCCGCGCTGATGGCCGACGTCGACGTCGCGGTCCTGGTGTGCAGCCCGGCCGGACGGCTGCTGCTCTACAACGCGGCTGCCCGCGCGCTGCTGGGCGACGAGCCGGCGCTCGCCCTCGGCCGATCGGTCTTCGCGATCGTGGACCGTGCCGTCGTGACCGCTGCCCTCGCCGCTCTGGCCGATCGGGCGGGCAGCGTGCGAGTGGCGGCGGACCTGCCGGACGGGCGACGCACTGCGCTGCGGGTCAGCCCGGCACGGGAGGCGGGCTTCGTGCTGGTGCTCGACGACCCGGATCACCTCGCCGGACCGCCGGCGACCGCGACGGTGCGGGCCACCGTCATGGTCGCGCCGCGTCCGGTCACCTACGACTTCGACCTGTTCGACCACGAGGAGACGCCGGCCGAGCGCGAGGCGCTGCTGGGCCGGCTGTCCTACACCGTGCTCGACCTGGAGACGACCGGCTTCCACGCCGCGGCCGGGGACGCGGTCGTGGCCGTCGGCGCGGTCCACGTCGTGGGCGGACGGGTGCGCCCGAACGAGGTCTTCGAGCAGCTGGTCGACCCTCGCCGGCCGATCCCCGAGACGGCGACGGCGGTCCACGGCATCACCGACGAGATGGTGCGGGGGCAGCCGGGCCTGGAGCAGGTGCTGCCGCAGCTGGCCCGCTTCGCCGAGGGGCGGGTCCTGGTCGGGCACAACGTGAGCTTCGACCTCGGCTTCCTGAGGCCGTACGAGGAGCGCACCGGTGCAAGGCTGGACGCCCCGGTGCTCGACACCCTGCTGCTCGACGCTGCCCTGCACCCCGACCACGAGGAGCACTCGCTGGAGGCCGTGGCCGAGCGCCTGGGTGTCGAGGTCACCGGCCGGCACACCGCGCTGGGCGACGCCGTCGTGACGGGGCAGGTGCTGGTCCGCCAGCTCGAGCTGCTCGAGAGCCGCGGCATCCGCACGCTCGGCGAGGCGCTCGACCTCACCCGCGCGACGCTGGACGCCTGGCAGGACGAGAGGCGCGACGGATGAGGCTCTTCGGGCGCCGGCCGCCGCCCGAGCCGCTGCCGCTGCGCATGCCGCGGCTGTCCGGCGACGGCGGCTGGCCGCCGATGACGGGCAGGTCGTTCGAGGCGTCGACCCACCACGAGCTCGGCACCCGGCGGGCCTTCGAGGCCGACGCGCACGGCGTCGGCGAGGCGCTGCTGGAGGCAGCGCTGCCGCAGCTGGACCTGCAGGTCGACCGCGACGACGCGCCCTACCTGCGCTCCGTGCTGTCGGCCGCGGCGCGCACCGGCGCCGGTATCGGTCTGGTCGAGGTCGAGCTGTCCCGACCCGCCGACGCCGTGCTCAGCCCCGCCGCCGCCGGTGCGCTGTGGCAGGCCCGCGGCGGGCTGCCGGCGATGCCCGAGGACCGGGCGCGGACCGCGGCGTGGTTCCTGCTGGCGGGGCACTACGCCGCCCGGTGCGGTCCGTCCGCACTCGTCCCGCTTGTGGCGGCTCTGCACTCGTCCGGGGACTCCTAGCGCGCGGGAAGCACTCATGGACAGCCGGTCTCGTGACGAGCACTGTCATCACAGGCCCGCTGCCCCGGAGGTGACCGTGTCGGATCCCCAGCCGTTCGACCGACCGCTGCAGTGGCCGGCGGAGTGGCCCGTCGCCGCCGAGCCCCCTCACGGTCATGGCGACCGCAGCGACCGGGTCTGGGCGATGATCGGCCACGTCGGGATCCCGGTGCTCGCCCCGCTCGCCGTGCTGCTCGGCGTCGGTGAGCGCTCGCCGTACGTCCTGCACTCCGCGCTGGAGGCGCTGAACTTCCAGATCACGGTGGCGCTGGCAATGCTCGCCTGCTCGCTGCTGGCCGTCGTGCTGGTCGGCCTCCTGCTGCTCCCGGTGGTTGCCGGGACGGCGTTGACGCTGGAGGTGCGGGCGGCCCGGGCGACCGCGCGCGGCGCGTGGCACCGCTACCCCCTGACGCTCCGCCTGCTCAGCTGAGCGCCAGGGGGTCGACCACTCCTAGTGGTGCACGACGGTCTTGACGGCGCCGGCCCCGGTGAGGGAGCGGACCTCCATCTCGGCGTACTTCGCGGGGTTGTACTCCTTGCTGGTGACCGCGCCCAGCCAGCCCAGCAGGAACGACGCCGGGATCGAGACGAGCCCCGGGTTCGCCAGCGGGAACCACGACCAGTCGGCGTCGGGGAACATCGCCGTCGGGCTGCCGGACACGGCCGGGGAGAAGGCGATCAGCGTGATCGTGATCGCCAGACCGCCGTAGATGCTCCACAGGCAGCCGCGGGTGTTGAACCGCTTCCAGAACAGCGAGTAGAGGATCGTCGGCAGGTTCGCCGAGGCGGCCACCGCGAAGGCGAGCGCGACGAGGAACGCGATGTTCTGCCCGTTGGCGGCGATGCCGCCGGCGATGGCCACCGCCCCGACGACGACCGCCGCGATGCGGGCGACCCGCACCTCGGCGCCCTCGGGGGCGTTCCCACGCTTGATGACCTGCGCGTAGATGTCGTGCGCGAACGACGCGGACGCCGTGATGGTCAGCCCGGCGACGACGGCGAGGATCGTCGCGAAGGCGACGGCCGAGATGATGCCGAGGAGCAGCGTCCCGCCGAGCTCGTACGCCAGCAGCGGCGCCGCGGAGTTCGCTGCACCGGGGGCGGCCTTGATGCGGTCGGCGCCGACGATGGCTGCCGCGCCGTAGCCGAGCGTCAGCGTGAACAGGTAGAACAGGCCGATCAGGCCGATCGCCCAGACCACCGAGCGGCGGGCCTCGCGGGCCGTCGGGACGGTGTAGAAGCGCATCAGGATGTGGGGCAGCCCGGCGGTGCCGAGCACCAGCGCCATCGACAGCGAGATGAAGTCCAGGCGGCTGATCGAGTCGATGCCGTACTTCTTGCCGGGCTCGAGCGCGGCCCCTGCCTCGGCGCCCTTGCCGAGCATCTCGGAGAAGTTGAAGCCGAAGCGGGTGAGCACCCAGAAGCTCATCAGCGCAGCGCCGGAGATGAGCAGCACCGCCTTGATGATCTGGACGTAGGTCGTGCCCTTCATCCCGCCGATGAGCACGTAGGCGATCATCAGGACGCCTACCAGCGCGATGATGACGCTCTGCCCGCCTCGGCCGTTGATGTTCAGCAGGAGCGCGACCAGGCCGCCGGCGCCGGCCATCTGCGCGAGCAGGTAGAAGAACGACACGACCAGCGTCGAGGTCGCCGCGGCGGTCCGCACCGGCCGCTCGCGCATCCGGAAGGCCAGCACGTCGGCCATCGTGAAGCGACCGGTGTTGCGCAGCAGCTCGGCGACCAGCAGCAGCGCGACGAGCCACGCCACGAGGAAGCCGATCGAGTAGAGGAAGCCGTCGTAGCCGGTCAGCGCGATGGCGCCCGCGATGCCGAGGAAGGACGCAGCGGACAGGTAGTCGCCCGAGATGGCGACGCCGTTCTGCCGACCGGAGAAGGCGGCGCCGCCGGTGTACATGTCGGCGGCGCTCTTGTTGGTCTTGCTGGCCCGCAGCACCAGCGCCATGGTCACGGCGACGAAGGCGCCGAAGATGGCGAGGTTCAGCGCGGGGCTGCCGACGGCAGCGGACTCGGCGGCCAGCAGGGTCGTGGAGGGCACAGCGCTCATGCGCGCTCACCGGCCTCGAACTGCTCGCGCAGCTTCTGCGACGCCGGGTCGAGCACCCGGTCTGCGTGCCGGACGTACGCCGCGGTGACGGCGAAGGTCGTGACGAACTGCAGCAGTCCGAGCACCAGTCCGACGTTCACGTTGCCCACCAGCTTGGTGGACATGAAGTCCGTGGCGTACGCGGCGAGCGCCACGTAGCCGAAGTACCACGCCAAGGAGGCGGCGGCCACGGGCAGCACCCACCCGCGGTAGCGCCTGCGCAGGTCCTGGAACTCCGGGCTCTCCTGCACCGCGATGTAGCTCGCCTCCACCGGCGTGTACGTCGGGTGCCCCCTGTCGTGCTCGGCTGTGCTCACGCGTCCTCCTGGCATCTCGCGGGCTGTGACCCGGATCACGCTGACGGTCAGCCGTTCTGCGCACAAGAGCGGTCAGCGGCGGTTGCGCCTGACGACGGGCTGGCTGCGGCGAGCGGTCGATCCGGTCGACGAGCGGTCGGCGGTCGGCGGCAGGCCGAGGTCGTCCGGGGCGTGCATCGCGAGCATCGTGCGACCCACGTCGGCGGGCACCCGGTCGCGGGTCAGCAGCGAGACGACGACCATGACGGAGAAGGAGATCGGCACCGTCCAGGCAGCAGGCTGCGCGAGCAGGGCTGCGGTCCAGCCGTCGCCGGCGACCCCGCCGAGCGTGGCGCCGACCGCCGTGGCGGACAACCCGCCGCCGACCAGCAGCCCGGTGGCAGCGCCGGGTGCGGTGAGCCCGCGCCACCAGATGCCCAGCACCAGCAAGGGGCAGAAGGTCGACGCCGCCACGGCGAAGGCGAGCCCCACGACCTGGGTCAGCGGCAGCGTCGTCGCCGCGAGGGCCACCAGCAGGGCCGCCGCGCCGGTGGCCGCAGCCGAGAGCTGGAAGCCGCGCACCGACCCGCGCAGCCGCCCGCTAGACAGGTTGCCCGGCAGCACGTCCTGAGCGAGCACGCCGGCGGTCGTGACGAGCAGCCCCGAGCTCGTGGACAGGAAGGCGGCGAAAGCGCCTGCGACCAGCAGGGCCTGGAGCAGCGGCCCGGCGGTGCCGCCGAGCGCGGCGACCGGGAGCGCGAGCACCACCGCGTCGGTCCGTCCGGTCAGCAGCAGCTCCGGCACGTAGAGCCGGCCGAGCGCGCCGTAGAGCGCGGGGAGGAGGTAGAAGGCGCCGAGCAGCACCAGCACGAGCAGCGTCGTGCGGCGGGCCGCCCGGCCGTCGGGGTTGGTGTAGAAGCGGACCAGCACGTGCGGCAGCCCCATGGTGCCGAGGAACGTCGCGAGCACGAGCGCGTACGTCGCGTAGAGCGGGTGCTCGGTCCCGCCGGCCCCCGACAGCGGCAGCGCCCAGGACCGCCCGGTCGCCGACCGGAGGTCCTCGACGTGCGGCACCGCCGATCCGGCGGGGAAGACGAGCGTGCTGCCCTCCTCGAGCTCGTGGGCTCCCGACGCCAGCAGCCGTGGTCGCCCGTCGACCACCACCCGCACCGGATCGTCCACCACGACCCGCACGGAGGTGTCGACCTCCACCGTCGTGGTCTGCGAGAAGCTCGGTAGGACAGGCCGATCCGCCTGCGGTCGGCCGTCGGCCTGCCAGACCAGCACCAGGAAGACCGCGGGGACCGCAAGGGCCGTGAGCTTGAGCCAGTACTGGAACGCCTGCACGAAGGTCGCGCTGCGCATGCCGCCGCCGGCCACGTTGATGGTCACGACGACGGCGACCAGCACCGCGCCCACCTGCGTCGGGGCTCCCGTCGTCGCCCGCAGCGCCAGGCCCGCGCCGTGCAGCTGCGGCACGAGGTAGAGCAGGCCGATGGCGACGACGGTGAGGGCCGACAGGCGGCGCAGCCGCTTCGAGCCCAGACGCACCTCGGCGAAGTCGGGGACGGTGTACGCCCCGCTCCGCCGCAGCGGCGCCGCGACCAGGAGCAGCAGCACGAAGTAGCCGGCGACGAACCCGACGGGGTACCAGAGGGCGTCAGCGCCGTAGGCCATCACCAGGCCGGCGATGCCGAGGAAGGACGCCGCCGACAGGTACTCCCCGCCGATGGCGGAGGCGTTCCACAAGGGCGACACCGACCGGGACGCGACCAGGAAGTCGCTGGTGGTGCGGGCCATCCGCAGCCCGTAGACGCCGATGCCGACGGTCGCGACGACGACCAGCGCGACCGCCGTCAGCGGCATCGCCGTCACGAGCGCTCGACCAGGTCGGTGAAGTCGCGCTCGTGTCGCTCCGCCAGCCGCAGGTGCACCAGCCCGCCGAGGACGAGCGCCGGGTAGACCAGCACGCCGAGCACCAGCCACGGCAGGGGCAGGCCGAGCACGACGACGTCCCGGGTGCCGGGGGCCAGCGCGAACATCAGCGGCAGCCCGCCGATCAGCACGGCCAGCACCGTCAGCAGCTTCAGCGCCAGCAGCAGCTGCGCGCGGACGAGCGAGCGGACCAGCAGCTCCCCGACCCGGTCCTGCTCGTCGAGGGCCTGCAGCGCCGAACGTCCCGGCGGCCGTCGCGCGGCCGCGGTGCGCGGGCTGGTGACGACGACCCGCTTCGGCGGGGGCTCGTCCGTCATCCGTCCGCCTCGCGCCGGGCGCGGCGCACCATGCGGTCCTTGAGGTCGCGGCTGTGACGCCGGCTCACCGGCAGCAGCACCGCGTCGGCCCCGCTGCCGACGCGCACGCTGTGCCCGCCGCCGGGCTCCACGCGCAGCTCGCTGACGGAGCCGGTCGCGACGAGGTAGGACCGGTGCACTCGCACGAAACCGGCTGACTGCCAGCGCTCCTCGAGCGTCGCCAGTGGTACGCGAACGAGGTGGCTGCCGGTCGCGGTGTGCAGCCGCGCGTAGTCGCCCTGCGCCTCGACGTAGCGCACATCGGCGACCTGCAGGAAGCGGGTGACTCCGCCGAGCTCGACGGCGATCGTGTCGGGGGCGGGCTCCGGCGCCTCCGCGGTCGCCCGCGCCTCCAGCACCCTCCCGACCGCCTCGGCCAGCCGTGCCTCGCGGACCGGCTTGAGCAGGTAGTCCACCGCCCGGAGCGAGAACGCGTCGACGGCGGCGTCCTCGTACGCCGTGACGAAGACGACCGGCGGAGGAGCGGCGAACCGGCCGAGCACCCCGGCGAGCTCGAGCCCGGTCAGGCCGGGCATCCGGATGTCGAGGAAGACGCCGTCGACCTGTTCGCCCTCCAGCACCTTCAACGCGGTCAGCGCGTCACCGGCGGCGAGCACCTCGCCGACGCGAGGGTCGGCCCGCAGCAGGTAGACCAGCTCGTCGAGGGCGGGCGGCTCGTCGTCGACGGCGAGCAGCCGCAGGGGGGGCGCGCTCACGACGCCCGGATCCCGGCCCGGGTGCCAGGACTGAACTTCGGCACCCGCACCGTCACCTTCGTGCCGGCGCCGACCGCGGTCTCCACCACCAGGCCGTGGTCGTCGCCGTAGACCGCGCGCAGCCTCGCGTCGACGTTGCCGAGGCCGATCGAGCGGTGGCGGGACGCGTCCTCGGGGGCGTCACCTGCCAGCGCGGCCCGCACCCGCTCCGGGTCGCTGCCGGCGCCGTCGTCCTCGACGGTGATGCGGCACATCGCGCCGTCGTCCTCCGCGACCACGGTGACCGTCCCGCTGCCGCGTCCCTGCTCCAGGCCGTGCTGCACGGCGTTCTCCACCAGCGGCTGCAGGCACAGGTACGGCACCGCGACCGGCAGGACCTCAGGTGCGATCCGCAGCACCACCTGGAGCCGGTCGCCGAAGCGAGCCTTCTCCAGCAGCAGGTAGCGGTCGATCGACCTCAGCTCCTCGGCCAGCGTCGTGAACTCGCCGTGGGTGCGGCTGGAGTAGCGGGTGAAGTCGGCGAAGTCGAGCAGCAGCTCGCGTGCCCGCGCAGGGTCGGTCCGCACGAACGACGCGATGGCGGTCAGGGCGTTGAAGATGAAGTGCGGGCTGATCTGCGCGCGCAGCGCGTGCACCTGCGCCTCGGCCAGCCGTGACCGCGACTCGTCGAGCTCGGCCAGCTCGAGCTGCCCCGAGACCCAGCGGGCGACCTCGCCGACGGCGGTGACCAGCGCCGGGTTGGCCGCCGAGCCGTACGCCCCGAGCGTCCCGACCACCCGCTCGTCCAGGACCAGCGGTGCCACCACGACCGAGCGCACCGGGCAGTCCGGGTCGCCGCACTCGAGACCGCTGACGACCCCCGGGCGCCCTGAGTCGAGCACCGACTGCGCGGCGGCCATCGCCGTCGCCGCGTGCACCTGCCCTGCGCCCTCCCAGGCCAGCAGGTCGACCGTGTCGGTCACCGCCACGGCGGGGGTGCCGAGCAGCACCCGGAGGTTCTTCGCGCTGCGCCCGGCCGAGTCCGCGCTCAGCCCCTCGCGCAGCGGCGGGGCGGCCAGGTTCGCCTCGTGCAGCGCCGCGTACGTCGCCCGCTGCTCGACCGTGCCGAAGGTGCGCCGGCCGCGCAGCGCCCACCACAGGACGAGGGCGGGCAGGACGACCGCGACTGCGAGCGCTGCAGCGACGAGCAGGCCGTCCCTCATGCGCCGGACGATAGGCGTCG
Source organism: Actinomycetales bacterium (assembly GCA_036675425.1). Classification (GTDB taxonomy): domain Bacteria; phylum Actinomycetota; class Actinomycetes; order Mycobacteriales; family SCTD01; genus SCTD01. The sequence continues at coordinate 3,729 of JAKFFB010000209.1, read as the reverse complement.
CGGGGCACGTAGCGTGGTCGGACGTGACGACGGCCGCCTCCGACCTGCTCGCCCCGCTGCTCGACCTGCCCGGCGTCCCCGACGCCGTGGCCGAGGCGCGTACCGCCATCGACGCCCTGCTCTCCCACCGCGTGCTCCGCCGCGGGTCGGCGGAGGTGACCGCCGAGTCGGCGCTGCGCGGGGCGCGCGCGTCGGCCGAGCTGGAGGGCGCCGGCATCGAGCTGGAGCGGCTGCGCGGCCAGCTGATGGCCGGCGGGACGGTGACGCTGCCGAGCAAGGACGAGCGCGGGGCGCGACTGGTCGAGGGCGCGGTCCGGCTGCACGCCGACCTCGGCCAGCTGCTCGTGCCCTGGCGGCACTCGCCGCGCCAGGCGCTCGCCAGGTTGCACGTCCTGGCGGCGTCCGAGCTGGTCGACGACCCCGACGCGCTGGGTCGGCCGCGGTCGCAGGGGATGGCGTACGACGACCCGCAGGGGCTGGGGCCCGCCCCCGAGCCGGTGGAGGTCGCGGCGCGGCTCGACGGGCTGGCCCGGGTGCTGACGGCGGGCACCTCGGCGCCGGCCGTCGTCGTCGCCGCCGTCGTGCACGGCGAGCTGATGGCGCTGCGGCCGTTCGGCAGCGCCGACGGCCTGGTCGCGCGGGCGGCTGCCCGGCTCGTGCTGGTCGACCGGGGCCTCGATCCCAAGGCTGTGTCGGCGCCCGAGGTCGGGCACGCCGAGCTGCACCACGACTACCCCGAGGCGCTGAGGGCGTACATCGGCGGCGGGCCGGACGGCGTGGCGACCTGGGTGGTGCACTGCGCGCGCGCCGTCGCGCTCGGCGCCCGCGAGGGGCTCGCCGTCTGCGAGGCCATCAAGCGCGGTCAGACCCCGTAGACGACGGAACGGCGGCCCTCCGAAGGGGGCCGCCGTCGCCATGCGTAGGGGTCAGGTGATCAAAGCGTGCACGTTGTCCGTCAAGCGGTTCCCGGTTGTGCCCCCTGCGGGGCCTTCGCGTCCTTTCGGGTGAACGAAATGGGACTGCTCGACGTGCCTCTCGCGGCTGGTCGCACGTGGGTGCCTGGCTCCTGCGCACGGACCGCCGTCGAGGAGAACATCGTCTGCCCGCTGGCGGTGGTCCGTGGAACCTTTGTACGCCCGGTTCCGGGATCAGGCAATACCCAGAAGGCACTTGCTTCTCAGGCGGTTTCGTGACGGCTACCTGCGCTTGCCCGCCCACCAGGCGAGCCCCACGGCGCCCGCTGCCATGGCGACGCCGGCGTACGCCACCGGCGGTCCGGGTGGCTGCGGCAGGCTGGGGATGCGGCTGCGGACGCGCACCGGACGGCGGAACTCGCGCAGCCGCCAGCCCTGCTCGGCGGCGTGCCGGCGCAGCGCCTTGTCGGGGTTCACGGCGACCGGGTTGCCGACCGCCTCGAGCATCGGCCGGTCGGTGAAGGAGTCGCTGTAGGCCCAGGACTGGGCGAGGTCGTAGCCGCGGCTCTCGGCCATCTCGCGGATCGCGACGGCCTTGTTCTCGCCGTAGGCGTAGAACTCGATCTCGCCGGTGTACCTGCCGTCCTCCACCACCATCCGCGTCGCGATGACGTGGTCGACGCCGAGCATCTCGCCGATCGGTCCGACGACCTCCTCGCCGCTGCTGCTCACCAGCACGACGTCGCGGCCGGCGGCGTGGTGCTCGTCGAACAGCGCGACCGCCTCGGCGTAGACCATCGGGTCGATGAGCTCGTGCAGGGTCTCGGCCACGATGGCGTTCACCGTCTCCACCGGCCAGCCCGCGCAGAGCATCTTGAGGTAGTCGCGCATCTTGTCCATCGAGTCCTCGTCCGCGCCCTGCAGCAGGTAGACGAACTGCGCGAAGGAGCTCTTGAGGACAGCGCGCCGGTTGACCAACCCGCCCTTGTAGAAGGGCCGGCTGAAGGCGAGGGTGCTGCTCTTGGCGATGACGGTCTTGTCGAGGTCGAAGAAGGCCGCGGCCCGGGCTCTGGCGCTCACCGGCCCAGGGTAGGCGGAGGAATGTCGACGACGGGGTTTTGTCCTCTCGGCGGTGGGGGACACCACCCGGCGACCGCGTACGCAGTGGTCCTAGGACGGGTCCGGCTCAACCCCCCCGGAGTCGGATCCAGCGAGACGACCCCCGCCACCCCCCCGGCGGGGGTCGTCCGCGTGTTCGGGGGCGTACGACGCGCCGGGCGTGTCGTCCACAGTCCGGCCGCGGGGCCTGCCGGGCAGCCGCCGCCGGGGCTGAGGTGGCCTCCTCGCGCCGCATCCGGTCGGCGCCGTCCGCGGAGGCCGCCGATGCCCGCTCGCCCCCTGGTCGTCACCGCCGACCCCGACGTCCTCGACGACCTGCTCCGGCTGGCCGCCACGGTGGGCGTCGAGCTGGAGGTCGCCGCGGATCCCGGTGCGGCCCGCCGCTCGTGGGCGACCGCGCCGTTCGTGGTCGTCGGGGTCGACGCCGTGCCCGGGGTGGCGCGGCTGCGACTGCCGCGTCGTACGTCCGTCGTCGTGCTCGGCCAGGACCTCGACGACGCCGGCATCTGGGAGGCGGCCGTGCGCGTCGGCGGCGAGCAGGTCGTCTTCCTGCCCGATGCCGAGCGGTGGCTGGCCGACCGCTTCGCCGACGCGGCGGAGGGCGGTCGGGAGCAGGGCGCGCTGGTGGCGGTGCTGGGCGGGCGCGGCGGTGCCGGGGCGACGACCTTCGCGTGCGCGCTGGCGGTGACGGCGACGCGTGCCGGCCGGCTCGCCCTGCTCGTCGACGGCGACCCGCTCGGCGGGGGCATCGACCTGGTCTTCGGCGGTGAGCAGGACCCCGGCCTGCGCTGGCCGAAGCTGGTGGCGACCCGCGGCCGGGTGCCGTCCGCGGCGCTCTCCGAGGCGCTGCCGCGGATGTCCGGGCTGTCGGTGCTGTCCTGGGACCGCGGGGCGTTCGCGACCGCTCCGCTCGACGCGATGTCCGCGGTCCTCGACGCCGGTCGCCGCTCGCACGAGCTCGTCGTCGTCGACCTGCCCCGGTCCCTCGACGAGGTGAGCCGCGCCGTGCTCGTGCAGGCCACCACGACCGTGCTCGTCGTCCCGGCGGAGGTGCGGGCCGCGGCCGCGGCGTCCCGGGTGGTGGGCGCCCTCGGCAGCCTCTGCGCCGATCTGCGCGTCGTGACCCGCGGGCCGTCGCCGACCGGACTGGCGGGGGAGGCGGTCGCCAGCGCGCTGGGCCTGCCGCTGGTGGCGGAGATGCGGCCCGAGCCGCACGTCGACCTGGCGCTCGAGCACGGCAGCGCTCCCGGTCAACGCGACCGAGGGCCGCTCGCCGGCGCCTGCAACCGGCTGCTCGCCGACCTGCTGCCCGAGCTCCGGCGGGCGGCGTGACCGTGCTCGACGCCGAGCTCGTCGAGCGCATCCGCCGCCGGCTCGTCACCGCGGGCGCCCCGGTGACGCCCGCGGCCGTCGCCGCGGCGCTGCGGGAGGAGGGCGGGGCCCTGCGCGGCGACGCCGAGCTGCTGCCGGTGCTGCGCCTGCTCCAGGGCGAGATCGCCGGCGCGGGGCCGCTGGAGCCGCTTCTGCGCGACCCCGCGGTGACCGACGTGCTCGTCAACGCACCGGACGAGGTCTGGGTCGACCGCGGCGCCGGCCTCGCGCGGGCGCCGGTGCGCTTCGCCGACGACCTCGCGGTGCGCCGCCTGGCCCAGCGCCTGGCCGCCCCGACCGGCCGGCGGCTCGACGACGCCCAGCC
>JAKFFB010000246.1:0-29340 GCA_036675425.1 Actinomycetales bacterium | reverse complement strand
CCGTGGCACCACCCCCGGTGCCGAGGACGCGCTGCTGCAAGGTGCCGCGCCGTACGGCACCAGCTCGACCGGCGTCCCGCTGGACGCCAACGGCCAGCCCGCCGCGGTCGACCCCGTCACGGGCCAGCCGCTGCCCGCGGGTGACGCCGCTGCGCCTGGTGCCGCCGTCGGCCCGGCGGGGAGCGCCGGCGAGGGGCAGACCGACCCGGCCGCAGCCGGTGGTGCCCCCGGCGGAGGCGCGCCCGCGGCAGCCGCGAAGGCCGACCGCAGCAAGTGCGCGAAGGACGGGAAGCGGCAGCAGGACGTCACGCTGGCCTCGCCGCCCTGCGTCCCCCGCTTCACCGGCAACAACGGCGGCGCGACCTACCAGGGCGTGACGGCCACGACCATCAAGGTGCTGCGCTACCGGCCCAAGTCCAACCCGCAGGTCGACGCGATCCTCAACACCCAGGGCCTCGCCTTCAGCCCGGAGGCGGAGGAGCAGGCGCAGAACACCTACGCGAAGTTCTTCGAGAAGCACTACGAGTTCTACAACCGCAAGATCGAGTGGGTCTGGGAGCAGGGCACCTGCGAGATCAGCCCGCCGGACCTGCCGTGCTTCCGCACGGAGGTGAAGCGGCTCAACGCCAAGCACAAGCCGTTCGCCGTCTTCTGGGCGAACTCCACCACCCAGGCCGAGTTCTTCGACGAGTGGAGCCGGCTCGGGGTCATCAACGCGGGTGGCTGGCACTTCAACTCGCAGTTCAACGAGCGGCTGCGCCCCTACCACTGGGACGTCTTCATGGACGGCACCCGCACGGCGCGCAACATCGCCGACTACTGGTGCAAGAAGATGCAGGGCAAGAACGCCACGCTGGCGGGAGACCCGGCGCTGCGGGCCAAGAAGCGCAAGCTCGGGATCCTCACGCAGGAGTACCCGGTCACCCAGAAGAACGCGCTGGACCTCTACAAGATGGTCACCGGTGGCGTGTGCGGCAGCACCGCCGACGCCGCCGAGCCGGTCTACACGCCGTCGAACATCGCGCAGGGCCAGCAGACCGCGAACGTCGCCGTGCAGAAGCTCAAGGCCGAGGGCGTCACGACGCTGGTCATCATGAGCGACCCGATCAACCCGACCTTCACGACCACGGCGGCGACCCGCCAGCAGTGGTACCCCGAGCACCTGCTCGCCGGGTCCGGCCTCATCGACTACGACCCGCTGGGCAGGCTCTACGACCCGACCCAGTGGCGCAACGCCTTCGGCCCCGGGCACCTGGCCGATCCGGCGCCGCCCGAGCGGACCGACGCGTTCCGCGCCGCGGCCGACGTCGGCGTGCGCGACAACGGCGCCGGCGGCCTGATCTTCGCCTACATGAGCATGGTCGCGTCGATGGTGCAGATGTCCGGTCCGGACCTCAAGCCGCTGAACGTCGAGCGCGGCATGCACTCCCTACCGCCGGGCGGCGGCTGGGAGGCGACGAAGAACCCGCTGGCGATCCTGCTGAAGTACGGCCCCGGCGACTACACCGCGATCGAGGACTCCCGGCACACCTACTGGGACCCCAACGCGCGGTCCAAGATCGACGGCAAGCAGGGGGCGTACGTCGCCTTCGAGGGAGGCCGCCGCTTCGAGATCGGGAAGTGGCCGGCCGGGGAGCCGAAGGCGTGAGCTCGCCGCTGAGCGAGCACACCGAGCAGCTGGGCGAGGCGTGGAAGCGGCTCGGCGCCACCGCCCTCGGGCGTCTGGCGCAGGCCGTCATCGCGATCGCCGCGGTGGTCGTGCTGCTGCCGGTCCTGCTCACGCTGATGCTGCCGGGCAGCCGCCCCGTCGGCGTCCTCCTGTACGGCGCCGTGATCGGCTGCCTCTACGGCCTGATCGCCGTCGGCGTCGTGCTCGTCTACCGCGCGAACCGGGTCGTCAACTTCGCCCAGGCGGGGCTCGGCGCGGTCCCCGCCGTCGTCGCGCTGCTGCTGCTCACCGTCAAGGACGTGCCCTACCTGCTAGTCCTCCCGGTCCTCGTCCTCGGGGCGCTCGCGCTCGGCGCGCTGGTCGAGGTCGCGTTCATCCGGCGCTTCACGTCGGCGCCGCGGCTGGTGCTCTCCGTGGTGACGATCGGCGTGGCGCAGCTGCTGGCCTACGTCGAGTTCCAGGTGCCGAAGTGGGTGTCCGGCGACGTCCTGCCGCCGAGCTCGTTCCCGACGCCGTTCAGCGACGCGACCGCCACCATCGGCGGCACCGTCTTCAGCGGCGACTCGCTGATGGCTGTCCTGGTCAGCGCCTCGGCGGTCGTCGGGCTCGGGGTCTTCCTGCGCCGCACCCGGCTGGGCAAGGCCGTCCGCGCGGCGGCCGAGAACCCGGAGCGCGCGGCCCTTCTCGGCATCCCGGTCCGCCGCGTGCACCTGGTGGTGTGGATGCTCGCGGCGGTGCTGTCCGCGCTCGGCATCTTCCTCCGCGCGCCGCTGGTGGGCCTGCCGATCGGCACCATCACGGGGGCGGCGATCCTGCTCCCCGCGCTGGCCGCTGCCGTGATCGCGCGGATGGAGAGCCTGCCCGTTGCCTTCGGTGCCGGCATCGTGCTCGGAGTCGTGGAGCTGTCGACCTTCTACTCCACCCGAGAGGCACGGCTCTCCTCGGCGATCCTGCTGCCGGTCATCCTCGTCGCGCTGCTGCTGCAGCGGGGGGCTTTCTCGCGGGCCGGCGAGGCGGCGAACGCGTCCTACCGCGCCGTGCACGAGCCGAAGGGCGTGCCGGTGCAGCTGCGCGGACTGCGTGAGGTCGTGCTCGGTGAGCGGGTCGTCTTCGTCCTCGTGGCGGCCGCCGCTCTCGGCCTCCCGATCCTGGTCGGGCCGCTCTACCAGAACGACGCGACCCTGGTGCTGCTCTACGCGCTGCTGGGACTCAGTCTGGTGGTCCTGACCGGCTGGGCCGGCCAGATCAGCCTCGGGCAGTTCGCATTCCTCGGCATCGGCGCGGCCGTCGGCGGCGGTCTGGCTGCCGATGCCAACGCCGACTTCTTCGTCAGCGTGGTCGTCGCGGGACTCGCCGGCGCGGTCATGGCCGTGCTCGTCGGCTTGCCCGCCCTGCGCATGCCAGGGCTCTACCTCGCGGTCACGACGCTGGCCTTCGCGGCGACGACGGCGTCGTTCTTCCTCAACCGCAAGTACTTCGGGTGGGTGCTGCCCGAGCCGTCGAACCAGATCGTGCGCCCGGTGCTCTACGGCCGCCTCGACGTCTCGGGCGACCTGGCCTTCTACTACCTGTGCCTGGCCTTCCTGGTGGTCGCCGTGCTGTCGTGCCGGGCGATGCGCCGCAGCCGCACCGGTCGGGTGCTGATCGCCGCACGCGACAACCCGCGGGCGGCGCAGGCGTACGGCGTCGGGCTGGTGCGCGCCAAGCTGGCCGCGTTCGCGATGTCCGGCTTCCTGGCGGCCGTCGCCGGCGCGCTCTTCGCGTACCAGCAAGGCGCGGTGGACGCTGGTGCGTTCCCGGTCGAGATGAGCCTCGCGGTGTTCGCGATGGTGGTGGTCGGCGGCCTGTCCAGACCGATGGGTGCGGTGCTGGGTGCGGTCTACCTCATCGGTCTCGAGCGGATGCCCGGGCTGCGTGAGGTGGAGCTCGTCTACCTGCTCACCACCGGCGTCGGCCTGATCATCCTGCTGCTCCTGCTGCCCGGCGGCTTCACCGCGGCGGTGCTCAACGTGCGTGACGCGTTCCTGCGCAGGGTGGCCGCCAAGCACGGCATCGACGTGCCGAGCCTCAACGCCGACCGGTTGCAGGAGCAGCCTCAGGACGAGATCTCCGTCCCGGCCGTGCCCGTCGGCGCCGGGAGCCCGTCATGAGGGGCCGGCTGGCCGCGATCACCGGCGGTGCGAGCGCGACCCCGCTGCTGATCCTGTTCGCGTTCAACCTCGTCGACGAGTTCGACCGGGTGGCGTTCGGCGTCCTCACGCCCGAGATCCGCGACACGTTCGGCCTTTCCGACAGCGGGATCGTCGCCATCGCGTCCATCGCCGGCGTGACCGCTCTGCTGGCCGCGCTGCCGATCGGCGTGCTCGCCGACCGCTTCCGGCGGGTCCGCATGGCCGGTCTCGGCGCCGGGGTGTGGGGCGGCATGACGATCGTGACGGCGCTGTCGCCCGTTGCGTGGGTGCTGACCATGGCCCGCATGGGCGCCGGCATCGGCCGGGTCGTGAACGAGCCGGTGCACGCCAGCCTGCTCACCGACTACTACGAGGCGGAGCACCACCCCAAGGTCTTCGCTCTGCACCGGCTGGCGAACCCGATCGGGCTCGCGAGCGCGCTGGTCATCGGCGTGCTCGGCTCGATGTGGGACTGGCGGCTGGTCTTCGTCGCCCTCTCGATCCCGACGTTCCTGCTCCTGCCGGCGCTGTTCCGGCTGCGCGAGCCCCTGCGCGGCGAGAGCGTCGACCGGGAGCTGGCGGACAAGGCCGCCGCCGCCGGCAGCATCCCGTTCGGTGAGGCGCGTCGTCAGCTGTTCGCGATCCGGACGCTGCGACGCGTGTGGGTCGCCTTCCCGGTGCTCGGGATCGCCGTGATCAGCATGGGCCAGCTCGTCAGCCTGTTCTTCGAACGCGTCTACGGCTACGGGCCGACCGGCCGCGGCGTCGTGACGTTCCTGTCCGGTCTCGGCATCGTCGCCGGACTCGTCCTGGGGCAGCGGCTGGCCACGCGAGCGCTGCAGGACGGCAAGCCCGAACGACTCGCGACCTACGACGGGATGGCCATCGCCGGCATCGGCGTCGGGCTCGTCGGCATGGTGGTCTCGCCGTTCGGCTGGCTGTCGGCCGTGTTCAACCTGCTGACCGGGATCGCGATCGGGGCCTACCAGCCCTGCTACTACACGCTCGTCGGCATCGTGAGCCCGGCGCGCGTGCGCGCGCAGGCCTACTCCTGGGCGATCCTCTACCTCGGCGGGGGTGCGCTGTTCGCGCCCATGCTCGCGGACCTCGGTGAGAGCTCGGGCTACCGGCTGGCGCTCGCGGTCCTGGCCGGGACGCTCATCGCCGGCGGCCTTGTCGTCATGACCGCCGCCTCGTCCGTCCGCCGCGACGCGGAGCAGGCGCTGGCCACGCTCGCGACCGCCGCTGAGCTCGACGAGCAGCTGCGCAGCACCGGCGACCGTGCCCTGCTCACGGTGCGAGGTCTCGACGTGGCGTACGACGGGGTGCAGGTGCTGTTCGGCGTCGACGTCGAGATCCGCGAGGGGGAGATCGTCGCTCTGCTCGGCACCAACGGGGCGGGCAAGTCGACGCTGCTCAACGCCGTCAGCGGGCTGACCGACCCGGTCGGTGGTGCCATCTTCTACGCCGGCCGCGACATCACGCACGCCGACGCGGTCCAGACCGCGAACCTCGGCATCGTGCAGATGCCCGGCGGCAAGGGCGCTTTCCCGACGCTGACGGTCGCCGAGCACTTCGACCTCGCCGGCTGGCTGCACGCCAAGGACGAGGGGTTCGACGCGCGGGTCCAGGAGGTGCTGCAGCGGTTCCCGCGGCTCGGGGAGCGCTGGGACACCGCGGCCGGTGCGCTGTCGGGCGGCGAGCAGCAGCAGCTGGCGCTCGGCATGGCGTTCGTCGCGCGGCCGAGGCTGCTGCTCATCGACGAGCTGTCGCTCGGGCTCGCCCCCACCGTCGTCACGACGCTGCTCGACATGGTGCGGGCGATCCACGCGCAGGGGACGACGGTCGTGGTCGTCGAGCAGAGCGTGAACATCGCGCTCGCCCTGGCCGAGCGCGCGTACTTCCTGGAGAAGGGTCAGGTGCGCTTCTCCGGCCCGACGGCCGACCTGCTCGGTCGCGAGGACGTGCTCCGCTCGGTGTTCCTGGCCGGCGCCAGCGCGGGTGCGGTGTCGGTGCCGCGGTTGGAGGCGCACGACATCGACGTCGCGCACGGACCCGTTCTCGAGTGCCACGGGCTGAGCGTGCGGTTCGGCGGCGTGGCCGCTGTCCAGGACGTGGATCTCTCCGTGCTGCGCGGCGAGGTGGTCGGCCTGGTGGGCGCGAACGGCGCGGGCAAGACGACGCTGTTCGACCTGCTCAGCGGCTACCTCGAGCCGAGCGGCGGCCGGGTGCGCCTCGACGGGCGGGACGTCACCGGGTGGTCGCCCGACCGCCGGGCGATGGCCGGCCTCGGTCGCAGCTTCCAGGACGCGCGCATCTTCGGGTCGCTGACCGTCGCGGAGAACCTCGCGGTGTCGCTGGAGCGCCACCTGGAGGTGCGCAGCTACCTGGCGTCGGGCGTGTTCCTCCCTGATGCCCGGCGGGGTGAGGACGACGTCGCCTACAGCGTGGAGGACCTCGTCGAGCTGCTCGGTCTCGGTGCGCTGCGCGACAAGCAGGTGCGTGAGCTCTCGACCGGCAGCCGGCGCATCGTCGACCTCGGCATGGCGCTGGCCCACGACCCCAGCGTGCTGCTGCTCGACGAGCCCTCCTCCGGCATCGCGCAGCGCGAGACCGAGGCGCTCGGGCCGCTGCTGCTCAAGCTGCGCGACGACACCGGGTGCGCGCTGCTGGTCATCGAGCACGACATGCCCCTGCTGTCGTCGGTGTGCGACCGGCTGGTGGCGCTCGAGCTGGGCCGGGTCATCGCCGAGGGGACCCCGGAGGAGGTGCTGAACGACGACCGGGTCGTCCGCTCCTACCTCGGCGGCGACTCGACCGCCGTGCTGCGCAGCGGTGACGTGACGTCGAGCCGCACACCCCCGGCCCGGGTCGGAGGCGGGCGATGAGGGCCGCCGCGACGCTGCTCGTCGCCGTCTCGGCAGTGGTCTGGGGCGCCGGCCCTGCCGTGGCCGCCGAGGGCGACCCGGTGACCGGCTACTGGGCGCGGACGAACACCGGTCTCCCCGTGCCCGTCCAGCCTCCGGACCCGGTCCCCGACGGCGGCATGTGGGTCGCCGCCGACCCGAGCGGACCGCTCGCGCTCAGCGCGCTGCGGACCGGGCTCGCGGACGGGGCCGTGGCGGTCGAGCTCCGCCTGACGATCGCAGAGGCGGTGGGTGTCCCCGCGGTGCAGGCCTGCCCGTCCGACGATCGCTGGGTCCCGGAGCAGGGCGGCCGCATCGAGGGCGCCCCGTCCGCCGACTGCTCCGCGCCGCTGGACGCGAAGGTGGACGGCGACGTGCTCGTCGTGCCGCTGCCGCCCGGGCTGAACGCCGTCAACGTCCTGCTCCAGCCGGCTCCGGACTCGGCCTTCTCCCTCACCCTGGAGCCCGCGACGGCCGAGTCCGTGGTGACGACGTCCGAGCCGGCGCCGTTCGAGTCCGGTCCGGCTCCCGCCTTCGCGCCCACCGGGCCGGCGTTCGAGGGAACTGCCCTGCCGCCGTTCGCGCCCGCGGCGCCGGCCACCGCGCCGCTGCTCGCTGCGCCCCAGGCTCCACCACCCGCGGCAGCGCCGCCCGCTCCGGCCCCGCAGGCAGCGCCACCGCCGACCGCCGTGCTGCAACGACGGCGTGCGGCAGTCGTCCCCGACAACCGCACCGAGTCCCTGCTCGCCGTCGCGGTGCTCGCGCTGCTGGCGGTGCAGGCGGTCCGGCTCGCCCGTCAGCCCGTGGTCGCACCGCGAGCTCTCGGCGGCGCCGTCCGGGCCCGGCAGGCCGAGCCCGTCGCCGAGGTCGTCGGACCCGCTCGCGGCGTCGGCCGCTTCCGCGGGGTCCGCTCCCAGCCGCCCGTGCGGATATGAGCGCTCCGCGCCGGCCGGACGGCACCCTCATCGACAAGGAGGCGGTCCGGCAGAAGTACCTCGCCGAGCGTGACAAGCGGCTCCGTCCGGACGGCAACGACCAGTACCTCCGGCTGACGGGAGTGCTCGAGCACTACCTGGACGACCCGCACACGCCGCGCGCCGAGCGCGACCCCGTCACCGACTCCGTGACCGTCTGCGTCATCGGCGCGGGCTTCGCGGGGCTCGTGACGGCGGCCCGGCTCAAGGAGGCCGGCGTCGACGACGTGCGGCTGGTGGACAAGGGCGGCGACGTCGGCGGCACCTGGTACTGGAACCGCTACCCCGGCGCGCGGTGCGACACGGCGTCGATGGTCTACATGCCGCTGCTCGAGGAGACCGGCTACCGGCCGTCCGAGAAGTACGCGGCAGGTCCGGAGATCCTCGAGCACTGCGGGCGGATCGCCAAGCACTACGGGCTCTACGACGACGCGCTCTTCCACACCGAGGTGCAGGGCCTGACCTGGGACGCCGAGAGGTCGAGCTGGCTCGTGCGCACCGACCGCGGTGACGCCTTCTCGGCGCAGTTCCTGGTGATGGGCATCGGACCGCTGCACGTGCCCAAGCTGCCTGGCATCCCAGGGATCTCGACCTTCCAGGGCGCCAGCTTCCACACCAGCCGCTGGGACTACGACTACACCGGGGGAGACCCCCTCGGGGCTCCGCTGGACCGCCTCGCGGACAAGCGGGTGGCCGTCATCGGGACGGGCGCCACCGCCGTGCAGTGCGTGCCGCCGCTGGCGCATGCAGCGCGAGAGCTCTACGTCTTCCAGCGCACGCCCTCGTCGGTCGACGTCCGCGCCAACCAGCCGCTCGACCCCGAGTGGTTCGCCTCGGTGGCCGGGGCGCCGGGGTGGCAGCAGCGCTGGCTGGAGAACTTCACCGCGACGCAGACCGGGGTCGCCGCCGACGAGGACCTCGTGCAGGACGGCTGGACCGACATCGCCCGGCGCATCCGCGCGCGCATCCTGGCCCTGCCGCCGGAGGACTTCACGCCGGACAAGATGCGCGCAGCGTTCGAGGACTCCGATTACGAGAAGATGGAGGAGATCCGCGCGCGCGTGGACGAGGTCGTCGAGGACCCGGCGACCGCCGAGGCGCTGAAGGCGTGGTACCGGCAGCTGTGCAAGCGGCCGTGCTTCTCCGACGAGTACCTGCAGGCGTTCAACGAGCCGGGCGCCCACCTCGTGCACACCGACGGTCGCGGCGTCGAGCGGATCACCGAGCGCGGCGTCGTCGCGAACGGCCGCGAGCACGAGGTGGACTGCATCGTCTACGCCTCGGGCTTCGAGGTCGGCACGGACTGGACGCGCCGGGCGGGCTACGACCTCGTGGGACACGACGGCGTACGCCTCTCCGACCGCTGGGCCGACGGGATGCGGAGCCTGCACGGCATCCACGTGCACGGCTTCCCGAACGCCTTCTTCGTGCAGCCCACGCAGGGTGCCAACCTCATCTCGAACATCCCGCACAACCTCACCGAGTCAGGCCGCACGATCGCGCAGGTCGTGCGGCACGCCCTCGACCAGGGGCACGCCGAGGTCGAGGTCACCCGGGAGGCCGAGGACGGCTGGGTCGACCTGCTGCTGACCCACCCGGGGATGCTCATCACCTCGCCGGACTGCACGCCCGGCTACTACAACAACGAGGGTCAGGACGCAGGCCTGCGCGGCCGGCTGGCTGTCGGCTACCCCGCCGGGGCCGCGGCCTTCTTCAGCTACCTGGCGCAGTGGCGCGACTCGGGGGAGTACGAGGGGCTGGTCTTCCGCTGAGCAGCCGACCGCTCGTGACCCGCTTCGACCCGCACGAGTGGTCGGTGCTGCTGCCGCTGTGCCTGGTCGGCTTCTTCACCAACTACGACACCGGCCTGCTCGCACTCGCCTCCCCGGTCATCGCGGACGGGCTGGGCGTCTCGGTGGCGACGTTCGGCATCGGCGTGGCGATCATCCGGCTCGGTGCGCTCGGGGGAGTGGTGACGCTGCGGCTGGCGGACCGCTGGGGACGCCGGCCGATGCTGCTGATCAGCGTGCTCGCCTTCACGGTCCTCACCGGGGCGACGGCGCTGGCCGCGGGCCTGGTCGTCTTCGTGGTGCTGCAGGTGCTGGCCCGCGTCTTCCTCAGCACCGAGGAGACGCTCGCGAGCGTCGTCCTCACCGAGGAGCTGCGGCCCGAGCGCCGCGGCGCCGGCATCGGGATGCTCGGCATCATCTCCACCGCCGGTTTCGGCCTGGTCGCGCTGCTGCTGCTCGCCGTGGACAGCACCCCGTTGGGGTGGCGGCTGTTCTACGTCGTGGCGCTCGTACCTCTCGCGGTCGTCGTCTACCTGCGCCGCAACCTGGCCGAGACCAGGGCGTACGCCGTGGCTGCCGCGGCCGACCGCGTCCGCCAGCCGTGGTGGCCGCAGCTCGACCCCGTGGGCGCGCGCCACCTGCGCCGGCTGCTCCTCGTGCTGGCCACCGTCGGCATGCTCGCGACGACGTCGTTCTTCTTCGCGGCCGAGCTCGCGCAGGACGACTACGGCTGGAAGGGGCTCTTCACGATCGTCGTCTTCGCGGCCGCGCCGACCACCCTGCTCGGCTACGTCGTCGGCGGCCGGATGAGCGACCACTTCGGTCGCAAGCCGATCCTGACGGCATCGGTCCTCGGCTTCTCGCTCGGTGCGCTGCTCGTCTTCAGCGGGGAGCAGCTCCTCTACGTGCCCGGGTTCTTCCTGCTCGCGGCGTCGGACGCCGCCGTGCAGGCGGTGCGCAGCGCGTTCGCAGGGGAGCTCTTCCCGACCGAGGTGCGCGGCACCCTGGGTGCCGTCGCCGGCGCGGTGATCGTGGTCGCGGGAAGCGTCGGGCTGCTGCTCACCGGCGTGCTCGCCTCCGTCGTCGACCCGAGCGTCACCGTCCTGCTCCTCGCGCTGCTCGCCGCGCTGAGCGTCCTCGCGCTCCGGACGCTGCCCGAGACCGCAGGGGCCGACGTGCTGTCCGTCCCCTCCCCACTGGAGGTCCCGTGACCACCGCCCCCTCGATGGACGACCTGCTCGCCGGCGTCGACGTCGTCGACCCCTACCCGCTGTGGCAGTCGCTGCTGGACGCGGGACCGGTGGTGGCGCCGGACGGCTCGTTCGCGCTCCTGTCGTCGCACGCCCACTGCGACGCGGTGCTGCGGTCGCCCGAGGTCAGCTCGGACCGGCGGAACTCCACCCGCTTCCAGGCGGTGGCGGCCGCGATGTCGGCCGCGGACCGCGAGCGGCTGGAGCGGCAGCGGAGCTTCCTGTTCCTCGACCCGCCGGACCACACCCGGCTGCGCCGCCTCGTGAGCAAGGCCTTCACCCCGCGGGTCGTCGACCGGCTCGGGTCGCTGGTGGAGTCGCTGACCGCGGAGCTGCTCGACGCGGCCGCCGGCCGCGAGACGCTCGAGCTGGTAGGCGATCTCGCGTACCCGCTGCCGGTGACCGTGATCAGTCGGATGCTCGGTGTGCCGGAGCAGGACCACGTCCGGTTCGCGGGTTGGTCCGAGGTGCTGGCGCGCAGCCTGGACGACACGCTGTCCGCCGGTGATCCGGCGGAGGTGCGGCTGCGCCGCCGCGCGGTGGACGACTTCCGGGAGTACTTCGGCTCGCTGGTCGCGCAGCGGCGGGCCGCCCCGCAGGACGACCTGCTGTCGGCGCTGGTCGCCGCCGAGGACGACGGCGACCGGCTCACCGAGGACGAGCTCTTCAGCACCGCGATGCTGCTGCTCATCGCCGGCCACGAGACGACGGTCAACCTGATCTCGAACGGCGCGCTCGTGCTGCTGCGGTCACCGGACGTCCGCTCGCGCGTGGCGGAGGATGCGGTCTACGCCGCGGGAGTCGTCGAGGAGGTGCTCCGGCTCGACCCGCCGGTGCAGATGACGATGCGCATCCCGCTCTCGGACATGGACGTGCCGGGCGGGCGCGTCGTCGCTGGTGGCACCGTGGTGCTGCTGCTCGCGGCTGCCGGGCGTGATCCGGAGCAGCACCCCGACCCGCTCCGCCTGGACCCCTCGCGCACCAGCGCCCACCTCGCCTTCAGCGCCGGTCCGCACTACTGCCTGGGGGCCGCGCTCGCCCGCCTGGAGGCGCGGATCGCGCTGATGGCGCTGGCTTCTCGGCTCGTCGACCCGAAGCTGGGGGAGCTGACCTACCGGGAGAACCGGGTCCTCCGCGGCCCGGCTCGCCTGGTGGTGCATCACGGCGGGGTGAGGGCCACGACCTAGCCTCAACCCCATGCCCGACATCTCGATCGACCTCCGTCCTGATCCCGAGCAGGACCGCCAGGCCCGGCGAGCAGCGCTCGCGCTCATCACGGCCACGCTCTACGACGCGGACGAGAGCGCCCCCGCTCACGAGCTCTCCGGCGCAGCCCTCAGCGAGCTGATCGAGAACGTCGTCGGCGCCGTGGGGGAGGTCCGCCCCGAGTCCTTGGTCGCCCTGCAGCACATGCTCGGCGTCGTCTCGCGCCAGTACAACGGCTTCGCCGCCGTCAGCATCGCCGTCGCGGCGGAGGCGTTCGCCGCCGGCCAGCGCGACCCGGACGCCGAGGAGGCCGACTACGAGTCGATCCTGCGCGGTGTCAGCACGTTGCTCGAGACACTGCCCGAGCAGTAGCCCTACGGTCGGAGCATGTGCCGCAGCATCAAGACCCTCCGCCCGCCCTTCACCGAGGACGTCGGTCCGGACGACACGCGGGCTGCCGCCCTGCAGTACGTCCGCAAGGTCGTCGGGATGCGCACGCCTGCGCCGCACAACGCCGCCGCCTTCGAGGCGGCCGTCGACGCGGTCACCGAGGCGACGGAGGCGCTGCTCCGCGACGTCGTCGTGCGCGGGCGGGCGCGCACCGGCTGAAACGCGTCACGATCGGGCGCAGAAGCGTAGTTTCGACCGGTGTCGGCGACGGGTTGGACGACGCCTGCGCCACAGCGCAGGGCGCTCGTCCGTGCCGTCCAGCGCGCGCTGCTGATCGTCACCGTCGTCTTCGCCGCCTCGACCGTCTGGCCGCGTGAGGGCTTCGACCCGCTGCTCGACGGCTGGGTGCAGGGCACCGGCTACGTGCTGTGCGCCCTGCTGGCCCTCCTGCGCCCGCTGCTCAGCCCCGTCGACCGGCCGGTGTGGGCGCTCGTGGCCGGCGGGCTCGTCGCGAGAGCAGCCGCCTTCGCCGCCTACCTGGGTGTCATCCGCACGCTCGACCCTCAGCCCTACCCGTCGGTGGCCGACGTCGGGTGGCTGCTGTCGGTCGTGCTGCTGATCGCGGCGCTCGTCACCTTCGCCGCGACCCGCTTCGACCACCTGCCGTGGACGATCGTGCTGGACGGACTGGTCGGCGCGTTCGCCGTCGGCAGCCTCGCGTGGCTGGTCCTCCCCGGCACCGTGGACGACCTCACCGGACCCGGCGCGACGACAGCCGCGCTCTGGACCAACTCGCTCTACCCGGTGCTCGACGTCGTGCTGCTGCTCGGTGTCCTGGGCGTGCTGCTCGCCTTCCGCTGGCACGCGCCTCCCGCGCTCTGGGTCTTCGCCACCGGAGCGGTGGGCTTCGCCGTCCTCGACTGCGCCTTCCTCTACCTGGTCAGCCAGGGCGAGTGGCGTCCCGCGACGCCGCTGTCCGCGCTCTCGCTGACCGCCACGTCGGTGATGGCGTTCGCGGCGTGGGCTCCGCCCGGCCGGGCCCAGCCCGGGCGGAGCGCCTACCTCCCCGGGCTCATGGTGCCGGCGGCCCTGGCGGCGCTCTGCCTGGGCCTGCTCGTCTACGCCGGCTTCGAGGACGTGGCAGCCGGCCCGGTGGTGCTCGCCGCGGGTGGCCTCGCGGCAGCCCTCACCCGCACGGTGCTCGGCTTCCACGACCTCCGCCAGCTCTCGGTGGTCCGGCGCGAGGCGCGCACCGACGACCTCACCGGCCTGGCCAACCGGCGCGCGTTCAACGAGGCCCTCGACCGCGCGCTCGCCCAGCGTCCGGCGCAGCGTCCGGCCGCGCTGCTGATCCTCGACCTCGACGGCTTCAAGGCGGTCAACGACACCCTCGGCCACCACCACGGGGACGAGCTGCTCCGCCTCGTCGCGCCGCGACTGCAGCTGGTCATGCGACCGCTGGACCTGGTGGCGCGCATCGGCGGCGACGAGTTCGCCGTCCTGCTCGACGGCGCGAGCGCCGATGCGGCGGCGGAGGTCGCGGGACGGCTCCGGGCCGCGTGCCGGGGGCCGTACTCCGTGGCCGGACGCAGCCTCACCGTCGGCGTCAGCGCGGGGATCGCTGTCTTCCCCGGGGACGGGACCACCAGCAGCGAGCTGCTGCAGCACGCCGACAACGCGATGTACGCCGCGAAGGACGAGCGCACGGGGCACAGCTTCTACCGGGCCGACTACCAGGCGGCGAGCCGCGCCCGGCTCGAGTCGACGACCGAGCTGCGCACCGCCCTCGAAGCCGGCCAGCTGGTGCTGCACTACCAGCCCAAGGTCGCGCTCGGCACCGGTCGGGTCGTCGGCGTCGAGGCGCTCGTCCGCTGGCAGCACCCCGAGCGCGGCCTGCTCTACCCGGACGCGTTCCTGCCGCAGGCCGAGTCCGGCGGGCTGATGCGCGAGCTCACCGTGAGCGTGCTGCACCAGGCGCTGGCGCAGTGGAGCGCCTGGACCGCCGCGGGCATCGACACCTCGATGGCGGTGAACCTCTCCGTGAGCGACCTGCTCGACATGTCCTTCCCCGGTCAGGTCGCCGAGGCGCTGGCGCAGCACGGGGCGACCGGCAGCGCGCTCGTCCTCGAGCTGACCGAGGACCTGCTGCTGGCCGACCCCGCCCGCGGTCACGGCGTCATCGAGGCGCTCACCGCGCAGGGCGTGCGGGTGCAGGTCGACGACTACGGCACCGGCTTCTCCACCCTCGGCTACCTGCGCGACCTGCCGGCGCTGCACGGGCTCAAGCTCGACCGCTCCTTCGTCACGCCGCTCGCCGACGACGACCGGGTGCGCGCGATCGTCGAGTCCACCGTGCACCTGGCTGCGTCGCTCGGCCTCGACATCGTCGCGGAGGGCGTGGAGACCGAGGAGGTACGGCAACGTCTTGTCGCCATGGGCTGCGCGCAGGCGCAGGGTTTCCTCTTCAGCCGCCCGGTGCCCGCCGACCAGGTCGTCTTCGGCGCCTACGACGCTGTGGCCGGCGCGTTCCGCTGACCCACGGTCAGGCCTGCGCCGACTGCACTCCCAGCACCACGCCGTAGCCGACCAGCCCGCCACCGGCGAGCACGTCGACCGCGCGGACGGCAGCCGCCGGGAGCCGGCGGCGGGTGACGGCGACGACGAGCGCCAGCGCCAGCACCCAGGTCGCGCTGCCGAGGCCGACGCCGAGCGCCAGCACGGCCGGCGCGGCGTCCGTGGCGACCGACGCGGCGGCGAAGACCGTCGCCCAGGAGACGATCGTCAGCGGGTTCGAGGCGGTGGCGCCGAGCGAGGTGAGCAGCAGCCGGCGCGGACCGGCGACGTCGGCCGGTCCCTCGAGGCCCGCCCGGACGTGCACCGCGGACAGCAGCGTGCGGGTCCCGAGCCAGACGAGCACCGCCGCACCGAGCAGCCCCAGGGCCAGGCGCAGCCCGGACGCCTCCAGCACCGCGGCGGTGCCCAGCGCGCCGAGCGCGGCGTAGGCCGCGTCCACGAGGGCGATGCCGGCCCCGACAGCGACGCCGCTGGCCAGCCCGCCGGCCAGCGTCGAGCGGATGAGGAAGAGCGACATCGGCCCCAGCTGCAGGGCGACGAGGAACCCGAGCCCGAAGCCGATCGCCAGCGCCTCCACGGGATCAGGATCGCCGGGGAGCGCAAGCCGTTAGCTGGCGATGGCTCCCGCGCGCAGGCCCTCGACCAGGCCGAGCGCCTCGAGCAGCTCGCGCGCGTCGTCGGGATCGGTCGCGTAGGTGCAGACCGTCAGCGCGGCGCGGCGCAGGTCGTTGTGGCTCATGCCGGTGGCCGGGTCGAGCGTGTCCTTGTCGTCCATGTCGAGCGCTCCTGGGTCGTGGGTGCACCGGGTGCAACGCGCGAGGAGACGCTGATCATCCCTTGCAGGCGGCCTCGATGTCGTCCGCGTACTCCGCGCGGGCCGCCTCGATGCCCTTCTCCGTGATCACCGCGTCGTAGCGGGCGACGAACTCCTGGACGATCTCGTTGGCCCGCACGGCGGTCTCCGGGCTCACCGACGGCAGCCCGTTCAGCAGCCCGTCGAGCGTGACCACGGCGTAGGCCGTGCACGGGTCGGGGTGCGTGAAGTCGCTCGGGATCGGGGCGACCGACGGTGCTGCCGCCGGAGGCGGGTCCTCGAAGCCGCAGCCCGTGAGGACGGTGGCCAGGACGATCAGGCTGAGCAGGCGCATACCGCCAGGTTAGGGGCGCACCCGCACCTGGACGCGGTCACCGACGGTCTGCACGTCGTACGCCAGCTGCGGCGTCGTCGCCGGCCCGCGCGCCACGCTGCCGTCCTCCAGCCGGAAGCGGCTGCCGTGCCACGGGCACTCCAGGCAGCCGTCGACGACGGTGCCCTCCTCGAGCGGTGCGCCCCAGTGGCTGCAGGTGCCGCCGATCGCCCGGATCACACCCGCGGTGCGGACCAGCACGACCCGGTTGCCCTTGACCTGCACGGCCTTCGGCAGGCCCTCGACGAGGTCAGCGGCCAGCGCTGCGTCGACCCAGTCCTTCGGCTTGCGGATCTCGTCGGCGTTGCGGTTCACACCCACGGCCTGGGCGTACGCGAGGTGTCCGCCGAGGTAGCCGCCGACCGCGAGGCCGGCCGACCCGGCCAGCGCCAGTCGCTTCCCGCGCCAGTGCTCACCGCGGCCACGGGCCTTCCAGCTCGCGGCGAACAGCGAGGTCGTGGCGATGTTCGCGACGGCGTGCACCAGCCCGACCCGGCGCGGGCGCTTCGCGTCACCGATCTCCGACCAGTCGGCCCAGCCGGACGCGGCCGTCGGGGCGACCGCGAGCACGCCGGCGCCGATCAGCCGCCGGGCGGCGCGCTTGTCGCCGCCGGTCCAGTCGAGCAGGATCCCGCCCGACCACAGCCCGATCGGCAGCGCCACGAGCAGCGGGTGCAGCGAGTGGCCGAGCCACGTGCCGTGCAGCGCGTCCTTGACCGGTCCCTTCGGCAGGGCGGTCCCGATGACGGCGTCGGCGCCCTTCACCAGCGGGTCCAGCGCCTTCGCCTGCTCGAGCTTGCCGGCGAGCGTCGACCAGAGCATGCGTCCTCCTGAGGGGTCCGGCCGTCAGTAGACCAGCAGCGACCGCACGGCGCTCGAGCCCGGGGCGTTGAGCAGGTCCTGCCCCGTGCGGACCAGGAAGCCGAACCGGCCGCTGCCGCTGAACCGGCGCACCAGCCGCCACTCGCCGGTCGACTCCGAGGCGCGCGCCTGCGCCGTCAGGACCTGCGCGCCGTCGGTGGTGACTCGGTAGAGGCTGACGACGAGGCCGCCCGGCCGGGCCGGCAGCGAGTCGCCGCTGAAGGCGTACTCGCGAGCGCCGGTCCGCTCGACGTCGAGCGTCAGGGCGGTCCGGACGTTCAGCACGACGGACGGCCCGAAGGCGCAGTCGCGGTGCCGCGCCTGCAGCCTCGTGTTGGCCGGCGGCCGCACGTCGAAGGCGAGCGTCCCGTCCGCGGCGAGGACCCCGGTGCGGACCAGGCGGTAGGTCGTGGACGGGCGGGTGTAGGCCCACAGGTCCACGACGGTGCCGGACGTCCCGCGCACGGTCACCCGGCCGGACTCGCCGGCCCGGATCGTGCTGCGGCTCAGGGCGAGGGTCGGTGGGGCGGTGTCACAGGTCGCGGCGATGACGTTGACCTCGACGGAGAAGAGCCGCGACGGCCGGGCGCACGGGGGCGAGGTGTGGAAGCAGACGGCGTCGGTGGACGAGGTGATGGTGCTGGTGCCCTGCGAGAGCGCCCGGAACATCGTGGTGTTCACGCCGTTCGCCCGGTAGCTCACCCACTCGCGGAAGAGGGGGCCGGTGGCCGTCGGCACTACGTAGGGGTCGTCGCAGCCGCGCAGCTGCAGGTAGACCGCTTCGCCCTCCCGGATGGTGATCCGGGCGCCGTCGGCCGACTGGTCGATGGCGGTCGTGCCCTGCGCCGGACTGACTGTCGGCATCGAGAAGCACTCGTAGGTCGGGCTGAACGCCGGCCCCGAGTCCACGACGACGGACAGGCTCCACTCGGAGAAGCCCTGCGGGCAGGCGGTCGTCGAGTGCGAGCAGCTGCGGTCCGTGCGGGCGCGCAGCGTGACCGGCTCGGTCGTGGGTTGCAGCGCCTCCAGGGTCGCTGTCGTGCGCTCGGCGCCCTCGGCGTAGGCGGTCAGGTAGAGCGAGCCGCCGGCCCCCGGGCCCTGCCACTGCTCGCCCGGTGACGGGGGGAGGAGCTCGACCTCGAGGTCCTG
Source organism: Actinomycetales bacterium (assembly GCA_036675425.1). Lineage (GTDB taxonomy): Bacteria > Actinomycetota > Actinomycetes > Mycobacteriales > SCTD01 > SCTD01. The sequence continues at coordinate 11,213 of JAKFFB010000246.1, read as the reverse complement.
CCCGGGCACCAGGTGCACGGTCCGCCCGCTGTCCGCGTTGGTCACCGAGACTGGGGGCGGTCCTGCGTCCTGCGCCGCGGCTGGGGCGCCCGTGGCTGTCAGCAGCGGGAGCGCGAGCAGGGCAGCGAGCAGCAGCCGGGAGGTCCTCATACCTGGAAGGACGCTGGGGACGGGCCGTTGTCGGCCCCACGTACTGTCCGTTCATGGCCTCATCGGATCGTGACCTGGACGTCGTCGTCTTCGGAGCCACCGGCTTCGTGGGCAAGCTGCTCGCCGCGCACCTCGCCAAGGCGGCACCCGAGGGGACGCGGATCGGCCTCGCCGGTCGCAGCGCGGAGAAGCTCGAGCAGGTCCAGGCGGGGCTGCCGGCCCGCGCCGCTGACTGGCCGCTGATCGTGGCCGACGCCAGCGACCCGGCGTCGCTGAAGGCCCTCGCCGAGCGCACGCGCGTCGTCGCGACGACCGTCGGGCCGTACGCCCGCTACGGCCTGCCGCTCGTCGAGGCGTGCGCCGACGCGGGCACCGACTACTGCGACCTGACCGGCGAGGTCGCCTTCGTCCGGCAGTGCATCGACCGGTTCCACGAGGTCGCCGCCCGGACCGGAGCACGCATCGTCAGCTCCTGCGGCTTCGACTCGATACCGTCCGACCTCGGCGTGCTGCTGGCCGCCGAGCAGGCGAAGGCCGACGGCGCCGGCGAGCTCACCGACACCGTGCTGCACGTCGTGTCGATGAAGGGCGGCGTCAGCGGCGGCACCATCGACTCGGCCCGCGCCCAGCTCGAGGCGATGGCGGAGGATGCCTCGCTGAAGAAGCTGGTCGCCGACCCGTACTCCCTGAGCCCCGACCGCAGCGCCGAGCCGAGCCCCGGTGACGGCCCCGACTCGATGCTGCCCTCGCGGGACCGCGCGCTCGGCCGCTGGGTCGCGCCGTTCGTGATGGCGTCCTACAACACCCGCATCGTGCGACGCAGCAACGCGCTGACCGGCTGGTCGTACGGCAAGGGCTTCCGCTACCGCGAGGTGATGGGCGTCGGCAGCTCGCCGCTCGCCCCGGTCCTCGCCACCGGCGTCAGCGCCGGGCTGATCGCGGGCATGAGCGGCATGGCGTTCGGCCCGACCAGCAAGCTGCTCGACAAGGTGCTGCCCAAGCCCGGCGACGGCCCGAGCGAGAAGGTCCAGCAGAACGGGCACTTCCGCATCGAGGTCCTCGCGCGGACCATGAGCGGCGCGCGCTACGTCTCCACCGTCGCGGCCAAGGGTGACCCCGGCTACGCCGCCACCGCGGTCATGCAGGGCGAGAGCGCGCTGGCCCTGGCGCTCGACCGGGACCGGCTGCCGGCGCGAGCAGGCGTGCTCACCCCCGCGACCGCCATGGGCGACGCCCTGGCCGACCGCCTCCGCGCCCAGGGCTTCGAGCTCAGCGTCCGGCGCGACGCCTGACCGCGACGGCACCGCCGAGCAGGGCGAGCGCTGCCAGCGGGACGACCAGCAGCGGGCCGGTCGCCGGGAGCTGACCGGACGCGGGCCGCGGCGCCGCCGTGCCGGGACGCAGCGCTGAACGACCGGTGCCGCGGAAGGCCAGCACGTTGTCGAGCACCTGCCCGCCGGTGATGGTCACGGCGTACGACGCGAGGCCGTGCGGGTGCGGCGTCTCGACGTCCTCGAGGCTCTCGATGGCCTGCGGCAGGATCGCGCCGAAGACCGTGATCCGGCCCTTGCCGCGGGTGAGGTGGCCGAGGGCCGCGTTGGGCGAGTCGCCGCCCTGCTCGCCGACGGTCGCGACGGTGGTGCCGCCGGCCTCCTCCCACGCCGCCCGCTCGATGCCGTAGTTCGGCGCGCGCACCCGGGACGGGAAGCCGAGCATCACCTCGTAGTACGTCTGGCTGGGCGCGCCGACGAGCCCCTGCTCGTACGGGTGATCGCCCAGCGGCTCGACGAAGTCGACGTGACCGGCGTCCGTGCGGTTGACCGTCAGGGCCTCCTCGGCCACGACGCCGAGGTCGTCGAGCAGGCCGAGGGCGCGGTCGGTCAGCAGCAGCTGGCCGCCGTTCTTGGCGAACGCGTCGAGCGCGCGCACGTAGGCAGCGCGGTTCGGCTGCGGCCCGCCGTACGGCGTCTCCATGTCCGTGACGACGAGGGTGTCGTACGCCGTGAGGTCCTTGCCGGCGGCGACCTGCACGGCGCTCACCTTGTCGATGGTGGCGCCGAAGGCCTTCTTCAGCACCGGGAAGTAGTCGAGGCGGCTGACGTCGTACGGCGTCTGCACCTCGCCCTCGACGACGTCCGCGCCGGTGCCGGGGTTGCCGTCCTTGGCCTTCGGGTCGCTGCTGGTGCGCAGCGGGTCGTCGACGTAGGCGATCCGGCCGTAGTTCGCGGCGGGCTTCACCTTGTCGGTGATGAGCGCCTCGACGATGGTCGCCTCGATGTTGCCGCGGACCGCGGCGACGTGGGCCTGCTCGATGGCAGGCACGAAGGCGTTGTTCGGCGCGAGGTTGGACAGGAAGTTCTCGACGTCCATGTGGACCGAGTCCTGCTGCTGGCTGAACCAGTCACCCATGAAGCCCGAGTCGTCGTAGCCGACGATGTCGTACGACGCGGCGACGTTCGCCGGTCGCTTCGGGTAGGGGCCGTCGACCGGCAGCAGGGCGAGGACCTCGTCCAGGACGATCCCCTGCTCGTCGAACTTCCGCTCGACGGTGCGGATCATGTTCAGCGAGAGCTGGTTCACCTGGTCCTGGCGCTTGGGCGTCCACTGCCCGGCCGGGATGATGAGGTCGCTGAACGCGTCGTTCGGCGTGGTCAGCTCGCCGTGGATGTCGGTGCTGGTCGTGAGGTTCGGCAGCGAGCGGATGAGCGTTGTCCAGCCGGCGATCTCGGGCTCGGACTCGGCGATGCCGCGCCCGCCGGTGCGGTCGTACCAGCCGACGGTGGCGAAGTCCCGGTTGAGGTCCTTGCCGCCGTTCTCGTTGCCGCGCTCGAAGCCGGGGCCGGTGCTGCTGTCGAGGTCGCCGGCGACCCAGCCGTCGGAGTTGGTGAACCCGATCCAGGTCTCGGTGCGCCGCATCACCTCGGCGAAGGGGAAGCCGGTGTCCCCCGCGTAGAGCACGTGGTCGGGCTCGTCCGCCCCCCAGCGGGCCAGGTCCTCGACGTAGCGCAGCCCGCCCTCGCGACCGGCTGCCTCGAGGCCGTGCACCGACAGCGACACCGCGACCTGCGCCTTGCCCGAGCGCGGCGCCTGCTCGTCGGTCACGCGCACGATCCAGATCGGCAGCCCGGAGAAGCTGGTGTGCTCGGGGTTGCCGGTCGCCTCCGCGAGCGTCATCACCTCGAGGTAGCGCGGGGCCAGTGCCTCGATCGCGGTGAGCGAGCCCTCGAGGCTCTCGAGCGGGCCGTCGAACTGGTGGAACGAGGTCGACATCTCGGGCTCGGCGACGATGCGCCCGCCGCAGAGCGTGTCGGGGACGCTCACGCAGGTGGGCGCGGCGGCTGCGGGAGCGGCGAGCGCGACCACCAGGGGCAGGGCGGCGGCGGCGAGAAGGGAGCGAGAGCGCACGGGGTTCCTCACTTGCGGGCGACCAGGTCGCGGGTGGGGCGGAAGGCGTCGAGGCGCTCGGGGGAGCGTCCGCAGACCTTGTCGGAGGCCAGGTCGCCGTCCACGACGCGGCGGCGGGGAGCGGGGGCCGTGAGCCTGCCCTCCTGGTCGACCTCGCGCACCTCGAGGGCGGGCGCCGTCGGGTCCGCCATCAGGAAGCGCAGCGCGCTCGGGTGCTCGCAGTCGTGCAGCAGCGCGATGGTCGCGCCGGTGCCGGACGGCAGCGACTGCCGAGGCGAGCTCGCCTCCCCGCCGATCGTCACCTGCAGCCGACCGCCGACCGGCACCACCAGGTCGGTGGGCAGCATCCGGACCTGCACGCGGATCGGCTCGCCGACCGGCGGCAGCACCGGAGAGCTCTGCCGGAACCAGTTCTCGCGGATCGGCTCGAGGTGCTGCAGGGACCGGAAGCCGTACGTCGCGAGCACCTCGGAGCTGCCGCCCTCGTGGACCACCGGCTCCCCGTCGGCGCCGAGGACGGTGACCTGGGCCGCGACGTGCCCGTCCGGCCGGTCGGTGGTCAGCCACAGGTCGAGCACCGGCTGGCCGGTCAGGTGCAGCGGCTTGCGGAGCACGGGCGTCTCGAAGGTGACGCCGCTGCCGACGGTCTCGGTGTAGGTCGTCGCGCCGACCGGGTCCGGCTTGGCCAGGCCGAGCGTCCCACCGGGGCCGAGGGCGAGCTGGCCGACCGGACCGCCGGTGCCCGGGAAGTCCCGTTCGGCGCGCCAGCTGCCGTCGCTGGCCTGCACCTGCACGGCCGGCCAGCGCTCGACGCCGGTCGTCAGCCCCTTGAGCCAGCGGTCGTACCAGGCGACGACCATCGGGAACCAGTCGGCGCGCGCCCAGTCGGGTGCGACGTTGCTGTGGGCGTTGGAGAAGTTGTGGTCCCAGACGCCGAACAGCCCCTTGTGCGGGGTCCCGGCGGGCAGCCGGTCGAAGAACCCGGCCAGCGCGCTGGGCTGGACGTTGAAGTCGGCCAGGCCGTGCACCATGAGCGTCGCGGCCGTGATGCTCGAGGCGCCGCCTCGGTACTCGCGCGCCATCCAGTAGGGACCGACGTCGCCGGTCGGGTTGAACGAGTTCGCCAGGATCTCCGGCTGGCAGGTCGTCTTCTGCGCGATGTGGACCGGGGTGGTCGTCTCGCCGGGGACCGCGCTGGTCAGGCCGAGGTAGGCCGCGTTCGACAGCAGCGCCTGCCCGGCGAAGGGGACGCCGTCGGCGTGGCTGTACTCGTACTGCCCGGCGACGGTGGCGGCGGGCACGATCGCCTTGAGGTACGTCGTCTTGGCCTTGTCGCCGAGCCCGGCGACCGAGATCTGCGTCTCGGCGTCGTAGGAGATGCCGTACATGCCGACCCGGCCGTTGCTCCACGGCGCGTCGCGGCCGAGGTACTCGACGACCCGCGCGCCGTCCTCGATCTGGTTGGCGGCGGTCTGCTCGAGGCAGCCGCCGGACTCGCCGGTGCCCCGGACGTGCGCCTGGGCGACGGCGTAGCCGCGGGTGGTGAGCTCCTCGATGACGTCGCCGCGGGACTCGCCGTAGCGCCGGACGCCCTGCTTCACGTACGGCGTCATGATCAGGACGGTGGGGACCTTCTTCGGGGGCACGTGCTTGCCCTTGGCCGCGGGGAGCCAGGTCTCGACGTAGAGGTCGACCCCGTCGGCGGCCTCGACGACGTGCCGCTGCACGTCCGGAGCCTCTGCGGGCTCCTTCGTGCCGTAGACCTGCCGGCTCTGCGGGGCGGGCTCGAACACCTGCCCCTTGACCGGCGCGGGGGCCGGGGCGGCGGTGACGGCGCCGCCGGTGATCACGGCGGCGGCGACCGCGAGGGCGGTCAGCGTGCGCAGGCTCATGCCGCAGGGTTCGCCGTCGCGCGGCGGAGTCCTGCGCCTAGCGAGGTGTGACCAGCGCCGCTGCCACCTCGACGTCGTCTGCCGTCGGCGGGACGTGCCGGCGGCGGAACACCCAGGCCACGCCGTAGACGGCCGCCGCGGCGTAGATCCAGCCCAGGAAGGCGTCCACGACGTAGTGCTCGCCGCCGTAGGTGAGCGTGAAGGTCATCGCCAGGATGTAGACGACCAGCAGCGCCCGGCTGATCGGCCGGACGAGCTGCCAGGTGAACAGCAGCACCATCATCGGCACGCCCGAGTGCAGGGACGGGACCGCCGCGACGGCGTTCGCGTACGCCTCACCCCGCGCCACGGCGGACCGGATCGTGCCGATCCCGGTCGCCTGCAGGGTCTCGCTGGTGACGCGGGCCACATCCGGGAGGTAGCCGTTGAGGCCGGCCATCCACGGAGGGGCCGCCGGGAAGGCGGCGTAGGTCGCCAGCGTCATCAGGGTCAGGACGACGAGGGTCCAGACGTAGCGCCGGAACAGGTCGTAGCGGGTGAGCCAGAGCGCGACCGCCAGCGCCATGGGCACCAGGAAGTGCGACATGTAGACCGGGACGATCACGATGTCGTACCACTGCACGTCGCCGGCGACGTAGAGCTTGTCCTGCAGCCAGACGGTCGGCACCTGGCCACCGGTGAACCAGCCGAAGAGGATCTCGTCGGCGCGCAGCTGCGGCAGGACGTGCGCGAAGTCGGTACGGGTGCCCGCCTCGTCGCGGATGAGCTCCGGCAGGTCGACGAACCGGCGGCCGACCTCGTCCGCCGCACCGCGCAGGAAGTCGTAGAGGAACAGCACCGCGATCAGCGGCAGCCAGTCGTGGGTGACGCTCTTGCGCCAGATCCGCCACTCGCCGCCGCACGCCGCGAGCAGCAGCAGGAGCACCCAGGCGGTGATGACGTCGCGCCCGGTCGGGAAGCCGAACGGGATCGAGACGAGCACGAACAGCACGCCCACGCCGAGGAACCAGCGCTTGCGGCGGGCCTTCGCCTCGGGCGAGATGGCCTGCCACGGGGAGAGCGCGCGCACGGCAGGACGCGGCGAAGCGGTGTCCGTCACGTGTCCTCCTGCACTCGGTCAAGCGTACGGGCGGGAAACGCGCGAGCCTCGGAGGAGGTGCCCCGACTAGAGTCGGCGAGCATGACCGAGGCACCCGTCGAGAGGGCGGCGTACGACCCGCACGCAGTGCAGGACCGATGGCTGCCGGTGTGGGACCGCCTCGACCTCTACACGGCCGGGAAGCGCGAGGGCGCGCCCAAGAAGTACGTCCTCGACATGTTCCCCTACCCCAGTGGCGACCTGCACATGGGGCACGCCGAGGCGTACGGCCTGTGCGACGTGCTGGCGCGCTGCTGGATGCGCCGCGGCTACGACGTGATGCACCCGATCGGCTGGGACTCCTTCGGGCTGCCCGCCGAGAACGCCGCCATCAAGCGCGACGAGCACCCGGCGACCTACACGTACGCCAACATCGAGACGCAGGCGGAGTCGTTCCGCCGCTACGCGATCAGCTTCGACTGGACGCGCCGGCTGCACACCAGCGACCCGGCGTACTACCGCTGGACGCAGTGGCTGTTCCTGCGCTTCCGCGAGCGCGGACTGGCCTACCGCAAGTCCTCCGCCGTGAACTGGTGCCCGAAGGACCAGACCGTGCTGGCGAACGAGCAGGTCGTGCAGGGCAGCTGCGAGCGGTGCGGCACCGCGGTCACCAAGCGGGAGCTGACCCAGTGGTTCTTCAAGGTGACGGACTACGCCGACCGGCTGCTCGACGACATGGAGCAGCTGCGCGGCTCGTGGCCCGAGCGCGTGCTGCTGATGCAGAAGAACTGGATCGGCAAGTCGCAGGGCGCGCACGTCGAGTTCACCGTCGGGGAGCAGGCGGTCACCGTCTTCACGACGCGACCCGACACGCTGTACGGCGCGACGTTCTTCGTCGTCGCGGCCGACGCGCCACTGTCGATGGAGCTGTGTGCGCCGTCACAGGTCGCGGCCCTCGAGGCCTACCGCGACGAGGTGCGCAAGCTCTCCGACATCGAACGGCAGTCGACCGACCGGCCGAAGACGGGCGTGGACCTGGGCGTCACGGCGCTGAACCCGGTGACCGGCGAGCAGATCCCGGTCTACGCCGCGGACTACGTGCTGGCCGACTACGGCACCGGCGCCATCATGGCCGTGCCCGCGCACGACCAGCGCGACCTGGACTTCGCCCGCGCCTTCGGGCTGCCGGTGCGGGTCGTCGTGGAGACCGGCGACGAGGACCCGTCGGTCTCCGGCGTCGCGACCAGCGGTGACGGCGTGCTGGTGAACAGCGGGCCCTACGACGGGCTGCGCAAGGACGAGGCGATCGCGCGGATCGTCGCCGACCTCGAGGCACGCGGCGGCGGCAAGGGCGCGGTGAACTACCGGCTGCGCGACTGGCTGCTGTCCCGGCAGCGCTTCTGGGGCGCGCCGATCCCGATCGTGCACTGCGCTTCCTGCGGCGAGGTTGCCGTCCCGGACGACCAGCTGCCGGTCGAGCTGCCCGACCTGCGGGGCGCGGCGCTGAAGCCGGCCGGAACGTCGCCGCTCGGTGCGGCGACCGACTGGGTGTCGACGACCTGCCCGTCCTGCGGGGGTCCGGCGTCGCGTGACACCGACACGATGGACACCTTCGTCGACTCGTCCTGGTACTACCTGCGCTACTGCTCACCCGACTACGAGGACGGCCCGTTCGACCCGGCGGCCGTGCGCGAGTGGATGCCGGTCGCGCAGTACGTCGGCGGGGTCGAGCACGCGATCCTGCACCTGCTCTACAGCCGCTTCTTCATGAAGGTGCTGCACGACATGGGCATGGTCGACGCGGTCGAGCCGTTCGCCGCGCTGATGAACCAGGGCCAGGTCATCAACCAGGGCAAGGCCATGAGCAAGTCGCTCGGCAACGGCGTCGACCTGGGCCAGGAGCTGTCGACCTACGGCGTCGACGCGGTGCGCCTGACGGTCGTCTTCGCCGGTCCGCCCGAGGACGACATCGACTGGGCCGACGTCTCGCCGGCCGGCTCGGTGAAGTACCTCGCCCGGGTCGCCCGGCTGGCGGAGGACGTGGCTGCACTGGATGGCACCGATCGCGATCTCGACGTGGACCGCGCGGTGGCGCGGACCGTCGACGAGGTCACCCGGCTGGTCGACGCCCAGCGGCTGAACGTCTGCGTGGCCCGCTTCATGGAGCTCACCAACGCCTTGCGCAAGGCCGCCGACGCGTCACCCGCTCCGGCGGCGTCGCTGCGGGACGGCATGGAGGCGCTGGCGGTCATGCTGGGCTGCTTCGCGCCCTACACCGCCGAGGAGGTCTGGTCGCGCCTCGGCCACGACGTCGAGGGCGGCGACTCGGTGCACGCCACCTCGTGGCCGACCGTGGACCCGGCGCTTCTCGTGCAGCAGACCGTCACCTGCGTCGTGCAGGTAGCCGGCAAGGTGCGCGACCGCCTGGAGGTCTCCCCGGAGATCGGCGAGGACGAGCTGCGCGCGCTGGCGCTCGCCTCCGACGGGGTGGTCAAGGCGCTGGACGGCCGCGCCGTGCGCACGGTCGTCGTACGCGCCCCCAAGCTCGTCAACATCGTCCCGGCGTAGGCGGCCTCTTTTCTCCACAACCGATCAAGCCTGCCCGGGAACCGTGATCGGTTGTGGAGCTGCCCCGCAGGCCAGGTGGCACCAGACCTCCACAGCCGATCACCTGCACGCCCGGACAAGATCGGTTGGGGAGGATTCCTCAGCCCGGGGGCGTCATCGCGGTCATGACGGTCTGCAGGTCGAAGTAGTCGCGCCACAGGCGGATCCGGCCGTCGTGCACCTCGAAGACGCCCATCACCGGCAGGTCGACCCAGCTGCCGTGCAGCTCGAACCGGTCGGTGCGCTCGTTCATGACGACCGGTCCGTCGGCGACCTCGCGGTGCACGACCCACTCGCTGCCGGTGGTGAGCGCGAGCAGCCCCTCGAGGGTCGTCCGCACCTCCTCGCGGCCGTGCACGGCGGGCAGCATCATGTTCTGGTACTCGACGTCCTCGGCGAGCAGCGGCAGTGCCGCGTCGTAGTCGCGGGCGGCGGCGGCCGCGAGGAAGGCGTTGACGGTCTCGAGCGGGGTCATGCGGAGGCTCCTCCGGTCGGGGTGTAGCCGGGGCGGCCGGCGGTGTTCCAGTCCTCCCACAGCGCGAAGAACTCGGTGCCGAACGGGTCCTGGCCGCGCAGCGGCATCGACGCCCGGACGATCGAGAAGTCCAGCGGCGCCTTGGCGACCGCCGCCTCGAAGTGCCGCTCGGCCGCCTCGCGGAAGCCCTCCCGGTGCAGCCACGCCGCGAGCCGTCGCTCGGCGCGGGCGGTGCGCAGGTCGGGGTCGTCGGCGGGCGGGGGAGTGGCCGGCGCCTCGCCGGTGCGCACCCACCGCCGCAGCGCGTCGTGGTGCAGCGCGGCATCGACCTTCGTGAACTCGGCGAACTGGTCGTCGCCCGGTGCGATGGTCGGCGGCTTGGCGACGGTGCCGTCCTCGTCCAGCCAGATGGTCGCCGGCACGTTCACGACGCCGAAGAGGTCCGAGAGCCGGTGCTCGAGGTCGACGCCGACGGGCAGCCCGGCCGTGTCGGCCCAGGGGCGTACGGCCTCGCGGTCCTCGTCGAGCGCGACCGTCACGACGTCGAGCCCCTCGTCGCGCAGCTCGTCGGCGAGCGCCTTCCATGCCGGCAGCTCGTAGCGGCAGCCGCACCACGTCGACCACGCCACGACGGCGGTCTTGCGACCCGAGCCGGTCACCGGGACAGGCTGCCCGTCCACGCCGTCGAGGGTCAGCGGCGGTGCCACGTCACCGACCGCCACCGCGGCGCCCGCCGGCTCGCCGAGCACCGCGACGACGCGGTCGCCGAGCACCTCCACCGCGAGCGGCCGCTGCAGCACGTGCGCGAGCTCCCGCAGAGACACGCGCGTCGGGTCGAGCGACGCCGGGATGCACACCTCCCCGCGGCACCGTCCGTGCTGCTTCGGCTCCCAGCCGGTCGCGGCGAGCACCGCCTCGCCCGTCAGCGCGAGGTCCGGCCCCACGGCAGCGGTCGGCGAGGACTCGTCCTCGTTGCCGACCAGCAGCGCCGCTACCAGCGCGCCGTTGCGCTCGCTCGACTGTATGGCGATCATGCCCTGCGTGCCGCGACCATGACGCGTGTACTCGGCGATCTGCGTGCGCTTGCCGTAGCCGAACTCGGTTGCCGTCAATACGGCCAGCGATTCGTCACGTGACGAGAGCAGCGAGATGACGCGCTGGCCGGTCGTGAGCCGCATCCCGCGCACGCCGCCCGCGGTGCGGCCCATCGGACGCACCTCCTCTTCGGAGAATCGCACCGCCTTGCCCGCGTCCGAGAACAACATGATGTCCTGCTTGCCGTCGGTGAGCGCGACGCCGATCAGGTAGTCGCCTTCGTCCAGGTTGACGGCAATGATGCCACGCGACATCGGACGCGAAAATGCGGACAGCGCCGTCTTTTTCACCGTGCCGTTGGCCGTCGCCATGAAGACATAGTGCTGATCGTCGAATTCCTTGACCGGCAGTATGGCGGTGATCTTTTCCTGCTCTTCCAGCGGAACAAGGTTGACGATCGGCTTGCCGCGCGAGGCTCGGCTGCCTTGCGGCACTTCGTACACTTTCAGCCAGTACACGCGTCCGCGGTTCGAAAAGCACAGTATGTGATCGTGGGTGTTCGCGATGAACA
>JAKFFB010000095.1:0-6276 GCA_036675425.1 Actinomycetales bacterium | reverse complement strand
GGGAGTCCCCCCAATCCGAGAGGGCGGCACGCTCGGCGTGCCGCCCTCTCGGGTGTGCGGGGTCCGGCGGCCGGTGGGCGGCAGCCGGGGCGTGCAGGTGCTACTTGACGGTGACCGTCGCGCCGGCGCCCTCGAGAGCCGCCTTCGCCTTCTCGGCAGCGTCCTTGGCGACCTTCTCGAGGACGGGCTTCGGGGCGCCGTCGACGAGGTCCTTGGCCTCCTTGAGGCCGAGGCTGGTGAGGCCGCGGACCTCCTTGATGACCTGGATCTTCTTGTCGCCCGCGCTCTCGAGGATGACGTCGAACTCGTCCTGCTCGGCAGCGGCCTCGGCAGCGCCACCGCCGCCACCGGCGGCCGGGGCGGCCGCGACGGCGACCGGAGCGGCGGCCGTGACGCCGAAGGTCTCCTCGAACTGCTTCACGAACTCGCTGAGCTCGATCAGGGTCATCTCCTTGAAGGCCTCAAGGAGCTCGTCGGTGCTGAGCTTCGCCATGGTGGCGTCTCCTTCTGTTCAGTGCCGGTTCCGGCGGGATGTGCGTACGGGGTGTGCGGTACGGCCGGAGCCGGTCAGGCAGTGGTGTCGCTCTCGGGGGTGTCGCTCTCGGTGCTCTCCTCGGCCGCGACCTCAGCGGCAGCCTCGGCAGGGACCTCGGTCGCCTCGGCGGCCGGAGCCTCCTCGGCAGTGGCCTCCTCGGCAGGGGCCTGCTCAGCGGGGACCTCCTCCGCGGCGGGAGCCGGCGTGCCGGCGCCTCCGCGCAGGACCGACGGGTCCTCGGTGGCCTTCGCCTGCAGCGCGCCGGCGAGGCGGGCGGCCTGGGCGAGCGGCGCGTTGAGCAGGTAGACGGCGTTGGAGAGCGAGGCCAGCAGGGCCCCCGCCATCTTGCCGAGCAGGACGTCGCGCGACTCGAGGTCGGCGAGCTTCTTGACCTCGTCGACGGTGAGCGCCTTGCCGTCCATGACGCCGCCCTTGACGACCAGGGCGGGGTTGGCCTTGGCGAAGTCGCGGAGCGCCTTCGCGGCCTCGACGGGCTCGCCCTTGACGAAGGCGACGGCGGTGGGCCCGGAGAGGAGCTCCTCCAGGCCGTCGATGCCGGCGTCGGACGCGGCGATCTTGGTGAGCGTGTTCTTGACGACGGCGTACGACGTGTCGGCACCCAGCGCCACGCGGAGCGCGCTGATCTGCTTGACGGTCAGGCCGCGGTACTCGGTGAGCACCGCTGCGGCGGAGGTGCGGAAGGCCTCCGCCAGCTCGGCCACCGCATCGGCCTTGTCGGAGCGCACGGTCGCCCGCTTGTGCTGCACGTCGACGCTGTCGTCGGTGGTGACGGACATGCGCCTCCTCTCGGTCGGGGCGCCGGGTCCTGGGAAGGACCTGCCCTGCGACGCGAGGACGCCCCGGCGCAGAGGCGCACGGGGCGTCAGATGTCTCCGGCTCTCGCCGGGGGTCTGTCCGTGTACACCTGCGCGGGCCGCCCGCACGAGTGCGGGGCCTTCGACCACTGCGAGCAGTGGCGACCGGCGGTCTTGGGCGTGGAGAACACTAGCAGCCGTCCGGCCGGGCCCCGGGGGGCTCGGCCGGACGGGTCGAGCAGGACTACTGGGCGTCGGTGCTGGAGCCGTCCTCGAGCAGGTTCCGGGTCCGCTTGGGGTCGACCAGGATGCCGGGGCCCATCGTCGTGGAGACGGCGACCTTCCGGATGTAGGTGCCCTTGGAGGTCGCCGGCTTCGCGCGGGAGATCTCGTCGAGCGCCGCGCCGTAGTTCTCGACCAGCTGCTTCTCGTCGAAGCTCGCCTTGCCGATGACCAGGTGCAGGTTGGCGGCCTTGTCGACGCGGAAGTTGACCTTGCCGCCCTTGATGTCGCTGACGGCCTTGGTGACGTCGGCGGTGACGGTGCCGGTCTTGGGGTTCGGCATCAGGCCGCGCGGGCCGAGGATGCGGGCGATCTTGCCGACCTTGCCCATCTGGTCCGGGGTGGCGACCGCGGCGTCGAAGTCGAGGAACCCGCCCTGGATCTTCTCGATCAGGTCGTCGCCGCCGACCTCGTCGGCGCCGGCTGCGGTGGCCTCGGCGGCCTTCTCGCCGACCGCGAAGACGATGACGCGGGCGGTCTTGCCGGTGCCGTGCGGCAGGTTGACGGTGCCGCGGACCATCTGGTCGGCCTTGCGCGGGTCGACGCCCAGGCGCATGGCGACCTCGACGGTCGCGTCGTACTTCGTGACGCTCGTCTGCTTCGCGAGGCGGACAGCCTCGAGCGGGGAGTAGAGCTGGTCCGCGACGACCTTCTCGGCGGCGGCGCGGTAGGCCTTGCTGCGCTTCATGCGCGGTTCTCCGTCTCTGCCGGCGAGCGGCAGTCGTGGTGCGTACGGGTCCCGGACGGTCCGGGGCCCTCCCACAGGTGGTGCTGGTGCTGCGGTGCTGCTAGTCGGTGACGGTGATGCCCATGGAGCGGGCGGTGCCGGCGACGATCTTCGCGGCGGCGTCGATGTCGTTGGCGTTGAGGTCGGCCATCTTGGTGGTGGCGATCTCGCGGACCTGGGCCTGCGAGATGGTCGCGACCTTCTTGGTGTGCGGGGTCGGCGAGCCCTTCTCGACACCGGCGGCCTTGAGGATCAGGCGCGCGGCCGGCGGGGTCTTGGTGATGAAGGTGAACGAGCGGTCCTCGAACACCGAGATCTCGACCGGGACGATGTCCCCGCGCTGCGACTCGGTCGCGGCGTTGTAGGCCTTGCAGAACTCCATGATGTTCACGCCGTGCTGGCCGAGGGCCGGGCCCACGGGCGGCGCGGGCGTGGCGGCGCCGGCCTTGATCTGCAGCTTGATGACGCCGGCGAGCTTCTTCTTGGGAGGCATGGTTCGTTTCCTGGATCTGGCGCGGAGCTAGAGCTTCGCGACCTGGTTGAAGGACAGCTCGACCGGCGTCTCGCGGCCGAAGATCGACACCAGCACCTTGAGCTTCTGGCTGTCGAGGTTGATCTCGTTGATCGTCGCCGGGAGCGTGGCGAAGGGGCCGTCGGTGACGGTGATCGACTCGCCCACCTCGAAGTCCACGGCCTTCTGGGCGACGACGGTCTTCTGCTTCGGCGGGGCGATCATCTTGACGACCTCGTCGATGGACAGCGGCGAGGGGCGCGAGGTCTGGCCGACGAAGCCGGTGACACCGGGGGTGTTGCGGACGACCGACCACGACTCGTCGGTGAGGTCCATCCGGACGAACAGGTAGCCGGGGAGCTTCTTGCGGACGACCTGCTGGCGCTTGCCGCCCTTGATCTCGGTGACCTCCTCGGTCGGCACCTCGATCGCGTAGATGTAGTCCTCCATGTTGAGGGACTGGATGCGGCTCTCGAGGTTGGTCTTCACCTTGTTCTCGTAGCCGGCGTAGGAGTGCACGACGTACCAGTCGCCCTGCTGGCCCTGCAGCTCCTGGCGGAGCCGGTCGGCCGGGTCCATGTCTTCCGGAGCGACCTCGGCCGCGGGCGCCTCGGCGGCCTCCGCGTCGGCGGCGGCATCGCTGGCAGCGTCGCCCTCGGCGGTGCCGACGCCCTCGGGAGCGGCGTCGTCGAGGTAGCCGCTCGGGGCGTCGTCGACGCCACCGGCGCCGAGCTCGGCCAGGTCGGCCGCCTCGGTGCCGGCCTCGGTCGAGGTCGCGAAGCCGGGCGAGAAGGCCGGGCTGCTCTCGACGGCCTCGCCCTGCTCAGACCACGCGCCCTCGTCGGGCGAGTCGGCGGGGAGGGTGGGCTCGGACACGTGGACGTCCTGTTCTGGTGATGGGGAGGGGCGGGGAGGCGGGTCGGGAAGGACGGCTAGCCGTCGCCGAAGACCTTGAGCACGCCCTGGCTGAACGCGAAGTCGTAGACGCTGATCACGGCCACCATGAACAGGACGAACACCAGGACGACCGAGGTGTACGTGAGCAGCTCACGGCGGGTCGGCCAGATGACCTTGCGCAGCTCCGCGACGACCTGCCGGTAGTAGGTCACCGCGCGACGGAGCCGTCCCGGGCGACGCTCCCGGCCCGCCCGCTCGGGCCGGTCGGGGGTGCCGAGACCGGTGGCGGTCCCCGCGCTGTCGCTCATGGACGTCCCTCGTGAGTGTCGGTGGGTCGGCGTGCTGGTCTGGTCTTGCAGGGGTGACAGGAGTCGAACCTGCGACATCCGGTTTTGGAGACCGGCGCTCTGGCCAACTGAGCTACACCCCTCCGAGGGTCGGCCAGTGGTTCCGCCCCGGTGCGCGGGCGCGCCGGAGCAGAGGCGTCGGCCCCCAGACGCACGAGTGTACGGCGTCGTCCGCTCGACTCCAACCGCGCCCGCGAGGACCGCCCTCCCGGGGAACCCGGTGGACCGGCCGCGAGCGGGCTTGGGACCATGAGCCCATGACCGGACCCCAGACCTCCCCCGCCCGCCGCGTCTCCGCCCGCATCGGCGGCATCGCCGAGTCGGCCACCCTGGCCGTCGACGCGAAGGCCAAGGCGAAGAAGGCCGCCGGCGAGGACGTGGTCGGCTTCGGAGCGGGCGAGCCGGACTTCCCGACCCCGCCGGCGATCGTGGCCGCGGCGGAGAAGGCCTGCAGCGACCCGAAGAACCACCGCTACACCCCGGCCGGCGGGCTGCCCGAGCTCAAGGCCGCGATCGCCGAGAAGACCAAGCGCGACAGCGGCTTCGACGTCTCGGCCGCCCAGGTGCTGGTCACCAACGGCGGCAAGCAGGCGGTCTACGAGGCGTTCGCGACGCTGCTGGACCCGGGCGACGAGGTGCTGCTGCCGGCGCCCTACTGGACGACCTACCCGGAGGCGATCCGGCTGGCCGGCGGCGTGCCGGTCGACGTCGTGACCACCGAGGACGCGGGCTACTGCGTGACCGTCGAGCAGCTCGAGGCGGCCCGCACCCCCCGCACGAAGGTGCTGCTGTGGTGCTCCCCGTCGAACCCGACGGGTGCCGTCGCCTCCCCCGCGCTGGTGGAGGCCGTCGGCCGCTGGGCGGTCGAGCACGGGATCTGGGTCGTGGCGGACGAGATCTACGAGCACCTGGTCTACGGCGACGCCGAGCACGTCTCGATGCCGGTCGCCGTCCCCGAGCTCGCCGACACCTGCGTGGTCGTGAACGGCGTCGCGAAGACCTACGCCATGACCGGCTGGCGGGTGGGCTGGCTGATCGGCCCGGCCGACGTCGTGAAGGCCGCGACCAACCTGCAGTCGCACGCGACCAGCAACGTCAGCAACGTCGCGCAGGTGGCGGCGCTCGAGGCGGTCCGCGGCGACCTCTCGGCGGTCGCCGACATGCGCGCGGCGTTCGACCGCCGCCGCCGCACGATGGTCCGGATGCTCAACGAGATCCCGGGCGTCGCCTGCCCGGAGCCCGAGGGCGCCTTCTACTGCTACCCCTCCGTCAAGGGCCTGCTCGGGAAGAGCCTGCGGGGCAAGCAGATCGAGAGCTCCGCCCAGCTGGCCGAGCTGGTGCTCGACGAGGTCGGCGTGGCCGTGGTGCCCGGCGAGGCCTTCGGGACCCCCGGCTACTTCCGGCTCTCCTACGCGCTCGGCGACGAGGACCTGGAGAAGGGCGTCAGCCGGCTGGCCGCCCTGCTCGCCGAGGCGCGCTGACGCCTACCGGGCGGGCGTGAGCGACTGCAGCCGCAGCCGGTAGCTCTCCCGGTAGCGGACCGTGCCGCCGGCGGTGTCGGCGTCGGTGTCGGTGCTCGCGACGGCCTGCACCAGCAGGCCGTTGCTCCGTGCGAGCCACACCTCGCGGTTGCTGGACCCCCGCGTCGAGCCGGTGAGGGTGCCGCGGATCGCCACCCGCACCACGGGGACCGGGGTGCCGCCCACCACCAGCTCCTCCAGCGCCACCACCCGGCCGTCGAGGGTGAAGGTGCTGTCGTCGCTGCGGCACGAGCCGCGCCAGGTGCGACCCGGGCGCGGGTCGTCCGGAAGCACGAGCGACCCCGCGGAGCAGGTGTAGGTCTCGGACTGGCTCTGACCGAAGAACTCGCGCTGCTGGTAGGTCGACCGGACCTCCTCGCCCTCGGCACCCGCGCAGGTCAGCGTGACCCCCACCCGCTCCTCGAGCGGGCGCCACCGCTCCTCGGTCCCGCAGCCGGCGCGCGAGTAGGTGATCGTGCTGGTGTCGGGGTAGTCGTGGCGGGCACCGCCGAGGGCGTCGACCTCCTCGAACCCCTCGGTGTCGTAGCGGTAGACCCCGGGCTCCGCCTCGCGCGCGGCCGGGCTCGCGCCGCCCGCCGCCGGGGCGCTCGGTGCCGCCGACGCCCGCACGCCGGCCGCCGG
>JAKFFB010000281.1:0-30045 GCA_036675425.1 Actinomycetales bacterium | reverse complement strand
GGCCGGCGCGCTGCTCGCGCAGGGGCTCGGCCCCCTCGACGCCGGCAGCGTCGCGGCCCACCTGCACGGGCTCGCCGGTCGCCGCGCGGCCGGCGGCGGTACCACGTCCGCGTCCGCGGTCCTGGCGCGCTGGCCTGCCAGACTGGAGCCGTGAGGACAGAGGCCCGCGTCGACCTGGGAGCGATCCGCGACAACGTCGCGGCGCTGCGGGACCGGGCTGCCGGCGGCGCAGGCGTCATGGCGGTCGTCAAGGCCGACGGCTACGGCCACGGCCTGGTCCCGAGCGCCCGCGCCGCGGTCGAGGGCGGCGCCGCGTGGCTCGGCGTGGCCTTCCTCGAGGAGGCGCTCGCGCTGCGGGCGGCCGGTCTTCGTACGCCGGTCCTCGCCTGGCTCACCGCTCCCGGCGAGGACCGCGAAGCGGCGGTGGCGGCCGACGTCGACCTCGGCGTCTCCGACCTGGGCCAGCTGCAGGAGACCGTCACTGCAGCGCGGGCCGCAGGGCGCACCGCGCGCGTCCAGCTCAAGGCCGACACCGGGCTCTCGCGCGGCGGCGCGACCGTCGCGGACTGGCCCGACCTGTGCACCGCCGCCGCGAAGGCCGAGGCCTCCGGTGAGGTGCGCGTCACCGGGCTGTGGAGCCACTTCGCCTTCGCCGACGGCGGCGCCGACCACCCGGTCAACGCCACCCAGGTGGCGGTCTTCGAGCAGGCGCTCGAGGTCGCCGACCGGGCCGGTCTGCGACCCGAGGTGCGCCACCTGGCGAACTCCGCCGCGACGCTCACCGCACCCGCCACGCACTACGACCTCGTGCGCCCCGGCATCGCGGTCTACGGCCTGTCACCGGTGCCGCAGCTCGGAGGGCCGGCGGACTTCGGGCTGCGCCCGGCGATGACCCTCGTCAGCACCGTGGCACTGACCAAGAGGGTGCCCGCGGGGAGCGGCGTCAGCTACCTGCACCGCTACGTCACCGACCGCGAGACCACCCTGGCGCTGGTGCCTCTCGGCTACGCCGACGGCGTCCCGCGCAGCGCCACGAACACCGGCCAGGTGCTGCTCGGCGGTCGCCGGCGCACGATCGCCGGGACGGTCTGCATGGACCAGTTCGTGCTCGACGTCGGTGACGACGCGGTGACCGCCGGCGACGAGGTGCTGCTCTTCGGCCCCGGCGACCGCGGGGAGCCGACCGCCGAGGACTGGGCCGAGCTGCTCGGGACGATCAGCTACGAGATCGTCACCCGGGTCGGGTCGCGCGTGCCGAGGGTCTCCGCATGAGCCGGCGCAAGGGGCTGGTCGGCGCCGCCGTCGGCGTCGTCGCCGTGGGTGCGGCGGCCGGACTCGCGGCCGAGCGCTACGCCATCGGCCGGACCCGGCTGCGCCCGGATCCCCAGGCGCGCCAGCCGTTCTTCGAGCTCCCGGCGGACCGCACCCGCACCGTCCGCGGCGAGGACGGCGTCGCCCTGCACGTCGAGGAGGTCGGTCCCGCCACCGCTCCGCTGACCGTCGTCTTCGTGCACGGCTACACGCAGGAGATGGCGGCCTGGCACTACCAGCGGCAGTCGCTCGCCGCCGACAACCCCGGCCGGCTGGTCTTCTACGACCACCGCTCGCACGGCCGCAGCGGGCGCGGGTCGCACGACAGCGCCACCATCGACCAGCTCGGCCGCGACCTCAAGGCCGTCCTCGACGAGGTCGTGCCGCGCGGGCCGGTCGTGCTGGTCGGCCACTCCATGGGCGGCATGACGATCATGGCGCTGGCCGACGCCCACCCCGGGCTGTTCGGCTCCCGGGTCGTCGGCGTGGCCCTGATCAGCACCTCGACGGGCAAGCTGGCCGAGCTCACCTTCGGCCTGCCGACGCTGGTCCGGCCGCTGAGCAGGCGGGTGCTGCCGTTCGTCACCCGCGGCATGCGCGCCCAGCCCCGCCACTTCGAGCGAGGGCGGCGGGCCGGGACCGACCTGGCCTTCCTGCTGACCCGCTTCGGCGGCTTCGGCGACCGCGACGTGAGCCCGGCCGTCGTGCAGTTCGTCGAGCAGATGGGCGCGCGCACCCCGGTCGACGTGATCGCCGAGTTCTACGACACCTTCACCACGCACGACAAGCTCGCCGCGATCGAGGTGCTGCGCGCCGTGGAGACGCTGATCCTGGTGGGAAGCAAGGACCTGCTCACGCCGGTGGACCACAGCCGCGCCATGGCCGCGGTGCTCCCGGACGCCCACCTGGTGGTCGTCGAGCGCGCCGGCCACATGGTGCAGCTCGAGCGGCCCGAGCTCGTCACGCTGCAGATCCGCGCCCTGATCGGGCGCGCCGTCCGCGCCACCGCCCGCTCCGCGTGAGGGACGAGACGGCCGTACGCACGGCAGCCGCGAGCGCACCGGACCTGGCGGTGCTGGCCGACCGCGCGCGCGACTGCACGGCCTGCCCGGAGCTGGCAGCGACGCGCACCCAGGTGGTGCCGGGGGTGGTGCCGTCGACGGCCCGGCTGCTCCTGCTCGGCGAGGCGCCGGGGGCGCGGGAGGACGAGACCGGTCTGCCGTTCGTCGGAGCGAGCGGGCAGCTGCTCGACCAGCTGCTCGCCGAGGCCGGCGCCGCCCGCGCGGACGTCGGGGTGCTCAACACGCTGAAGTGCCGGCCACCCGGCAACCGGCCGCCCAGCCGCACCGAGAGCCGCACCTGCCGCGGCTGGACCGAGCGGCAGATCGAGCTGGCCGCTCCGCGCGTCGTCGTGGCGCTCGGGCTGTCGGCCACCCGGTGGTTCCTCGGTCCCACGACGCTCGCCGCCGTCCGCGGTCGGCTGCACGACGTCGGCGGGGTCCGCGTGCTCCCGACCTACCACCCGAGCGCGGCGATCCGCTTCGGCCCCGCCGGCGAGCCGCGCCGGCTGCTGCGCGAGGACCTCGCGCTCGCCGTGCAGGCCTGCGCATGAGCTGGTCCCGTCGCGTCCGCGACCTCGACGAGGCGCGCGCCGCCCTCGCCGACCCGGGCGACGCGCTCGACCTGCGCGTCGCCGCGGAGCTCGACGACGACTGGGCCGCCCTCGGCGCGGAGGAGGTGGTGCCCGGCGAGCTCGCCGTACCTGTCCCTCAGGAGCTGCCGGACCTGGCCGCCACGCAGGCGCTCGGCGCCCGGATCGCGGCCGGTCTGCGGGCGGGTGACCTGGTCGTGCTCTCCGGGCCGCTGGGGGCCGGGAAGACCTCGCTGACGCAGGGGATCGGGGCCGGTCTCGAGGTGCGCGGCGCGGTCACCAGCCCGACGTTCGTGCTCGCCCGGGTGCACCGCGGGCCGCTGCCGCTGGTGCACGTCGACGCCTACCGGCTGCGCGACTCCGGGGCGGCCGCGGACCTCGACGACCTCGACCTCGACGACGACCTGCCGCACTCCGTCACCGTCGTCGAGTGGGGCGAGGGGATCGTCGAGCAGGTCAGCCCGGACCGGCTGCACGTCGTGCTCGAGCGGGCCGGCGACGGGCGCACGGCACGGGTGCGTGCCGTCGGCAGCAGGTGGGCGGCGGACGGCAACCGCTGACACGCGGAGCCGACCCCCCGCTCGCGCTCCCGCGCACCGTGCGCTTGTATGCGTGAGCCGCACCACACCGGGCGGCAGAGGACGAACGGAGCACCATGCGGCCGGATGAACAGGCGGAGACGTCAGCACCGACCGCAGCACCGGCCGCGTCCACCCGGACGAGCGGGCGGGGCGCCGACCGGAGCGGACCTGCGCGGTTCGAGGTGGCGGACGTGACCGTCCGCTTCGGCGGTCTGACCGCGCTGGACACGGTGTCGCTGCACGTCGAGCCCGGTGAGGTGCTCGGCGTCATCGGCCCGAACGGCGCCGGCAAGACCACGCTGTTCAACGTCGTCTGCGGCTTCCTGACCCCCGACTCCGGCTCGCTCACCTGGCGCGGCCGGCAGGTCGAGGGGCTGCGCCCCCACAAGCTGGCCGGGATGGGCATCGCCCGCACCCTGCAGGGGGTCGGGCTGTTCGCCGGGCTGACGGTGCTCGAGAACGTCATGGCCGGCGTGACCAGCGAGGCCAAGGCCGGCTTCCTGTCGGCCGCGCTCGGCCTGCCGCGCAGCGACAAGGACGAGCGCCGGCTGCAGGAGCGCGCGATGGCCATGCTCACCGAGCTCGGGGCCGAGAAGTACGCCGGGCGCTACCCGCAGAGCCTGCCGTACCCCGTCCAGAAGCGGGTCGCGCTCGCCCGCGCGCTCGTCCTCGAGCCCGACCTGCTCATGCTCGACGAGCCGGCTGCCGGGCTGGGCAACGACGAGATGGAGGAGCTCGGCGACACCATCCGTCACCTGTCCGGACGGATGGCGGTGATGCTCGTCGAGCACCACATGGACCTCGTCATGCGGGTGTGCGACCGCATCACGGTCCTGGACTTCGGCCGGGTCATCGCCAACGGGACGCCGGACCAGGTCCGCAGCGACCCCAAGGTGCTCGCCGCCTACCTCGGCGACGAAGCCGGCCCGACCACCACCAGCTCTGCCGGATCGGAGGCCTGACGTGCTCGAGATCCGCGACCTCGTCACGGCGTACGGCCCGGTCAAGGCGCTCGACGGCGTGAGCATGTCGGTGCCCGCCGGCAAGGTCACCGCCGTTCTCGGAGCCAACGGCGCCGGCAAGACCTCGCTGCTGCGCACGGTCTCCGGGCTGGTGCGCAGCCGCAGCGGCACCGTCACGCTGGACGGCACCGACATCACCCGCAAGCCGGTGGAGGACATGGTCCGCCTCGGCATGGCGCACGTCCCCGAGGGCCGCGGCGTCATCGCCGAGCTCACGGTCGAGGAGAACCTCCGGCTCGGCGGTCTGTGGCGCAAGGCCGACGCGGCCGAGATGGAGCGGGTCTACGAGCTCTTCCCGCCGCTGGACCAGCGCCGCAAGCGCACCGCCCACACGCTGTCCGGCGGTGAGCGGCAGATGCTCGTCGTCGGCCGCGCGCTGCTCGCCAAGCCCAAGCTGCTGCTGCTGGACGAGCCGTCGCTCGGTCTCGCACCGCTGGTGGTGAACCAGATCTTCGGCCTGGTGCGTGAGCTCGTGGACAGCACGGGGCTCGCCGTCCTGCTCGTCGAGCAGAACGCCAAGTCCGCCCTCGCCATCGCCGACACCGGGGTGGTCCTCAACCTCGGCCGGGTCGTCGCGACCGACGACGCCGCGACGCTCGCTGCCGACGAGCAGCTGCGCCACGCCTACCTGGGGTTCTGACATGACGCCTGCCCTGCCCGCCCGCAACCACGACGGAGCCGCCCCGTGCAGCAGTTCCTGAACCTCACGCTGAACGGCGTCGTCCTGGGCAGCGTCTTCGCGGCGTTCGCCCTGACGCTGGTGCTCATCTTCCGCGCCACCCGGATCATCAACTTCGGTCAGGGCGCGCAGGCGATGTTCAGCACCTACCTGGCGCTGGACCTCATCCAGCGCGGCCAGTCGTACTGGGTCGCGCTCGCCGCGGCGCTGGTCTCCGGCTTCCTCATCGGCGCTCTCGTCGAGCGGTTCATCGTCCGGCCGGTCGAGACCGGGCCGGAGATCAACGCCGTCATCGTCACCCTCGGGGTCTTCGTCGGGTTCATCGCGCTGGCGTCGCTGCTGTTCGGCAACCAGCTCGAGGCGTTCCCGGCGCCGTTCTCCCTCAGCGGTCTCAACGCCGGCTCGGTCGAGCTGGCCCTGACCCAGACCGACCTGTTCCGCGTCGCGGCCGTCCTCGTCGCGATGGTCGCGCTGCTGGCGCTCTTCCAGCTCACCAGCCTCGGCCTGCAGCTGCGCGCGTCGGCGTTCGGCCAGGAGGTCGCCCGGCTGCTCGGCGTGCGGGTCGGCCGGATGCTGACGCTCGGCTGGGCCCTGGCCGGGCTCTTCGGCGCGCTCGCCGGGATCCTCATCGCGAGCGGCGCGCCGATCTCGCCGAACTTCATGGACGGCGTCGTCGTCTTCGGCTTCGTCGCCGCCGTGCTCGGCGGGCTCGACAGCTTCGTCGGTGCGGTCGTCGGCGGGCTGGTGCTCGGCCTGACGAACTCCTACGTCTCGGGCTACCTCGCCTCGTCGCTGGTGACGCTGTCGGCGCTCGCGATCCTCATCGTCGTCCTGCTCCTCAAGCCAGGCGGCCTGTTCTCCAGCTCCGTGGCGCGGAAGGTCTGAGCCGATGAGCGAGAGCACCGACACCGGCGGGGCGCAGACCGCAACCCGCACCACCTCCGACGCGGTCTGCGGGCCGCGGTCGACCGGCCCCAGCGGCCGCTTCAGCTCGACCCTGCTGCGGCACGGGCTGCTCATGCTGCTCGCGCTGGTCGGGGTGGCCCTGCTGCTCGAGACGGTGAGCCCGTTCCGGGTGTCGCAGCTCGCGCAGATGGCCTACTACGTCCCGGCCGTCGCCGGGCTGACCCTGCTCACCGGGATCAACGGGCAGATCTCGCTCGGGCACGGCGCGCTCATGGCCTGCGGGGCGTACACCACAGCCGTGCTGCTCGACCGCAACGAGGGCATCCCGTTCCTGCTGGTGCTTCTCGTCAGCATCGTCGTCACCGCCCTGGTCGGGGTCGTCGTGGGAGCGGCGGCGTCCCGACTGCACGGGCCGTACCTCGCCGGTGCCACGCTGGCGCTGGCGGTCGGCCTGCCCGGCCTCGCGAACTACTTCGAGGACCTGTTCGGCGGCGAGCAGGGGATCGGCGTCAGCCCGCCCCGCGCGTCCGGCGCCACCGAGGACGTCTTCTTCTTCCTCACCGGCAACGACCTGACGACGTCGAAGTACATCGCCTACCTCGGCTGGGTCCTCGCCCTGCTCGTGCTGCTGGTGCTGTCGAACCTCGTGCGCAGCCGCTTCGGCCGGGTCTGGCGTGCGGTGCGCGACGACGAGGTCGCCGCCGAGCTCGCCGGCATCAACCTCGGCCGCGCTCGGGTGCTCGCCTTCGTCGTCAGCGCGGCCTGCGCCGGGCTGGCCGGCTCGCTGATGGCCGTGGTCACCCGGCTGGCGGCGCCCACCAGCTTCACGATCGTGCTGAGCATCTTCCTGCTCGTGGCGATCGTCATCGGTGGGCTCGGCAGCCTGTTCGGAGCCGTGATCGGCAGCGCGCTGCTCGTCTTCTTCATCCCGTTCGCGACCGACCGCGGCCGGGAGCTCGGCCTGTCCGGCACGCAGGCCGCTGAGGTCGCTCCGCTGTCGTTCGGCGTGTTCCTGGTCCTGGTCATGCTGCTGGCCCCGCAGGGCCTGGTCGGCACGATCCGGTTGAAGTACCTGACCCGCAAGGCGAGTCGGGCCGCTGCGGCGGCGGCCAAGGCGTAAGTCACAGTCCGCTCACAATGGTGAGCCACATCACGACCCCCGGCGATGCAGGGGGAGGATCGCAGCAGACCCGACTCCCGTCCCGGGGGCCGGTGGTCGTTCGAGGAGGAGCAACTTGAGGATCCACAGGACCGGTCCCGTGGCCCGGGCGGTCGTCGCCCTGGCGAGCGCATCGCTGTTCGTGACCGCGTGCGGCGCGGGCGGCAGCAACGACGACGACGAGGGCAGCACCCAGGCCGAGGGCGACACCACCGGCATCACCGAGAGCAGCATCAAGATCGGCACGCACATGCCGCTCACCGGTGTCGCCGCGCCCGGCTACTCCACGATCCCCGAGGGTCAGAAGGCGTACTTCGACTACGTCAACGCCAACGGCGGGGTCTGCGACCGCGACCTCGAGCTGGTCGTCCGCGACGACGGCTACAACCCGAGCAACACCTCGCAGGTCACCAACCAGCTCGTCCTGCAGGACGAGATCGCCGCGATGCTCGGCGGTCTCGGCACACCGACCCACAGCGCGGTCATCGACTTCCTCAACGAGGAGGAGGTGCCGGACCTGTTCGTCTCCTCCGGCGCGCTGGCCTGGAACCAGCCGGAGAAGTACCCGTACAGCTTCGGCTGGCAGCCCAACTACACCGTCGAGGGCAAGGTGCTCGGCAAGTACATCGCCGACACCTTCCCCGAGGCGAAGGTCGGCCTGTTCCTGCAGGGCGACGACTTCGGTCGTGACGGCGCCGCGGGCGCCAAGCAGTTCCTCGCCGACCAGATCGTCGCCGAGGTGAGCTACACCTCCGGCAACACCGACGTCGGCCCGCAGATCGCCGAGCTCAAGGCGAAGGGCGCCGACCTGGTCATCGGGTTCAACGTCCCGGCCTACACCGCGCTCAGCCAGCTCGTGTCGCTGAAGCTGCAGTACAAGCCGCAGTGGGCCTACTCCAACGTCGGCTCGGACGCGACGCTGGTCGGCGCGCTGCTCGCCAACTTCAGCAAGGGCGCCGTCAAGGGCGGCGGCCTGCTCGAGGGCATCATCACCACCAAGTACATCCCGACGGTGGAGGAGCCGGACAACCCCTGGACCCAGCTGTTCGACAAGGTGTGGAAGGAGCACGGCGAGAAGAAGGCCGAGCCCCTCAACAACTTCCGCGTCTACGGCATGAGCCAGGCCTACACGCTCGTGAGCGCCATCGCCTCCGACTGCGACAACCTGACCCGTCAGGGCATCGTGGAGAACATCGAGAAGAACGGCGCCGACTTCGAGGGTCCGTGGCTCGCGCCGCTGGAGTACTCCGAGGAGTCGCACCGCGGCATCAGCGGTGTCTCGGTCGTGCAGCTCGAGGGCGGCAAGCCCGTGAAGAAGAGCCCCGTCTTCACCACAGACGACGGTGACGGCGAGCTCGAGGAGTACACCGAGGAGCCGTTCACCCCGGACGACGACGGCGTCCCGAACAGCTAGTCGCACCATGCACGTCCGGCGGCCGGTCCCTCCCGAGGGGCCGGCCGCCGCTGCGTGCGGCGGCCCCCCGAGGTGGCGCCGCTCCGCCCGGCAGGGGAGACTCGCTGTGACGCAGCCCACGACCCTCGGGAGTTCCCACCCATGTCCCTGACGATCGCCAGCATCCTCGCGGAGTCCGCTGTCCGGCACGCCGACCGCACCGCGGTCGTGCTCGGTGACCTGAAGCTGACCTACGCGCAGCTGTGGGGTCACGCGAAGCAGTACGCCGCGGTCCTGCGCGAGAAGGGCGTCGGCCCGGGCGACAAGGTCGCGATCCTGCTCCCGAACACGCCGCACTTCCCGCTCACCTACTTCGGCACCCTGGCGCTGGGCGCCGTGGCCGTGCCGGTGCACGCGCTGCTGAAGTCCGAGGAGATCCAGTACGTCCTCGAGGACTCCGGCGCGAAGGTGCTCGTCTGCGCCGCCCCGCTGCTGGGCGAGGGCGCCAAGGGCGCCGAGCTCGCGGGTGTCCCGGTGCTCGCGGTGATGGACGGCGGCGACGCGACGATCGAGCGGATCGACAACGCCGCCCTGTCGGCGACGCCCATCGACGCCATCACCCCGCGCGAGCCGGAGGACACCGCGGTGATCCTCTACACGAGCGGCACGACCGGCACCCCGAAGGGCGCCGAGATCACCCACCTCAACGTGATGATGAACGTCGTCGCCTCCTCGACGTCGTCGTTCGACATCGGCCCCGACGACGTCGTGCTCGGCTGCCTGCCGCTGTTCCACACCTTCGGCCAGACCTGCTGCATGAACACCGCGTTCTACGTCGGCGCGAGCGTCGTGCTGCTCCCGCGCTTCGACGGGGCCCAGGCCCTGGAGCTGCTGGAGAAGGAGAAGTGCACGATCTTCATGGGCGTCCCGACGATGTACATCGGGCTGCTCGAGGCCGCGAAGACCTCCGACCTGCGCCCGAAGCTGAAGTCCGCCATGTCCGGCGGCGCAGCACTGCCGGTGCCGGTCCTGGAGAAGTTCGCCGAGGTCTTCGGCACCCAGGTCCTCGAGGGCTACGGCCTCACCGAGACCTCGCCCGTGGCGACCTTCAACCAGGTCGGCTTCGAGCCCAAGCCCGGCACCGTCGGCAAGCAGATCTGGGGCGTCGAGGTAGAGGTCGCCAAGGCCGAGGTCGACGAGCGGATCGAGCTGCTGCCCACCGGTGAGCTCGGCGAGATCGTGGTGCGCGGCCACAACGTCTTCAAGGGCTACCTCAACAAGCCCGAGGCCACCGCCGCCGCGATCGTGGACGGCTGGTTCCGCACCGGCGACCTCGGCACCAAGGACGAGGACGGCTACGTCTCGATCGTCGACCGCAAGAAGGACATGGTCATCCGCGGCGGCTACAACATCTACCCCCGCGAGGTCGAGGAAGCGCTGCTGCGCCACCCGGCGGTCGGCCAGGTCGCGGTCTTCGGCCTGCCGGACCCGCAGTACGGCGAGGAGGTCAGCGCCGCGGTGGTCAAGGACCCGAACGGCGGCGAGATCACCGAGGAGGAGCTGAGCGCCTGGGCGAAGGAGAAGCTCGCGGCCTACAAGTACCCGCGCCGCGTCTTCTTCGTCGACGCCTTCCCGCTCGGCCCGTCCGGCAAGGTGCTCAAGCGCGAGCTGCAGGAGCAGTTCAAGGAGCAGTAGGCGGTCAGCCGACCGGCGTCGTCCGGCGCTCGCGCACCCGTCGCGCGAGCGCCGCGACCGGCGTGGCGGCGGCCATGAGCAGCGCCATCAGGGTCAGGCTCGCGCCGGGCCCGGCCGGCAGTCCGTCGGACAGGTCGATGCCGGTCAGCGGCATCGGGTCGGTCGCTGCCTGCGCGGACACGTACGCCGGGTCGACCGTCCAGGTCCAGCTGTAGACCGTGGCGCCGTTGCCGGTGGTGGCGGCGTCACGGATCCGCAGCGTGTGCGTCGTGTCGGACGTGACGGTGACGGTGTACGGGCTGCTGCACGGCAGGTAGGAGCTCCCCCCGCCCGCGCCGTTGGCGAGGACCTGGCACTCCCAGGTGGTCCCGCTCGCGAAGGTGAACGTCGCGGTGCGGGACGAGACGACGTCCGCGGGTCCGTCGAGGATGGCGGCGCTCACCTGCGGGTTGGTCGTCGGCGTGGGAGTGGCGGTCGGCTCGGGGGCGGGGTCGGGGTCGGGGTTGACACTCGCGGTCGGTTCCGGGCTCGCGGTCGCGCTCGCGGTCGCGCTCGCGGTCGGGTCGGGCTCGGGGCTGCCGCTGGCCGTCGCGCTCGGCTCGGGCTCGGGGCTGCTGCTCGCACTCGCAGGCGCCGACGGCTCCGGGGCCGGGGTGGCGGTGACCGGGGCCGTGGCCTCGGGTGCGGGTTCCGCGGCGGGCGACTCGACGACCGGCTGCGGGCCGGGGACGAGGACCACCGGCTCCGGGTCGTCGGGCGCCTCGGCGGCGGGTGGCTGCTCGGCCGCGGGGGCAGCCGGCTGCGACGGCGCCGGGGAGGACTCGGGGGCGGGCTCGGGCTCGGGGGCCGGATCAGCGGGGGACTCGGCAGGCGCGTCGGTCGAGGGCGCGCTCGGCATGCCGGTGCTCGGCTCGGCGGCGGCCACAGGTGCGGTTGCGCCGCTTGATGACGTCGGCGACGGCTCCGCCTCGGTGTCCGGGGTCGTGGTGCGGCCCTGCTGCGCCGATCCCGTCGGCTCCGGGCCGGTGTCCGCGTCGTCCTGCGAGCCGGACACGTCGAGCGGGGTGGGGTCGGAGTCGTCCTCGGGCGACGGCTGGTCGGCCGACCGCAGCACGCGGTCCTGCAGGCTGTAGGGCGCCGCGCCCTGGGAGGAGCTGAGCTCGGGGGATCCCAGCAGCTCCGCCGCACCGGTGGTCGCCGGCCCGGTGATCCCGCCGAAGCCGCTGCCGACCAGGACCGCCGACGCTGCGCCGGAGGCGAGCGCCGTGGCGGCGGCCTGCGGTGCGACCACGCTGGTCCGCGCTCCGGCCTCGGCCAGAGGACGCAGGAACGGCAGCTGGAAGAGGAACGACAGCGGACCCATGGCCCACAGGACACGGGGGAGGGAGATCGCGAGGAACGCCCGGACCATCAGCGGGTCGAAGTGGGTCCCCGCGCAGCGCGCGAGCTCCTCACGGGCGGCCTTGGTGGCCATGGCCTTCTTGTACGGGCGAGCCGCCGTCATGGTCTCGAAGGCGTCGATCAGGCCGATGAGCCGGCCGGCGGTGGAGATCTGCGGGCCGGCCTTGCCGTTCGGGTAGCCGCTGCCGTCGTACTTCTCGTGGTGGTCCAGGATGCCGTCGCCCCACTCGCCCAGCCAGGGCATGAGCGGTGCTGCCAGCTCGGCCCCGGCAGCGGGGTGCTGCTTGATGCGGTCGAACTCCTTGGCGTCGAGCCGCCCCGGCTTGTTGAGGATCGAGGTGGAGACCTTCATCTTGCCGACGTCGTGGAGCAGCGACGACCAGCGGAGCCGGTCCCGGTCGTCGTCGTCGAGCTTGAGCTCCTCGGCGAGCATGTCGCACAGCAGCCGGACCCGCTCGGAGTGCCCTCGCGTACGCCGGTCGTGCGTGCCCAGGGCGGCGACGAGGTTCAGCACCAGGTCCGCGGTGCTCGTCGGCTCGGTCTCCGTGCCGTTCCACAGGAGCTCGTGGCCGGGCGGCCGGACGGCTGCAGCGCGGGCCAGCTTGAACCGGGACGGCGCGCGGTCCGGGAAGATCATCGACAGCTTGAGCAGCAGGGCGATCGGCAGCAGCCGGCGGGTGGCCCGCTCGACGGCCATCGCGACGCTCACCGCCGTGAGCAGCATCGCCGCCAGGCCCCACCAGCGGGAGCCGGCTCCTGGGGGCAGCCAGCGCGACACCAGCAGGACGGCGCCGCTGGAGGCGAGGAGAGGCACGGCGAGCAGACCGGCGCGCAGCGTCCCCGCGAGCACCGGGCGCGCGCGCCACTGGTGCTCGGTGGCGTCGTTCCGCTCGCCGCTCATCCCCCCTGTGTCGGGTGCGATGCAGATGTCCGAGATCCCCCGGTCGGGGGGTTATCGCCGCAAGGACCAGCGCCGCCGCGGCAGCTCCCGCGTGGTGAGCACGTGCGTCGCCGTGTCGAGACCGCCGACCTCCGGGATGGCGAGCGCCTCGTGCGCCAGCTCCTCGAGGGTGCGGTCGGCGTCGTGCAGGGCGTAGAGCACGGCTCCGTGCCTCTTGGCGTCGTCGAGCCGCTCGAGCAGCAGGTCGTCGGCCGTGGTCGGTGCGGCGATGAGCACGCGCTCCCCGCGCGTGGCCCGGTGCACGGCCTCGAGCCCGATGGACAGGTGGGGTGGCGCGCCCTCCGGGACGTGCCGCCGCACGAGCACGGGCGGGGGTCCTGGCATCGCACCCCAGCGCGCGGCGTCGGACAGGTGGGCCGTGAGGTGCCACGGCTCCTCCTGCTCGGTGCCGACGACGAGCAGCCGACCGGGGTCCTGCCCGGCAGCCCGGAGCGAGCGGGCGAAGGCGCGCGCGGCGCCGACCCAGCCGCTCGGCTCGAGCCGGCGCAGGGTGCCCGACAGGTCGACCGGCTCCACCCCAGCAGTGTGCCCCGTCGCGCCTACCCTCGTACGCGTGCTCGTCCTCGGCCTCGACACGTCCTCGCCCGCCGTCTCGGCGGCCCTCGTCGACCTGACCGCGAACGGCCTCGAGGTGCTCGCCGAGTCGGTCGTCGTCGACGGCCGCCGGCACGGGGAGCTGCTGGCACAGGGCGTCCGGTCGGTGCTGGCCGGCCGGCGGCCCGAAGCGGTCGTGGTGGGTGCCGGTCCCGGCCCGTTCACCGGGCTCCGCGTGGGGCTGATGACGGCGGCCGCGATGTCCGACGCGCTGGCCGTCCCGTCGTACTCCGTCTGCTCGCTGGACGGGCTGGCGGACGACGGCGACGTCGTGGTCGTCACCGACGCGCGGCGGCGGGAGGTCTACTGGGCCCGCTACGTGGCCGGGTCGCGCGTCGACGGCCCGTCGGTCGTACGGCCGGCGGACCTGGTCGTGCAGCTGCGCCCGGGGGACCGCGTGGTCGGGGCGGGTGCGGTGCTGCACCGCGACGTGCTGGGTGAGGTGGACGAGTCGGTGCTGCACCCGTCGGTGCCGCGGCTGGTCGCGCGGGCGGCGGACCGGGTGCTGGCGGGGGAGCCGGGCGACCCGCTGACGCCCCTCTACCTGCGCCGGCCGGACGCCGTGGAGCCGGGAGCTGCCAAGCGAGTCACGGCATGAGTGACACCCCGCTCTGGCTGGACGCCTTCCCGCACGACTTCACGGTGGCGCACGAGCGAACCCTGCGCGGGATGTCGAAGGTCAAGGAGCGCGTCTACTACCCGGGCGCGCGGCGCGACGGCGGGCACGACGGCGCCTGGCTGCGCATCACCTCTGCCAGCGGGCGGGTGTGGACCGGCGTCTTCGCGAGCGACCTCGTCGGCGGCCGGCTGTCGCTGGTCGCGTCGTGGCCGGAGCCGTCGACGCTGTTCGTGTCGGTGGGCGGTGGGCCGTACCTCGTCGACACCGAGGACCCGGACAGCTGGTCGCGGATCGACCGGCCGACGGTGCGGCGCTACGACCCGCACGCCGACCTGGGGCTGTGCCTGCTGCTCGACGACGACCGGCTGTCGGCCTTCGACGCCGAGGGGCTCGCCTGGGAGAGCGAGCACCTCGGGCCGTCGGCGGAGTGGCTGGGGCGGCTCGACGACGAGGTCCACCTGCGGGCAGGAGAGCTGCTGCACCGGGTGTCGCTCCGCACCGGCGGGACGGTCACCGAGCCCGCCCCGTGGTGAGCATCGAGCGGATGCGGTGGTGGCACGTCGCCGAGCTGCTGCCGCTCGAGCGGGCGCTGTTCTCGCCGGAGGGCTGGAGCGAGCGTCTCTTCTGGTCCGAGCTCGGGCAGCTCGACACCCGGCACTACGTGGTGGCGCTCGAGGGCGGTGCCGTCGTCGGCTACGCGGGCTTGTGCGACTACCCGGACGAGGCCTGGGTGCAGACGATCGCGGTGGCCCCGGCTGCCCAGGGGACGGGCCTCGGGTCGCAGCTGCTGCTCGAGCTGCTCGCGGAGGCCGACCGGCGGCGGCAGCGGGTGGTCTCCCTGGAGGTGCGGGCGGACAACCTGTCGGCGCAGCGGCTCTACGACCGGCACGGCTTCACCCGGACCGGGGTCCGCCGTGGCTACTACCCCGGTGGTGTGGACGCCCTGGTCCTCACCCGCCGAGGGTGATGCTCGGGAGCAACCGCGTGCACCTGGCCCGGGGACGGGGGCGATCCGGCGCGAGTGAGCGCGGGAGATCGGTCGGGAGGCTGAGGTGCACGTGGTTGCTCCCGCGGCTCCTAGGCTGGCGCCCGTGACGGACGAGCCGCTGGTCCTCGGGATCGAGACCTCCTGCGACGAGACCGGCATCGGCATCGTCCGGGGGACCACCCTGCTCGCGGACGCGGTGGCGAGCAGCGTCGACGAGCACGCCCGTTTCGGCGGGGTGGTGCCCGAGGTGGCCAGCCGCGCGCACCTCGAGGCGATGGTGCCGACCGTCCACCGCGCCCTCGAGACCGCGGGGATCGCCCTCAGCGACCTCGACGCCGTCGCCGTCACCGCCGGCCCGGGCCTCGCCGGGGCGCTCCTCGTCGGGGTCGCCGCCGCCAAGGCCTACTCGCTGGCCCTCGACGTCCCGCTCTACGGCGTCAACCACCTCGCCGCCCACGTCGCGGTCGACGTCCTCGAGCACGGCGCCCTCCCCGAGCCGACCATCGCGATGCTCGTCTCCGGCGGGCACTCCAGCCTGCTGATGGTCGACGACGTGACGGCCACCATGACCCCGCTCGGTGCGACCGTCGACGACGCAGCGGGGGAGGCCTTCGACAAGGTCGCCCGCCTGCTCGGCCTCGGCTTCCCCGGCGGCCCCGTCGTGGACCGGCAGGCCCGGGAGGGCGACCGCGACGCCATCGCCTTCCCGCGCAGCATGCTCAAGGAGCAGTCCTTCGACGTGTCCTTCAGCGGGCTGAAGACCGCCGTGGCCCGCTGGGTCGAGGCGAAGCAGGCCGCGGGCGAGCCGGTCCCCGTCGCCGACGTCTGCGCGAGCTTCCAGGAGGCGGTCGTCGACGTGCTGACCGCCAAGGCGGTCCGCGCCTGCACCGAGTCGGGCGTCGGCTCGCTGCTCATCGGCGGCGGGGTCGCCGCCAACTCGCGCCTGCGGGAGCTCGCCCAGGAGCGCTGCGATCGGGCCGGCATCGTGCTCCGCGTCCCCCGCCCGGGGCTGTGCACCGACAACGGCGCCATGGTCGCCGCGCTGGGCAGCCGGCTGGTCGCCGCGGGCGTCGCCCCCAGCCCGATCGACCTGCCCGCGGACAGTGCAATGGACGTACGAGAGGTCGTCTGCCGCTGACCGGCGTCCTGCTCCTGGTCCTCGCCGCGGGGCTGCTCGTGGCGGGGGCGGAGCTGTTCGTCGAGAACGCGGCGGGCACCGCGCGGCGCCTCGGCCTGACCGTGCTCGCGGTCGCCGTGCTGCTCGCCGGCGCGGAGCCGGAGGAGCTGGTCACCGCTGTGCTCGCCGCGGCCCAGGACCGCCCGGGCTTCGCGGTCGGCGACGCGATCGGCGCCAACGTCACCATGCTCACCGCCGCGCTCGGCCTCGCCGCGCTCGTCCGGCCACTGCCGGTCGGCCGCCGCACCCGGCTCTACGCCGTCGGCAGCGCGGTGGCGGGGCTGCTCGCCCTGGCGACCCTGCCGGGTGGGATCACCAGGCTCGACGGCGTCCTGCTCGTCCTCGCCTACGTCGGGCTGGTCGCGCTGGTCTGGCGCAAGGAGAGGCAGCCGCCGGCCATTGGCGAGCTGGCCGAGCTGGAGGAGGACGAGGAGCCGAGTCGGTTCGCCGTCCTCCTGCTGCTCGCCGGCATCGCGCTCATGACCGCCGGGGGCGCGGGCGCCGTCGAGGGCGCCACGCGCCTGGTGGAGACCACCGGCGCCGACGACACCGCGATCGGCCTCACCGCCCTGGCCCTTGCGACGACCGCCGAGCTGTTCGCGATCGTGCTCGCCGCGGCGCGCCGCGGGGTGGAGGAGATCGCCGTGGCCGCCATCGTCGGGAGCGCCGCCTACAACGCGACGCTCACCCTCGGCGCCGCCGCCCTGGTGACGGACCTGCCCGGGGAAGGCGCCGGCGGACCCGCTGTCGCCGCAGCCGCCCTGCCGCTGGTCCTGGTCGCCGCGGCCCGCAGGGGCACCCTCGGGAGGGCGGCCGGCGCCGGCCTGCTGGCGTCGTACGCCGTCTTCCTCGCCGTGACCCTCACCTGAGTTGTGTCGCTGGCACTCGAAGGGCTAGAGTGCCAACTGCAGCTCGGCCCCTGACCCCCGCGACGGCAGGACGCCAGCTCCGCCCACCGTCTGTGCACAACCAGGAGGCATCGTGTCCACTGCGACGAAGGTCGCCATCAAGCCGCTCGAGGACCGCATCGTGGTCCAGGCGAGCGACGCCGAGAGCACCACCGCGTCGGGTCTGGTCATCCCCGACACCGCCAAGGAGAAGCCCCAGGAGGGCACCGTCCTGGCTGTCGGCCCGGGCCGCTTCGAGGACGGCGCCCGCGTGCCGCTCGACGTCAAGGTCGGCGACAAGGTGCTCTACAGCAAGTACGGCGGCACCGAGGTGAAGTACTCCGGTGAGGAGTACCTCGTGCTCTCCGCTCGCGACGTGCTGGCCGTCATCGAGGGCTAGTCCCAGCCCCCATCTGCTTCATGTGACGCCCCGGTTCCCCTGACGGGGCACCGGGGCGTCGCACTTTCCGGAAGGAACACCCGCATGGCCAAGACCCTCGCTTTCTCCGAGGACGCCCGCCGCTCGCTCGAGCGCGGCGTGGACGCCCTCGCCAACGCCGTCAAGGTGACGCTCGGCCCGAAGGGCCGCAACGTCGTGCTCGCCAAGGCCTACGGCGGCCCGACCATCACCAACGACGGCGTGACCATCGCGCGCGACGTCGAGCTCGAGGACCCCTACGAGAACATGGGCGCCCAGCTCGCCAAGGAGGTGGCCACCAAGACCAACGACGTCGCCGGTGACGGCACCACCACCGCGACCGTCCTGGCCCAGGCGATGGTCCACGAGGGCCTGCGCGCCGTCGCGGCCGGCGCCAACCCGATGAGCCTCAAGGTCGGCATCGACGCCGCCGTCGAGGCCGTCCACGAGGCGCTGCTCGCCGCCGCCACCGAGGTCGAGACCCACGACGAGGTCGCCGCGGTCGCCGCCATCTCCGCCCAGGACGCCCTGGTCGGCCAGCTCGTCGCCGAGGCGATCGACAAGGTCGGCAAGGACGGCGTCATCACGGTCGAGGAGAGCCAGACCACCGGCCTGGAGCTCGAGCTCACCGAGGGCATGCAGTTCGACAAGGGCTACATCAGCCCCTACTTCGTCACCGACGCCGAGCGCATGGAGACCGTGCTCGACGAGCCGTACGTCCTCATCGTCAACGGCAAGGTCAGCGCCCTCGCCGAGCTGCTGCCGCTGCTCGAGAAGGTCGTCCAGGCCCAGAAGCCGCTGCTCATCGTGGCCGAGGACGTCGAGGGCGAGGCGCTGTCCACGCTGGTCGTCAACGCGATCCGCAAGACCCTCAAGGTCGCGGCCGTCAAGGCCCCCGGCTTCGGCGACCGCCGCAAGGCGATGCTCCAGGACATCGCCGTGCTCACCGGCGGCCAGGTCATCAGCGCCGAGGTCGGTCTCAAGCTCGACCAGGTCGGCCTCGAGGTGCTCGGCAAGGCCCGCACCGTCACGGTGACCAAGGAGCTGACGACGATCGTCGACGGCGCCGGGTCGGCCGAGGAGGTCGCCGGTCGCGTCGCCCAGATCAAGCAGGAGATCGAGAACAGCGACTCCGACTGGGACAAGGAGAAGCTCTCCGAGCGGCTCGCGAAGCTCTCGGGCGGTGTCGGCGTGATCAAGGTCGGCGCGCACACCGAGACCGAGCTCAAGGAGCGCAAGCACCGCCTCGAGGACGCCATCTCGGCGACCAAGGCCGCGGTCGAGGAGGGCATCGTCCCCGGTGGTGGCGCCGCGCTCGTGCACGCCGCCGCCTGCCTCGAGGGCGACCTCGGCAAGGAGGGCGACGAGCGGACCGGCGTCCGGATCGTCCGTCGCGCGCTCGACGAGCCGGCGTACTGGATCGCCCGCAACGCCGGTCTCGAGGGTCGCGTGGCCGTCAACCGGGCCCGCGAGCTCGGTGCCGGCCAGGGCTTGAACGCCGCGACGGGGGAGTACGGCGACCTCGTCAAGCAGGGCATCGTCGACCCGGTCAAGGTCTCCCGCAGCGCCGTTCGCAACGCCGCCTCGATCGCCAGCATGCTGCTGACGACCGAGACGCTCGTCGCGGACAAGCGCGAGGAGGAGTCCGGCGCGGACCACGGCCACGGCGGCCACGGCCACAGCCACTAGTTCCGACAGCAAACCGGCCCGGCGCTCCCGCGAGGGGGTGCCGGGCCGTTCTGCGTCCTACGGCAGGTCGACCGGCGGGCTGGGGCGGGGCGCCCAGACGCCCACCGGGCCCATGTCGCCGAGCAGCCGGCGGGCGGTGGTCGGCATGCCGAGGTGGTAGCCCTGGCCGAGGTCGCAGCCGAGCCGGCTCAGCTCGCGGGCGGTCGGCTCGTCCTCCACGCCCTCGGCGACCACGGTCAGCCCCAGCGTGTGGCCCAGGTCGACGATGGCCCGCACGATCGAGGCGTCCTGCGGCGAGGTGAGCATGTCCCGGACGAAGGACCGGTCGATCTTGAGCTCGTGGACGGGCAGGGTGCGCAGGCTGCTCAGCGAGGAGTAGCCGGTGCCGAAGTCGTCGATGGACAGCCGGACGCCCTGGTCGGCGAGCTCGCCGAGGAGCTCCGCGGCGCGGGCAGGGTCGCCCATGAGCGCGCTCTCGGTGATCTCCAGGGTGAGCAGCCGCGGCGGCAGCTTCCAGTAGGCCAGCCGCGCCTTGACCTCGTCGCCGAAGCCGCGGTCGAGCAGCGTCCGGGTCGACAGGTTGACCGCCACGGGCAGCTCGAGCCCCTGGTCGTACCAGGCCCGGCACTGCGCGAGCGCGGAGTCGAGCACGAAGCGGGTGAGCGAGTGGACCAGGCCGGTCCGCTCCGCCAGCGGGACGAAGGCGTCCGGCGACAGCAGGCCCTGGGTCGGGTGCTGCCAGCGCACCAGCGCCTCGACGCCCTGCAGCGCTCCGCTGACCAGGTCGGTCTTGGGCTGGAAGTGCAGCGAGAGCTCGCGCTCGCTGATGGCGCGCCGCAGGTCGCCGAGCAGTGCGGCCCGGGCCGGGCTGTGGCCGTCGACCGAGGAGTCGTACGACGAGACGCCCAGCTTGTTGTCCTTCGCCACGTACATCGCGATGTCCGCGCGCTGGAGCAGGGTGCGGACGTCGTCTCCGTGGTCGGGCGCCACGGCGACGCCGACGCTGGCCTCGACGGCCAGTGACATGCCGTTCACGACGAACGGCTCCTCGAGGGCGCGGGCCAGCTTCTCCGCCACGACCATCGCGCCGTCGACGCCGGAGATGCGCGGCAGGATCACCGCGAACTCGTCCCCGCCGAGCCGGCCGACGGTGTCGCTCTCGCGCAGCTCGCGGCGCAGCCGGGGACCGATCTGCTGGAGCAGCAGGTCGCCGTAGTCGTGCCCGAGCGAGTCGTTGATCTCCTTGAAGCGGTCCAGGTCGAGCACGATCAGGGCGGTGACGCCGCCCTCGCGGCGGCCGACCAGCAGGGCCTGCTCCACGCGGTCCTGCAGGACCAGCCGGTTGGGCAGCTCGGTGAGCTCGTCGTGCAGCGCGCGGTGCTGGCTGCGGACCTTCTCGCGGCGCAGCCGGTGCCACCAGGCGAGGGCCAGCAGGGCCGCGGCGACCAGCACGAGCAGCAGCACCCCGACGGCGACGGCCTGCGCGGTGGCAGTCGTCCGGGCGCTGCTCGCGGCCGACTCGCGGATGGCGTCGGCCTCGCGGTAGCGCGCCTGCGACGCCTCGCTGAGCAGGTCCTGGACGTCCTCGGAGGCCTCCACCGCCAGCCGGTCCGCGGCGTCGGCGCGCGGCCCGGAACCCAGGCCGACGGGGATGAGCGTGGTGTAGGCGTCGTGCCGCTCGCGCACCCGCTCGACCAGCTCGACGTCTGCGGCGGTGCCGACCGTCTCGACCTCGGTCAGGGCCTGGTCGAGCGAGCTCCCCGCGTCCCGGTGCCAGCCGAGCAGCTCGGGGTCGTCGGTGAGGCGGACCGCCCGCTCGAGCGACTGCTCGACGGTCGCGGTGTAGAGGGCGTCCTGGTAGGCGTCGGCGAGCCGGCTGGTGGCCGTGACCCGCTCCGCGGTCGCGGACTGGCGGAAGGCGGCGATCACCGCGGTGGACGAGGCGGCGATGACGAGCACCGCGCCGAGCCCGATCAGGGCGGTCGGCAGCCACGGTCGGCGGGCGGGCGGCTCCTCGGGAGCCTCGTCGACGTCCTCGAGGAGCACGTCGACCAGCTCGAGCACGTCCGCGTCCGTGACGCGCGCAGGGATCGGGTCCATGCTGATCTCTCGTCCGATCCGGCCCGGCGGACGATCACCCGATCAGGCTGACCCGTTCGGGCCCATCTGTCCCGGCGCGCTCGCGCGTGCCTGCGCGAGGGCCGCCTCGACGTAGGGCCCGTAGCGCTGGTGCGCGGCCTGCTTCCTCACCCCGAGCGCGGTGCCGACCTGCGACCAGGACAGCCCCGCCGCGCGGCCCTCGCCCACCAGCGAGAGCAGCACCCAGTCGAGCCGCTCGCGCAGCTGCGCGGCCGCCGCCAGGCCGGCCAGCAGGTGCTCGGGACCGGACCCGGCCGGCAGCAGGTCCCGGACGGCGTCGCGGGCGCTGGCGAGGTACGGGTCGGCGGTACCCGGCGGCGACAGCCAGGCCGGATCGGACACGGACGCGTACGGCCAGTCGAAGCCCATGCCCGGTGGATCGGCAGGGTGCCCCGTCAACTCAACCTGACGGCCGTCAAGGGATCCTGACGGGGGCGTTCTGGTCCCTTCGGGCCGGATACACCACTCCTCTGGGCCATGGGGCGAGGCGCGCAGACCGCCGAGAACTCCTCAACGGCGCCAACCGGGTGCCGATGGAGTGGTGCCATGGCCCAGCCCGGGCTCACGGAGGGACGTGCCGGGCTTCGGGCTGCCCTCCTCCGGCTGCTGGGCGTCGTGGCGGGGGCAGCCGCCGTCGTCGTCCTCGGCCTCTCCTCTACGGCCTGGGCGACTCCCACGCCGTCCTTCACGACCGAGCCGGCGGCCGGCTCCGACCCGACGCCCACCTGGTCCTGGTCGGTCGGACCGACGGTCACTCGCGTGGACTGCACGCTCACCAGCGCCGGCGGCGCGGTCGTCGGCTCGTCGCCGTCCTGCGGCACGACCTGGACGCCGGACATCTCGGCCCAGCCGAGCGGCACGTACACGCTCAGCGTGACGGCGTACGACAGCGAAGGGACGCCCAGCGGCACGGCTACCTCGTCGTACGCGTACACCGCACCGGTTCCGCCGGCCGCGCCGGTCATCACGGGTCCGACCGGGCCGTCGAACGATCAGCTTCCCGTCTTCACCCTCAGTGCCGAGGCCGGCGTCACCTGGTCCTGCACGGTCACCGGCCCGAGCGGGACCTTCTCGACGAGCTGCTCGCAGGGCACCTACGTGTACGACCTCAGAACGGCGCCGGACGGCACGTACACCGGCACGATCACGGTCAGCAGGAACGGACTGAGCGCGTCCACGACGCACCGCTACACCTTGGACACCACCAGGCCGGCCCCGGTCGTCACCGGGCCGATGGGGCCGGCGCCGGACGCGACGCCGAGCTTCACCCTGAGCGGCGAGGACGGCGCCTGGACATGCACGCTCTCGTCCCCGAGCGGCGGGTCGCAGCCCGTCGGCTGCAGCCTGGGGCCGCTGACCCTCGCCCTGGACGCGGCCGGCACCTGGGTGCTCCACGTCAGCGTCACCGACGCCGCGGGCAACACCGGCACGACGACCCACAGCTTCGTGCGAGAGCCCGTGGTCGACGTGCGTGGCCCCTCGGGACCGTCGTCCGACGCCTCACCGACCCTGCTGCTGGCCGGCGACGTCGGCACGTGGGCGTGCGCCCTGACCGCGCCGGGCGGGAGCTCGTCGCAGGTCGCCTGCGGGGCGGGGGACCTGGTGCTGGCGCTCGACGCGGACGGGACCTGGGTCCTCGACGTCGCGCTCACCTCGGGGGGCCTCACCAGCGCGGCATCGCACTCCTACGCCTACGACGGGACCGCGCCCGTCGTGACGGCGACCGGTCCCGCCGGCCCGTCCTCCGCCACCTCCCCGACCGTGACGCTTGCGTCCGACGGGGGCAGCTGGGTCTGCACGCTGACGGCCCCGGGCGGCTCCCCGGCGCCCTTCGCCTGCGCTCCGGGGCAGCAGGTGGTTCCGGTGACTGCGGACGGCACGTGGGTGCTCGGCGTCTCCGTCACCGACGCGGCCGGGAACACAGGCACGGCATCGTGGTCGTACCGGCTGGACACGACGCCGCCGACGGCCGCGATCACGGGCCCGACCGGCCCGGCGCCGAACAGCTCCCCGACGCTTCAGCTCACCGGCACGGGGACCTGGTCCTGCACGCTGACCGATCCGAACGGGGCCGTCACGCCGTTGCTGTGCGACGCAGGTGACCTGAACCTGGCTCTGGGCGTCGACGGCACCTGGGTGCTCGACGCGACCGTCACCGACAGCGCAGGCAACGCCGGGACCGCTCGGCACACCTACCTGCTGGACAGCGCCGTTCCGGGGGTTGCCGTGACCGGCCCCACCGGGCCGGCCAACGAGCCCCAGCTGACGCTCCTGCTGGCGGGCGACACCGGAACCTGGGAGTGCGCCCTCACCGACCCGGCCGGTGTCAGCACGTCGCTGGCCTGCGGTCCCGGATCGCTCCTGCTCGACCTGACCTCCGACGGGACCTGGGTGCTGGCCGTCACCGTGACCAACGCGGTCGGCAAGGTCGGTCGAGGCACTCACACCTACCAGCTCGACTCGACCCCTCCGTTCGTGGCGGTGGACGGTCCGGGGGGGCCGTCGGCGGACGGCACCCCGACCCTGCTCCTGGCCGGCGACGCCGGGACCTGGAGCTGCACCCTCACCTCGCCGAGCGGTGTCGTCACCGCTCCGAGCTGCGGTGCGGGCCCGCTGACCCCGACGCTCGACGCCGACGGCACCTGGGTGCTGGTCGTCAGCCTGACCGATGCGGTCGGCAACGCGGCAACCGCCACTCACCGGTACGAGCTGCGCGCCGCCCCGCCCGCCACGCCCGACCTCCCGGTGGCGGTGCCGGACCCGGTCGTGGTGCCGGACCCGGTCGTGGTGCCGGACCCGGTCGTGGTGCCGGACCCGGTCGTGGTGCCGGACCCGGTCGTGGTGCCGGACCCTGTTCCTGTTCCTGTTCCTGTTCCTGTTCCGGAATCCGGGCCTGCCCCGACACCGCCCCAGGAGCAGCCGCCCGGCCCCGCTGCTGCGCCCGTCGCCGCATCGGGGTCTACCGTCGACCCGGGCCCGCCGGCAGAGGTCGCGCCGGATCCCGTTCCCGTCTCAGGGGTCGGCAGCTTCCCGGTGGCGGCTCCGTCTGCGGTGACGCCGTCGCTCACCGGCGCCGTCACGGAGACGGTCGCGCAGGTGGTCCAGCGGGTCCTGCCGGACGCGGTCGACGAGAACGCCGCCGTCGCCGAGGCGGCGGTCGTGCGGGCCGTCCAGCGGATCCGCGCGCAGGTCGCGCTGGAGACCCGCTGGCGCGCCACGCTCCGCGTGCTCGGCGACGCCGCAGCGGTCGGGGGAGTCCCGCTGCTGCTCCTGCTGCTCGTCGTGGGCTTCCTCGGCGCGCAGGACCGGATCGACCGAAATGACCCGAAGCTGGCGCTGGCTCCTGTGTACTCGCACCAGGAGCTGCCGTTCCGGCCGCTGGAGAGGGTCGCCACATGAGCGCTCCTCGCCCTGCGCACAGCGCCCAGGACCTCGTCCCGCTCGAGGAGCGGCTGCGCTACTTCTGGATGTTCCGGCTGGCGGCGGTCGCGACCGTCCCGGTCTTCGCCTGGA
This sequence comes from Actinomycetales bacterium, assembly GCA_036675425.1. Lineage (GTDB taxonomy): Bacteria > Actinomycetota > Actinomycetes > Mycobacteriales > SCTD01 > SCTD01. Next base: position 5,262 of record JAKFFB010000281.1, on the reverse strand, counting down.
TGGTCTCCTCGCAGCTGCTGGTCTCCGGCTGGCTGCTGACCGGGGTGACCGCCGGCTACCTCGCCGTCTCGCTGGGCCTCCACCTGGTCTGGCGGGCCGCGGGTCGCCGGCTGCTCCGCCTCTTCGTCGGCGTCCTGATCCTCGACGCGCTCTACCTGGCCTTCGTGGCGTACGCCGCCGGCAACTCGCTGAGCCCGATGCGCTACCTCGCCGTGGTGCACCTCGTGGTCGTCGCGCTCCTCGCGTCGTACCGGACCGGGCTGCGGCTGGCCCTGTGGCACTCGGTCCTGGCCTTCGCCGTCTACTTCGCCCGCGACTCCGAGGTGCTCGGGGCAGCGCCGCTGTCCGGCTCGGGCGACGAGTACCGCTCGCTGCTGGGCTTCGTGGTGCTGTTCTGGCTGATCACCCTGGCCACCGTCACCTTCTCGGCGATCAACGAGCGGGAGCTGCGCCGTCGCCGCTACGACCTCGAGGCGCTCGCCGGCTTCAGCGACGCGGTGGAGTCGGCGCAGGACCCGGACGCCGTGGCCGAGGCGCTCGTCGAGCACCTGGCCGAGGCGTTCGGGATCGAGCGGCTGCTCGTGCTCGCCGGGCCGCGGGAGATCCTCAGCCCGCTGGCCACGCGGGGGCGGGTCGGCCGTCCGGCCTCGGTCTACGTCGACGCGCCCGGTTCCGCGGTGCGGCGCGCGATGGACGCGCGGCGCACCGTGCTCACCGAGGGCGTCGACCCGCTCGAGGACCCCTGGCTGAGCAAGGCGCTGCCTCAGCCCGGCAACCTGCTCATCGCCCCGCTGACCTCGGAGGCGCGCTCTCTCGGCGTGGTCGTGCTGGAGCACTCGCTGCGCCCCGGCTCCCGGGTCGAGCGGCGGGTCGTCACCATCATCGAGCGCTTCGTCGCGCACGCCTCGCTCGCCCTCGAGAACGCCTTCCTCATGGAGCAGCTGCGTCGCTCCGCCTCGACCGACGGCCTCACCGGCATCGCCAACCGCCGCAGCTTCGACATCACCCTCGACCGCTACCTCGCGCGAGCCGTCGCGAGCTTCGAGCCGGTCAGCCTGGTGCTGCTCGACATCGACCACTTCAAGCTGCTGAACGACGAGCACGGCCACCAGACCGGTGACGACGTCCTCCGCCAGGTCGCCGCGCTGCTGGTCGAGCACGCCCGCGCCATCGACGTGCCGGCCCGCTACGGCGGCGAGGAGTTCGCCGTCGTGCTGCCCGAGTGCGAGCTCCCCGAGGCGACCGTCGTCGCCGAGCGGCTGCGCGAGGCGATCGCCACGGCCGACCTGCCGGTGTCGATCACCGTGAGCGCGGGCGTTGCGACGTTCCCGACCCACGGCGCCACCAGCGAGTCGCTGATCCGCGCCACCGACACCGCGCTCTACCGGGCCAAGGACGAGGGCCGCAACCGGATCGCGGTCGCCACCGCCCCGCTGCCCGCGCCCGACCTCCCGGTCCAGCGGCCCACCGGCGGCGGGACCGTCCCCGCCTGACCGTCGCGCCGCTAGCGTGCAGCGCATGACGGTCGACGCGGTCGTGATCGGGTCCGGCCCGAACGGGCTCGTCGCCGCGACGCTGCTCGCGCGGGCCGGCTGGAGCGTCGAGGTCCTCGAGCGCAGCGACGTCGCGGGCGGCGCGGTCGGCAGCGACGTGACCGACCGCGGCTACCTGCACGACTGGGGATCGGCGTTCTACGGCGTGCTGCACGCGAGCCCCGTGCTCCGCGAGCTCGGCCTCGACAGGCGGCTGCGCTGGGCGCACACCGGCACGCCGGTCGCCGCCACCTGGGACGGCCGCACGGCGGTGATGCGACGCAGCGTCGACGCGACCGCCGAGGGCCTCGGCGCCGACGGCCCGGCCTGGGCGGAGCTCGTCGCCTGGTGGCATCGGCTGGGGGTCCCGCTCTTCGACGCGATGCTCGGCCCGGTCGGCGCGCCCGTGCCGCTGCTGCGCGCCGCCGCGCGGCTCGCGGGACCGCGCGAGGCGGTGCAGACCGCGCGGATGCTGCTCGAGCCGGTGGAGGCCTGGGTCACCCAGCAGTTCCGCAGCGACGAGGCGCGGATGCTGTTCGCCGCCAACGCCACGCACGCCGACGTCGCCGTCGACGCGGCTGGGTCGACCCCGCCGGCGATGCTGCTGGCGATGGCCGCGCAGGTGCACGGCATGCCCGTCCCGGTCGGCGGCGCCGTCCGGCTGGCCGACGCCCTCGTCGAGGCCGCCGAGGAGGCCGGGGTCGTCGTGCGGACCGGCGTCGACGTGACGAGAGTGGTCGTACGACGAGGTCGTGCGGTCGGCGTCGTCACCGCCGACGGCGAAGGCGTCGCGGCGCGCCGCGCGGTCGTCGCCGACGTCGCGCCGGGCGCGCTCGCCCGGGACCTGGTGGGGGAGCAGCACCTGCCGGGCGACTGGCTGGCCCAGCTGCGCCGGCACCGCTACACCAGTGGCTACTTCCGGGTCGACGTCGACCTGGACCGGCCGGCTCCCTGGGCCGACGAGCGGCTGGGCGACAGCGTCGTGGTCCACCTGACCGGCGACCTCGACGAGCTGGCCATGAGCCAGGCCGAGGTGCGCCGGGACCGGCTGCCGACCCACCCGCAGCTCATCCTGGGCCAGCAGGACCGGGCCGACCCGAGCCGCGTCCCTCCGGGCGCGGCGAGCCTGTGGGTCGAGTGCCACTGCCCGGCCCGGCCCCGGGACGAGGCCGACGGCTGGGAGACGCGCTTCGCCGAGCGGGTGCTCGACCGGCTGGAGCGCTCCGCCCCCGGTCTGCGCGAGGCGGTCGTCGACCTCACGGTCACCAGCCCGCTGGACCTCGAGCGCCGCAACCCCAACCTGGTCGGCGGCGACGTCGGCGGCGGCTCCGCAGCGCCCGACCAGCTGCTGGTGTTCCGGCCCGTCGCGGGCTGGTCGCCGTACGCCCTGCCGGTCCGCGGGCTGTGGATGTGCGGCGCGGCGTCGCACCCCGGCGGAGGGGTGCACGGCCAGTGCGGACGGAACGCCGCGAAGGCGGTCCTGCGCCGCGCCCGGCTCGGGCTCAGCTGAGGAGCGCGGCCAGCTCGAAGTGCATCGGGTCGGTGTACTTCCAGTCGCCGCCCCAGCGGAAGCCCCAGCGCTTGAAGATGCTCACGACTTCGGGGTGCATGGTGCCCTCGATGCCGCGGTAGTTCTTGCTGGCGTCGAGGTCGATCGCGATGCCCCAGGTGTGCAGCGAGATGCTGTTCTCGGGGTTGCGCTCGATGAAGCGCGGGACGTAGCAGCCGTCGTAGGTCGTCAGCGTGTGGGCGAGGCCCGCCTCGACGACGTCCTCGAGGGCGCCGCGCAGCTGCGGGACCATGAGCCGGTGGCAGGTCACCCGGCCGAAGATCGGGACGGTCGTGGTGACGATGTTGCTGCGCACCCAGGAGGCGTCCGGCTGGATGGTGCCGTCCGGGTAGTAGCGGTAGGAGAAGGCGCCGAAGGCCTTGGCGGCCCGGCTCCCGGTGAGGAAGGCGACCGGGTTCGCGGCCGGGGCGGTGAGGAGGTCGACCTGCGCGCCGTTGCCGGCGATGGCCTCGACCTGCTTGGCCAGGGCGACCGGGTCCTTGCCCTTGCCGGCGGTGAGCAGCATGCCGGTGGCGCGCGGCAGGCCCAGGGTGCGGCCGGTCTCGTCGTCGACGATCAGGTGGTTGTCCGGGACGCCGGTGGTGGCGAGCGCGCCCAGCCGGAGCTGGAGGTCGTTGCCGCCGGCCCGCGGGGCGACCTTGAGGTCCTTGCCCAGCGCCAGCTTGCGGCTGGTGGCCACCTCGTGGGAGGCGACGGCCTCGCCGCGGGCGACGGCCTGCCAGACGGCGTCGGCCTCGGCGGTGCCCTTCGAGGCGAAGGAGCGGTAGGTCGAGGGGTCGACGCCGACGGCGGTCAGGTCGCGGCCGTTGACCTTGACGGTCCCGGCGCGGAAGACGACGACGCCGTTCTCCGGTGACAGGGCCGTCAGCTTGGCGATGGCGGCGTCGGAGAAGGTACGGGGGCCGCTGATCATCACGTCGGGGCGCAGCCGCTCGCCGAGCGGTCGGACCGCGAGCGCGACCGGTGGGCGGGCGCGGGTGGCGGCGGCGGTCGCGGGCGGCGCGGTCTCGGCGGGGACGGCCTCGGCGGTCAGCGCGGCGGCCTCGGCGGTGGCCGCGGCGTCCGGCTCGCCCTTCGAGCAGCCGGTCAGGGCCACCAGGCCGATGAGGCCGGTGAGCGCGAGCCACTGCCCGGCCCGCGGCGCGCGGCGGCGGGAGGTCGGCTGGACGAGCGCGTGCGGCACCGGGGGCTCCCGTCTGGGTCGGGGGACGGAGCGCCCGTACGACGCTCACACAAGGTGAACGATACGTGACGGCCATCGGTTACGGGGGTCCGAAATGTCTGGCCGGCGGGCTCTCCGTCCGGATCGCTGCCCGGCTCGTGCCCGCTCAGCTGGCGGCCGGAACCTCCCGCGCGAGCAGCGCCTCGCGGTCGTGCTCGGACAGCCCGCCCCACACGCCGTACGGCTCCCGGACAGCCAGCGCGTGCGCGCGGCAGGCGGCCAGCACGGGGCAGCTGGCGCAGACGGCCTTGGCGGCTGCCTCCCGGTTGGCCCGACGGGGACCCCGCTCGCCCTCGGGGTGGAAGAACAGCGAGGGGTCGTGGCTGCGGCAGGAGCCCTGCAGCTGCCACTCCCACACCTCGAGCTGAGGGGCGGGGAGGCGCGAGATGTCGGTCATGAGGGGTCCCCTCGTCGGCGGGAGCCGGGGTCTCGGGCTCCCTTTGCGGTCACCCTACAACCGCGCCATAAGTTGTTCAAGTGCGGGTCGGAAGGTGGTCAGCGAGGTCCGGAGCGCGCCACGCCCTGGTCGAGTCGAGTTGTGGCGCGCTCGGCCCTCCCCCATCCTTCGATGGTGGGCGCGACAGGGATGGGTGCGGACGCGGTCCCGTCTGCCGGGCTGCCCCCGACCGCCCGGCTCTCGGTGGCGGCGGTGGCCCGCCGGCTCGGCATCGCGCCCGCCACCCTGCGCACCTGGGACCGGCGCTACGGACTCGGCCCGACCGAGCACGTCGCCGGCGCGCACCGCCGCTACACCCGTGACGACCTGGCGCGGCTGGCCGCGATGCGCCGGCTGACCCTCGAAGGGGTGCCGCCGGCCGAGGCCGCCCGCCTCGTCCTCGGACCGCTGCCCGACGGAGCCGACGACCTGCCGAGCGAGCCGCTGCCCGACCGCGAGGGCCGGCTGGTCGCGACGGCCCGGCCGCCCGACCGGCCGACCG
>JAKFFB010000137.1:0-30366 GCA_036675425.1 Actinomycetales bacterium | reverse complement strand
GGCCGGGGCAGGGCGGGTCGGCGCGACCCGGCTCCGGGTCGGGGTGCCTGCCGGCCGGGGCGGCACGGTGCGCGGCGGCCGGGGCGGGACGCCTCCACGGGGGCGGCGCGGGTCCATGTGCGGCGGCAGGGCAGGACGCTCGGCGGCCGGCTCGTCGCCGCCCGCCTTCCAGTCCCGCGAGTCCGCCATCGATGCCCTCTCCGTCTCCGCCGCTGCAGCGGTCGTCCCCCCGAGGACGTGCCGGACCGCGGCGAGGTTCCTCACCGCGGACCCCTCAGGCTACCGACCCGGAGATCGACAGGGGGATTCCCGGCGCGGCGACACGGCTAGCCTGCGGGGTCATGAAGGCCCTCGTCCTGTCCGGGGGCGCCGGTACCCGCCTGCGCCCGATCACCCACACGAGCGCCAAGCAGCTGGTGCCCGTCGCCAACAAGCCGGTGCTGTTCTACGGCCTGGAGGCGATCCGCGACGCCGGTGTGACCGAGGTCGGGATCATCGTCGGCGACACCCACGCCGAGATCGAGGCCGCCGTCGGCGACGGCAGCGACCTCGGGATCAGGGTCACGTACATCCGGCAGACGGCTCCGCTGGGCCTGGCGCATTGCGTCCTCATCGCCCAGGACTTCCTGGGCGACGACGACTTCGTCATGTACCTCGGCGACAACTTCATCATCGGCGGCATCACGGAGCTGGTCGAGGAGTTCCGCTCGGGCAGCTACGACGCGCAGATCCTGCTCACCAAGGTCGACAACCCGTCGCAGTTCGGCGTGGCCGAGCTCGGCCCGCACGGCGGCGTGACCACGCTGGTGGAGAAGCCCAAGGAGCCCAAGAGCGACCTCGCTCTGGTCGGCGTCTACATGTTCCGCCCCGTCATCCACGAGGCGGTCCGGGCGATCAAGCCGTCCGCCCGCGGCGAGCTGGAGATCACCGACGCCCTGCAGTGGCTCATCGACGAGGGTCGCGACGTCCGGCCGCACCTGGTCACCGGCTACTGGAAGGACACCGGCCGGCTCGAGGACATGCTCGAGTGCAACCGCAAGGTCCTCGAGGCGATCGAGCCCGCCGTGCACGGCACGGTCGACGCCGACAGCGTGCTGACCGGCCGGGTGATCGTCGAGGAGGGCGCCGTCATCGAGCGCTCCACCGTCCGCGGGCCGGCGATCATCGGCCGCGACACCGTGATCCGCGACACCTACGTCGGGCCGTTCACCTCGATCTACTTCGGCTGCACGCTCGAGGACACCGAGATCGAGCACTCGATCGTGCTGGAGGAGTCCACGATCCGCGGCGTGGGCCGGATCGAGGACAGCCTGATCGGCAAGCAGGTCGAGGTGGCGCCGTCCAGCGCGCTGCCGCGGGCGCACCGGCTGATGCTCGGCGACCACAGCCGCGTCTCCATCGCCTGAGGGTCGCCGGGGCCGGGTCGCTGGGGCCGGCTGGGAGGAAGGACTGCCACGTCGGGCCGGTGCGCGCCGGCTCCCGCGTGGCAGCGGCCGCGAGGCGCGCTGCTTGCGCGAGGTGCACGTCCTTGCTCCCACCTCGCGAGCGGTGGTGCAGGAGTAGGGCGTAGCGCGTCGAACCTTGCGGCACCCAGCCGACCCGGAGGTCCTCCGTGCTCACGTCCCGCGCTCCACGTCTCGCCCTCGCCCTGGCGCTGTCGATCACAGCTGCCACCGGCCTGGCCGCCCACGCCGAGAAGGCGCCGCGCACCAGCGACAAGAGCGCGACCTTCTTCCTGCGCCAGGAGGGCTGCGGCGCCGAGCAGGCGCCTGGCCGTCTCGAGCCCAAGGCCGGCGGCGACGGCGCCACGGGCTGCGGCACCATCGGCGGCCTGCCGTTCAACGAGGTGGCCGGTTCCGCTGACAGCTTCAGCACGAACGGCAAGGGGCTGCCGATCAACCTGGCCCCGACCGGCAAGGTGACCGGACAGCTCGCGGCGGGTTCGTGGGTCGGGAACGGCAGCGGCGGCCTCGGCGAGGTCGCCTTCGACGTCGCCCTGGTCGGGACCAGCGCCACCGGCGAGAAGATCGACTTCGGCTCGACGACGGTGACCGGGACAGCGCTCCCCGGTGAGGACGTCGTCCTGGTGCCGTTCGAGCTGACGATCCCGAAGCGCTCCAACAGCGCAGCGATCAAGAGCCTGGTGCTCGAGGTGCTCCAGCGCGGCGCCAACCTCGGCATGAGCGCCCAGCAGCTCGACGGCGACTCGTACGTCGTGCTGCCGCTCCGCGGCAAGAAGTAACCCCGCCGGGCAGCGCGCATTCCTGCGTCAGGCCCGCCCCGCTCACAGCATCCGTGAAGGAACAGCGACCGCGACGTCGAACTGTGGGTCAACCCAGCACCCCCCAAGCACCGGAGACCTCCATGCGTGCTCGTCTGCTCCGCCCCGCAGTCGCCCTCGGCGCCGTCACGGCCGCCGTGCTTGCCACCACAGCCACGGCAGCGCCGAACACGCTCACCCTCCAGGACGCCAAGGGCGACGCCAACGCCGTCAACGGCCAGGGCGTCGCGGCCGGCGCCGGCGACCACAGCGGGCCGGTCCAGAAGGCCGACTCCGACATCGTGTCGGTCACCTTCGCCAGCACCGGCGCGACCAAGACTGTCAACGGCAAGAAGACGTTCACCTGCACCGGGTTCACCGCCACCATCGAGCTGGCCGCGCCGGCCGGTTCCGCCGCCGTCTACCGGATCCTCGGCGGCGGCGTGAAGAACGCCGACCAGTTCTGGCTGCAGTACAACAACTCCCCGGTCGGCAAGACCACGACCATCCGTCACAACGACGGCGAGGCGAAGACCACCCCGCTCGGGACCGAGGCGGCCTTGGTCGGCAACAAGATCGTCTTCACGGTCACGGAGAAGGACCTGAAGGCCGCCGGCGAGAAGCTGGCCACCTTCAAGATGAGCGCCCTCGGCGCAGACGTCCGCAGCTCCACCGGCGCCGCCACCGTGCCGTCGTGGGACGGCATCGACGAGGACGACACGAAGTCCTTCTCGCCCTGCAAGTAGCTCGACCTGCTGACGGCCCCGCACCTGCCCGGGTGCGGGACCGTCGCGCGTCCGCCGTCTGGGAGACTGCTCCCATGCGCGTCCTCGTCACCGGCGGAGCCGGGTTCATCGGTGCCAACTTCGTCCACTGGACCCGTAGCCACCGGCCCGAGGTCGAGCTGACCGTCCTGGACGCCCTCACCTACGCCGCTGACGGCTCCAGCCTCGGCGACGCAGCTCCGCTGGTGAAGGGCGACATCAGCGACGCCGGGCTCGTCGACCGGCTGGTCGGCGAGTCCGACCTCGTCGTGCACTTCGCGGCCGAGACGCACAACGACAACTCGCTGAGCGACCCGTCGCCGTTCGTGCAGACCAACGTCGTCGGCACGTTCACGATCCTCGAGGCGGTCCGCAGGCACGGCGTGCGGCTGCACCACGTGTCGACCGACGAGGTCTACGGCGACCTCGAGCTCGACGACCCGGAGCGGTTCAGCGAGACGACCCCCTACAACCCGTCGAGCCCGTACTCGAGCACCAAGGCGGCGAGCGACCTGCTCGTACGCGCCTGGGTCCGATCGTTCGGCATCACCGCCACGATCAGCAACTGCTCCAACAACTACGGGCCGTACCAGCACGTCGAGAAGTTCATCCCGCGGCAGATCACCAACGTGCTCGCCGGGGGCCGGCCCAAGCTCTACGGCGACGGGCTCAACGTCCGCGACTGGATCCACGTCGACGACCACAACAGCGGCGTCTGGGCGATCATCGACAAGGGCCGGTCGGGCGAGACCTACCTGATCGGCGCGGACGGCGAGGAGACCAACCGGGCTGTCGTCGAGGCGATCCTGCGCGAGCTCGGCCAGCCCGAGGACGCCTACGACCTGGTCAAGGACCGCCCCGGCCACGACCGGCGCTATGCGATCGACAGCACCAAGCTGCGCACCGAGCTGGGCTGGGTGCCGGAGTACTCCGACTTCGCGGCCGGCCTGAAGGCGACGATCGCGTGGTACCGCGAGAACGAGGCGTGGTGGCGCCCGCAGAAGGCCGCGACCGAGGCGAAGTACGCCAAGGTCGGCCAGTGAGCGAAGCGGTCGCGACCGACCGGGACACCTACGCGTTCCTGGTCACCGGCATGGGCGGCCAGCTCTCCACCGACTTCGTCGACGTGGCACGCCCCCTCGGGCAGACGGTCTTCTGCAAGGGCCTGACGATCGACGAGCTCGACATCACCGACCCGTTCGCGGTGAAGGACACCGTCGCCGAGTGGTGCCGGGTCGTGCGCTCGGACAGCCCGCAGCACAAGGTGGTCGTCATCAACGCCGCGGCGTACACCGCGGTCGACGCGGCCGAGGACGACGAGGAGACGGCCTACGCCGTCAACGCGACGGCCCCCGCGCTGCTGGCGCAGGCCTGCGCTGCCAACGGCGCGAAGCTCATCCACGTCAGCACCGACTACGTCTTCCCGGGCGACCGCGTGGACGGCCCGCCGTACGACGTGGACGACGAGACAGGACCCAAGGGCGCGTACGGCCGGACCAAGCTGGCGGGCGAGCTCGCCGTGCGGGAGCTGCTCCCGGACGACTCGTGGGTGGTGCGCACCGCCTGGGTCTACGGCGTCACGGGGCACAACTTCGTCAAGACGATGGCCCGGCTCGAGAGCACCCGCGACACGATCACCGTCGTGGCCGACCAGCACGGCTCGCCGACCTGGAGCCGCGACCTGGCCAAGGGGCTGTGGGCGCTGGCGCGCGAGAACCCGCCGGCCGGGACCTACCACTGCACCGGCAGCGGGCAGACGACGTGGCACGGCTTCGCGCAGGCGGTCTTCGAGGAGCTCGGCGCCGACCCGGCGCGGGTGCAGCCGATCCGCACCGAGGACTACCCGGTGCCGGCGCCGCGCCCGGCCTACAGCGTGCTGTCGCCGCGCGCCTGGCAGGAGGCGGGGCTGCCCGTCATGCCGGAGTGGCGGGAGTCGCTGCGCGAGGCGTTCCGGCTCTACGGCAGCGCCTTCAAGCCGTAACGCGAGTCACTCCAGTACCACCGCCTCAGGGCCGAAGGAAGGAAGGGGACCGCCTCGGCGTGTCCCGGACCTGACCTCTCTCGTGAAGGCTCTGGCGTGCGACTGCTCCGCTCCCTGTCCGTCCTCGGCCTGCTGGTGCCGGGCCTGCTCGCGGTGCCGGTGCTGACGCTGCCGGCGTCGGCGTCGCCGGTGCCGGTGGCGCCGGTCGTGCAGGAGCTGGACGTCGCCGGGATCGACGAGGACGCCGCCGAGTCGAGCGCCCCCTCGGGCGTCACCGGCGCGCTGGTCACCGGCGGCGACCGGCGGACCGTGCTGCTGACCGACCTGCTCGACACCAAGCCGTTCTCGATGGTCGGGATCACCTGGGACGGCAGCTCCGCCGTCGAGGAGGTGCAGGCGTGGGTGCGCACCCGCACCGCCGGCACCTGGTCGGGCTGGAAGGGGCTCGGCGGCACCGCCGACGAGGAGCCCGACCTCGGCACGCTCGACGCCTCAGGCGCCACGCGCGGCGGCACCTCGCCGCTGTGGATCGGCGACGCGGACGGCGTGCAGGCCCGCGTGGACGTGCTCTCCGGTCCGGACCCGAAGGGGCTGCGGCTGTCGCTGGTCGACCCCGGCGAGTCGCCCGCCGACGAGCCCAGCGGGGCGCTGTCCGTCGCCCAGGCCGCGTCGAGCACCCCGGCCGTGCGCAGCCGCGCGGAGTGGGGCGCCGACGAGTCGCTGCGCCGCGGCTCCCCGTCGTACGCTGCCGTGCAGGCGGTCACGATCCACCACACCGCCAGCGCGAACGACTACTCGGCCGCCGACGTGCCGCGGCTGCTGCGCGGCTTCTACGCCTACCACGTGAAGGCGCAGGGCTGGTCCGACATCGGCTACAACTTCCTCGTCGACCGGTTCGGCACCGTCTGGGAGGGCCGCGCCGGCGGTGTCTCCCGCGGTGTGATCGGCGCCCACGCGGGCGGTTTCAACACCGGCACCGTCGGCATCTCGATGATCGGGACGTACGACGCGGTGGCCCCGACCGCGGCCACGCTCGAGTCGGTCGCCCAGGTCGCGGCGTGGCGCCTGTCGCTGGCCGGGGTCGACCCCCGCGGCAGCGTCCGGCTCACCTCCGGCGGCAGCACGCGCTTCTCGGCCGGCACGGCGGTGACGCTGCCGACCGTCTTCGGCCACCGCGACGTCAGCACCACGGCCTGCCCCGGCGCCCAGGGGATGGCGGCCCTGCCGGGGATCCGCACCCGCGCCGCCGCTCTCGCCGGCGGTGCCGCCCCCGCGCCGAGCGGGCCGGTGTCGCTGGAGGTCGTGGCGCCGACGTCCGTCGCCGCGGGCGCCTCGGTCGCGCTCACCGTCACCGGCGGGCCGGCCGGGCAGCCGGTCGAGGTGTGGTTCAGCAAGCGCGGCGACGAGGGCTTCACCAAGCGGCGCGACGGCGTGCTGTCGGCCTCCGGCAGCTACCGGACGACGTTCACCGCGGACGACGACTACACCTACTTCGCGGTCGCCGGTGGCGAGGCCTCGCCCCGCCGCTCGACCCGGACCAGCCCGGCGCCGACCACCGTCCCCAAGCCGGTCGAGCCGGTCCTGCGCGTGCAGGGGCCGGTGACGGCTCCGGCCGGCAGCCCGGTGCTGGTGACGGCCTCCGGCCCGGCGGGCGTGGCGGTGACCGTGTGGTTCCGCCGGGACGGGGACACGGCCTTCGTGCAGCGGCGCGCCGGCGTGCTCGACGCGGCGGGGCGCTTCACGACCACCTACACGGCCGACGTGCCGCACGAGTACGTCGTGATGAGCAGCACGGTGACCTCCAACGACGCCACGACCCTGGTCGGGGAGGTCCCCAACGGGCTCGACATCACCGCTCCCGCGGGCGTGGAGCCCGGGACGCCGGTCGACGTCGTCGTGCAGGGCGAGCCGGGGGAGTCGGTCGAGGTGTGGTTCGCCCGTCGCGGCGAGAGCGGCTACACCCGGCGTCGGGCGGCGACCCTCGCGGCTGACGGGACCTTCCGCACGACCTTCGTCGCCAACGACGAGTACAGCTACTTCGCGGTCTCCGGCTCGAGCACCAGCAAGCGGGTGCGCACCCGGGTCAGCCGGCTGCCCGCGCTGGTGACGGCGCCTGCGCCGCGGCTGCAGGTCACCGCGCCCGCCGCGGTCGACGCCGGGCAGCCCGTCCCCGTCACGGTCACCGGCACCGCCGGCGCCCCGGTCGACCTGTGGTTCCGCCGCCGCGGCACCGAGGTGTGGAGCCGGCTGCGCGAGGGGCGCTTCGACGCCGCCGGCCGCTGGACGACGTCGTACGCCGGCGTCGACGACCACGAGTACTGGGCGGCCTCCGCCGGCGTCAGCTCGAGCGACGCGACGACCCTGACGGTGCCGGTGCTGACCGGTCCGCGCCGGGCGCCCCGCGGCGCCAAGGTGGAGCTCAGCGGCCGGGCCCGGCCGGGGGACAGCGTCGTGGTCGAGCGCCGCCGCCGCGGGAGCTCCACCTTCGCCAAGGCCACGCTCACCGCCGACCGCTACGGCGCCTTCCGGACCTCGCTCGCCCTCGACGACGAGTACGAGTACCGGCCGGTCGCGGCGAGCCGCGTCGGGACGCTGCACCGCACCACGGTGGCCCCCACGGTCAGCGGGGCGTCGGCCGTGCCCCGTGGAACGCCGGTCACCATCTCCGGGACCGCCCGCCCGGGGGCGACGGTGTCGGTGCTCTTCCGGCGGGACGGCGCGCCGACGCTGGCCGTCGGCGGCCGGCGCGACCGCGACCTGCCCACCTTCCGGCTGGGCCGCACGGTCACCGCCGGCCCGGACGGCCGCTGGTCGACGTCCTTCGCGCCCGTGGTGCAGCACCGCTGGTACGCGCGCTCGGACGGCAACTCCACGCCGGTGCGGACCACGGCGGTCCGGTGACCTGTCCGTAAGGACACGCTTTCGGCCGACCTCCCGCCATCGGCGGCCGGCATGGGTGACAGTGGAGGCGGACGTCGCGGTGGGGAAGCCGCGGCGCCCTGATCCCGACACTGCTCGCCCAGCTGCCTGGAGTCTTCCCGTGCGCCGCCTGCTCACGTTCGCCCTGCTGATCGCCGCCCTCTCGACCGCCCTCGTCGCGCTGCCCACGCTGACCACCGCGTCCGCGAAGCCGAGGCCCGTCCCGGCGAGCGTGGAGCGGATCCCGCTGGCTGCGCTCGAGGCGGGGCTGCGCACGACGGGTGCGCTGCGGACCGACCCCCGCCGCACCAGGCCGTTCTCGCTGATGGGCGTGACCTGGCGGTCGGACCCGGCGATCGGCGAGGTCGAGGTCGAGTTCCGCTCCCGCACCGGTGGGCGCTGGACGGAGTGGGAGTCGGTCGAGGCCGACACCGACGACGCGCCCGACGCCGGCAGCGCGGACACCCGCGGGGCGGGCTTCCGGGTGGGCACGGCGCCGATCTGGACCGGGCCCTCCGACGGGGTGCAGGTCCGCGTGCGAGCGCTCTCCGGCGCCAAGCCGCGCGACGTCGCGATCGAGCTGGTCGACCCCGGCACGTCCCCTGCCGACGCGCTGGTCGACGGGCCGCGCGACCGGGCGCACGCCGAGGCCCCGATGCCGCGGATCATCACCAGGGCCGAGTGGGGCGCGGACGAGTCGATCCGCCGGGGCAGCCCGTCCTACAACTCCACCGTCAAGGTCGGCTTCGTGCACCACACCGCCTCGAGCAACACCTACACGCCGGAGCAGGCCGCGCAGATGGTTCGCGGGATCTACGCCTACCACGTGAAGAGCAACGGCTGGTCCGACATCGGCTACAACTACCTCGTCGACCGCTACGGGCGGGCGTACGAAGGCCGCGCCGGCGGGCTGGACAAGTTCGTCGTCGGCGCCCACACGGGCGGCTTCAACAAGGACAGCTTCGCGGTCTCGCTGCTCGGCGACTTCTCGACCGTCGCCCCGGCGACGGCCACCGTGGGGATGCTCACCGACGTGCTCGCGTGGAAGCTCGGGGCCGCCTACCGCGACCCGCTCGGGAAGGCCGTGCTCACCTCGGCCGGCGGCGGCACGTCGAAGTACAGCGCCGGCACCCAGGCGACCTTCGACGTCGTCAGCGGGCACCGGGACGCCGGCAACACGTCCTGCCCGGGCGCGACGACGTACGCGCGGATGGGTGAGATCCGCCGCCTCGTCGACGAGAAGCTCGGGGCAGGCCTGGCCGATCCCGTCGTGACCGGGAAGACCGAGCAGCCGCGCGGGTCGTCGGAGGTCGTGAGCGCGTCCGCGCGGACGCTCGGCGAGCTCGACTGGACGGCGACCGTGGAGGACGGCAGCGGCGCGGTGCTGAAGTCCGAGAGCGGGTTCAGCCCTGACGGCGGGGCCGTGTCGCTCGCGTGGGACCTCACCGGTCCCGACGGCCGGCCCGCCCGCGCCGGCACCTACTACCTGCGGCTCGCCGGCACGGCCGTCGGCGACCGCGCGCTGCCCTTCGTGCGCAAGGTCGTGGTGAAGGAGCCGGCCTGCCGGGGCAACCCGCTCGACCGGGCGCGCTGCAAGGTGGGCAAGCGGCGGTGACCGAGACCGTCTTCACCTACGCCGCGCCGAGCCTGAAGCTCGGTCCCGGCGCGGCGGACGAGGTCGGGTACGACCTGGCGCAGCTCGGGGCGCGGCGCGTCCTGGTGGTGACCGACGCGGGGGTCGCCGCCACCGGGTGGCCGGCCCGCGTGGCGGAGTCGATGACGGGCTTCGGCATCGAGGCGCACGTCTTCGACGGCGTGCACGTCGAGCCGACCGATGAGAGCCTGCAGGCGGCGATCGAGTCGGCGCGCGCCTCGGGCCCGTGGGACGCGTTCGTCGCGGTCGGCGGCGGGTCGGCGATCGACACGGCCAAGGCCGTGAACCTGCTGCTCACCAATCCCGGCGAGCTCATGGACTACATCAACAAGCCGGTCGGCCAGGGGCTCGCGCCGTCGCAGCCGCTGAAGCCTCTCGTGGCGGTACCGACCACGACCGGCACCGGCTCGGAGAGCACCACCATCTGCGTGCTCGACGTACTCGCGCTGAAGGTGAAGACCGGCATCAGCCACGCGCGGCTGCGCCCGACGCTCGCTGTGGTGGACCCGCGGCTCACGGTCTCGCAGCCGCCGATGGTGACCGCGGCATCGGGGATGGACATCCTCTGCCATGCGCTCGAGAGCTGGACCGCGAAGCCGTACACGTCGTTCGAGCGCAAGACCGCTGACCAGCGCGTGCCCTACTGCGGCGCCAACCCGGTCGCGGACATGTGGGCGGAGAAGTCGCTGCAGCTGCTGGCGGCGTCGTTCCGGACGGCGGTGCGCGACGGCGGCGACACCGACGCGCGGATGGACATGGCGATGGCCGCGACCTTCGCCGGCATGGGCTTCGGCAACGCCGGGGTGCACATCCCGCACGCGAACGCGTACCCGATCGCCGGTCGCGTCCGCGACTACCGGCCGCCGGGCTACCCCGGTGACGAGCCGCTGGTGCCGCACGGGATGTCGGTGTCGCTGACCGCTCCGGAGGCGTTCCGCTTCACCTTCGCGGCGGCTCCCGAACGGCACCTGCGAGCGGCGGAGCTCCTGCAGCCGGGGGTGTCCGGCGACCCGGCCGAGCGATTGCCGAACGCGTTGATGGCGCTGATGCGCGACATCGGGATCCCCAACGGCATCGGCGAGGTCGGCTACGGCGAGGCCGACGTCGACGACCTGGTCGAGGGGGCGATGAAGCAGCAGCGGCTGCTCGCCGTCGCGCCCCGCGAGGTAACCGCCGACGACGTCGCCGGGATCTTCCGGGGGTCCCTCGAGCTCTGGTGAGCGGCGGCGGCTGCTACGCCGGCTTGTGGCAGTCGAAGGTGATGAACTGGTACGCCGGGCGGAAGCCGTGCAGCTTGGCCTCGGCGGTCGACGCGATGACGGTCATGGTGGAGGCGTCCGCGCCGGCCATCAGGTCCTCGACGTCGCAGTCCGAGCCCTCGTGCGTCCACGGGCAGGTGCCGGCGACGGCCGCGTCGCGCAGCTCCTCCGTCACGAGGGTCGCGCACTCGAAGCCGTGCGAGCGGATCTTGTCGGCGAGGTCCCAGCCGAAGCGGAAGTACACCAGCGTCATGTCGCCGTGGTACTCCGGCTCCTCCGGCACCTTGGTGACCGCCTGCGGGATCGGCACCTGCAGGAGGACGTGGCCGCCCGGCTTCATCACCCGGAACAGCTCCGACAGCGCCTTGTCGGTGTCGGGCACGTGCTCCAGGACGTGCGGCGTCAGCACCACGTCGAGCGAGGCGTCGGGCAGGTCGATGGCCTGCAGGTCGAGCTGGATCATCGCGCTGTGCATCGACAGGTCGTAGTCGCTGCAGGTGTAGTCGACCCGCTGGATCATCCGCTCGCGGTAGAGCCCGCCCATCCGCGGCGAGGTCTCGAGGACAGCGGCCTTCGGGTCGTACTTCGCCCGCTTGGTCCAGCACCAGTAGAGGAAGCGGTCACGCGCGATCGAGCCGCAGACCGGGCAGAGCGCCGACTCGCTGTGCTCGACGCCCTCGAAGCCGCGCTCGCGCCAGCCGCAGATGTTGCAGATGCTCGTGACCTTGGTGATCTTGCTGACGGCGGCGGCCTCGGGCCACTGGCGCGTCCGCCGGTCACCGCGCTTGCTGTCCCAGCGGGTCTCCGCGACCTGGCGCTGGGTGAGGTGCACGTGCTCGAGGATCTGGTCGGCCAAGCGCACGGCGGGGCACCTCAGGGATCGGGGATCAGGACACGGCCAGCCTATAGGCGGCCCGGTGGCTCTCCGCCGACGCCGCCCAGGTGAACCGGCTCGCATGCGCCCGTCGCGGGGCCGGGTCGCCCGGGTCGTCGAGCACTCGCTGCAGCGCGGCGGCGAAGGCCTCGGCATCGCCGACCGGGGCGTACGTCGCCTGCGTCCCACCGACCTCCCGCAGCACCGGCAGGTCGCTCGCGACGACCGGGGTGCCCGCGGCGAGCGCCTCGAGCAGCGGCAGCCCGAAGCCCTCGTCCCGGCTGGGCAGCACCAGCGCCGAGGCTCCCGCGACGACCGGGCGGAGGTCGTCCTCGTCGAGGTAGCCCGGGGTGATCGCCCCGGTGACGTCGACCTGCTCACCCCAGCCGGGCGGGCCCACCAGAACCAGCGGGGGAGCGTCGGGCAGCAGCCGGTGCGCGGCCAGCAGGGTGCGCACGTCCTTGCGCGGCTCCAGCGTCCCGACGAACAGGACGTACGACGAGGGCAGCCCGAGGTGGGCGCGCAACGCGTCGCTCGACGGCCGGGCGGACGCCCACAGCGGACCGACGCCGTGCGGGACGGCGAGCACCGGGACGCGCGGGTCGTACGCCTCGCGGACCTGGTCGGCCACCGCCTCGCTCGGCGTGATGACGACCGCGGCGCGCCGGATCGAGCGCGGGACCAGCGCGCGGTAGCGGGCGCTGGCGCTGCTGACGGTCGACGTCAGGTGCAGGAAGGCCAGGTCGTGCACGGTGACGACGCCCCCCGCGCGTCGCAGCGGGGGCAGCACGAAGTTGGTGGCGTGGAAGGCGTCGAGCCGTCCGGTCAGCCACTCGACGGGGGGCAGCTCGGTGCGCGCCCACGCCTCCTGCAGGCCGCGGGCAGGGAACGGCCGCGCCCGCACCTCGACGCCCGGGGGCACGACCAGGCCGCCGCGCCCGCGCAGCGTGAACGCGGTCGCGACCAGCTCGTCCTCGCCGGTCTCGGCAAGCGCCGTCAGCAGCGACTGGGTGTAGCGGCCGATCCCGGTCCGCGCGCCGAGCAGCGGCGTGCAGTCGAGACCGATGCGCATCAGGGCTCGAGCAGGGAGTGCTTCGCCGCGATCTCGTGCCAGCGGTCGGCGAAGGCCGTCTCGCTGTAGTCCTCGGCCCGCTCCACCGCGCTCGCCGACAGCCGCGCCCGCAGCTCCTCGTCGCCGGCGACGCGCGACGTCAGGGCGATGAGCTGCTCGGGCGTCGACCAGCGGAAGCCGTCGACGCCCTCGCGCACGATCTCCTTCTGGCCTGCCCGGTCGATGACGACGGGCACGCAGCCGCCGGCCATCGACTCGACCGTGGTCATGCCGAAGTGCTCGCTCGCCCACGGCGACTTCTGCTCGTCCTCGCCGTAGCCGGTGGCCGACCAGAAGACCGACGACGTCGACAGCAGCCGCTCGACGGTGGAGCGAGGCGCGTTGGCGATGACCTCGACGGGCAGGCCCGCACCAGCGGCCTGCACCTGCTGCAGGTAGGGCTTCTGCGAGTCCTCGCAGCCGCCGACGACGTAGAGCCGCCAGTCCGGCGGCAGTGCGCCGGAGCGGTGCGCCTGGCCGAAGAACTGCACCATCTCGAGCTGCCGCTTCGCGTGCCCGAGACCGGGGCTGAAGAAGCGGCCGACGGTGACGATCGCCTTCTCGCGCTCCGCGGCCGGGTGCATCCGGTCGGTCTGGATCGGCGGGAACAGCACCTCGGAGTCGGTGTCCCAGAAGGTGCGGATCCAGCCGCGGGTGTACTCGCTGTTGGCCATCACGGTGTCGTAGGACGTGAGGAACGACAGGTCCGTGGGGTCGCGGAGCAGCCACGGGAAGCGGTGCGCGATGACCTCGCGCGGGCCGTACTTCCCGCCCTCCATGCGCATCCGCGAGAGGGCGACGCCGAGGGTGCGGTCGTCGGTGCCGCCGGGGGTGAAGGTCGGCGAGCTGAAGTGCAGCTCGGTGCCCCGCACCGCGTCGGGGAACGGCAGCCGGTGGACGACGAAGTCCGGCGTCGCGGTGTAGGACCCGAGGACCGTGCCGTTCTCGTCCCGGATCTCCAGCGGCACAGGGGCTTTCAGGCCGGGGCCGCCGAGCTCGAAGCGGAGCGTCCGGTCGTTCCCCGGCGGCAGCGCGACGATCGCCTCGCCGCTGGTCCAGATCCACTGCCGCCGGCGGCCGCCCTCGGGCGGGAACCAGCCGGTGCCGAAGGTGAGGCCGCCGCTGTGCGCGCGGACGTACTTGCCGAGCCGTCGGGTGAGGGCCCGCCGCCACGGCGAGAGGTCGGCGTCGAACGGCGTCGGGAAGTAGCAGAGGTAGGCGTTGTGCGTCGCCCGGGGCGCGAGTCGCGACATGTAGGACCCGTTGACGAACAGGTCGTACTCCTCGGAGATGGCGGCCACCTCGAGGTCGCCCTTGTCGGGCACGATCCGCAGGTTGACCTTCGACAGGTCGAGGCCGAGGTGGTCGGCCAGCTCGTCCTTGTCGACCTGGGTGTGGCCGAGGAAGTCGACCTCGACGCCGTCCTGCGACAGCACCACCCCGATCATCCCGGAGTGCCGCTCGCCGCCGCCCTGGCTGTGCCAGAACCGGTCGTAGATGGCGGCTCTCATCGCGAGGTCACCAGCCACTTCTCGAGCTCGCGGCGTGGGACGTCGTGCTGCGCGGAGCGGCGCTTGGCGAGCATGACCGGCAGCAGCCGCAGGAACGACATCAGCACCTTCAGCCTCATCAGGGTGGGGCGCACCGCCGGGCGGGAGCGCGCCTTGAGGGAGGTGCGGAACGTGCGGAGCGCCATCGAGCCGGTGGTGAGCGGGTAGCGCGCGCACTCGCGGAGCGCGCGACCGGCCGTGGCGTTCTTGACCAGCATCAGCAGCCGGTTGCGGTCGGTGTGGAAGACGAAGGTGGGGGACCACTCGACGCTGGTCGCGGAGTGCACGTGGCGCACGACGGCCTTGGGCTCGTAGCGGATGTCCCAGCCGGCGGCGCGCAGCCGCCAGGAGAGGTCCGTGTCCTCGTAGTAGAGGAAGAAGTCGTCGTCGAACCAGTCCATCTGCCGGCCGGCCTCGGTCCGGAAGGCGACGGCGCAGCCGCACAGCGCGAAGACGTCGACGGGCTCGTCGTACTGCCCGGCGTCGACGTCCTGGTAGCCGCGGTCGGCGCCGTAGCCCGCGGTGAAGACGATCGAGCCGACGTTGTTGACGACGTCGACCGAGCGGGTGCCTGCCGGGACGGTGAAGCTGACCTCGGTCATCGCGTCCGTGACCGGGCAGGTGATGCCGCCGCCGTCCCAGCCGAGCTCGACGTCCTTGCTCGCCTCGGCCGCCCAGCGGAGGCTGACCTCCCAGGGGCCGGTGTCGGACGGCAGCGGCACGAGGAGCTCGCCGCTCGGCCGGGTCCACCAGAACCGGCCGGCCCCCTCGCCCTCCGGTCCCCAGGTGAGCCGCTCCCAGAGCACTCGGCCGGTGACGTCCTCGCCGTCGACGACCACGCTCGCGATGCGCACGCCGAGGTCACGCGGGTCGGCGCCGCCCGGGTGGAACCCCTTGGTGGACAGGGTGAGCGGCAGGAACCGCGGTGCGAAGACCACCTTGCTCGTCACGGCGGCGAGCCGCTCGGTGCCCGGCTCGGAGAAGGGCGCGAGCACCCTCTCGAGCCAGTCGGGCTCGGGCGTGGCGTCGTTGTTGAGGAGCACGGCGTACGGCGTGGTGACCTCGCGCAGGGCGGTGTTGTTGCCGCCGGCGAAGCCGAGGTTCTCGGTGTTACGGAGCACGCGCACATCGGGGTACTCGCGCTCCATCAGCGCGACGGAGCCGTCGGTGCTGGCGTTGTCGACGACCCACACGAGGTACGGGAAGGAGGTCGACTGGCGGGCCAGCGCGTCGAGGCACGGGCGGAGCCAGCGCTCGCCGTTCCAGTTGACGACGACGACGGTGGCGAGGGGGGCGTCAGACGGCACGGGCGACCACGTAGACCTCGTTCGGGGGGTAGAGCCGCTCGAGCAGCTGGGCGTAGGACTGGTGCAGGTCGGCGAGCTCCTGCTGCGTCGTGCGCAGCCGCTCCTCGAGCACGCCGAGGAAGTGACCGAAGGCGTGCCAGGGGGAGTCGGGGTCCGACGCCTCCTTCTTCGGGTCCCAGGTGATGCGCTGGATGGCGGCGACCATGTCGGGCCGCAGGTCGGGGTCGACGTGCGTGCCGCGGGCCATCGCTCCGGGTGGCGGGCCGGCGGAGTTGCGCGGGTTCTCGCCGGTCTCGACGACCTCGAGGCCGGCCTTCGCGCAGTAGAAGGCGAGCAGCCGCGGGTCGTAGAAGCGGACGTGCGTCGGGTCCTTCCAGAAGTCGTAGCCGGCCACGGACAGGCACGCGGCGTTCGGCGTCGCCGCCACGAAGACGCCCCCGGGCGCGAGCACCCGGGCCGACTCGGTGATGACCGCCTCGAGCTCGTCGGGCTGGAGGTGCTCGACGAAGTGCGCGCTGAACACGCCGTGCACGCTGTCGTCGGCGCGGCGCTGCAGACCGGTCAGCGCGTCGGCCAGCTCCACGGGAAGTCCCGCTGCCGTGGCGGCCTGCACCATGCCCTCGTCGAGGTCGATGCCCTCGCCGTCGACGCCCGCGTCGCGCAGCAGCTCGAGGAACTCGCCGCGGCCGCACGCGAGCTCGAGCACCGGCCCCCGCTCGAAGAGCGGGACGTAGTGGGCGAGCCCGCTCTTGGAGTGCTCGGGGTCGTACTCCATGTAGGCGTAGTAGTCGCTCTCGAGACGCGTCATGCGGTGCTCACCACGGCTTTCGCAGGGACGTCGAGCAGGCCGGGCAGGTCGCCGGTCTCGACCCAGATCGCGTCGTCGAAGCGGCGGGCCGTGATCGGCAGGCCGGTCTCGGCATGGTCGACCTGGACGCCGAGGATGAAGGCGCCGTTGAGCGGCGGGACAGCGTCGACGGCGAAGTCGACGACGTAGCGTCCGGGCACCGCCGGCAGGCCCTCGCCCTTGCGCGTGCGCAGCGAGAAGACCGGGATGTCGCCGGCGCCCATCACGACGACGCCGACCTCGCCGGGGTAGACCTCGTCGCCGGCGAGCACCTCGCACTCGACCCGGAGGTGGAACGGGTCGCCGGCGGAGAAGCGGCCGACCGGCGCGCCACCGCGGAGGGCGGACGCGGTCGCGGAGTGCACGACGACACCGCCGATCTCGACGGGTGCGGCCGGCTCGCCGACGGGACGGTCGGTGCCGAGGATCTTCCGCAGCGTCCCGACCGCGAAGGCCGGGTCGCCGTCGTACTGCACGCGGCCGTGCTCGACCACGATGCCGCGGGTGCACAGCTCGGTGACCAGGTCGAGGGAGTGCGTGACGAAGAGGATGGTCTTGCCGGCCAGCTGGAAGTCGCGGATCTTCGCCAGGCACTTGCGGGCGAACGCCTCGTCGCCCACGGCGAGCACCTCGTCGACCAGGAGCACGTCGGGGTCGACGTGGACGGCGATCGAGAAGGCGAGCTTGACGTACTCCCCGGAGGAGTAGTGCTTCACCGGGTCGTCGATGCGCGGCGCCTGCTCGGAGAACTCGACGATGGAGTCGAACAGGCCGTCGACCTCCTTGCGGGACAGCCCGAGCAGCGCGGCGTTGAGGTAGACGTTCTCGCGTCCGGTCAGCTCGCCGTTGAAGCCCGCGCCGAGCTCGAGCAGCGAGGCGATCCGGCCCTGCACGTCCACCTCGCCGGAGGTGGGCCGGAGGATGCCGGCGAGCACCTTGAGCAGCGTCGACTTGCCCGCGCCGTTCGGGCCGATCAGGCCGACCGTCTCGCCCTCGCCGACGACCACGTCGACGTCGCGCAGCGCCCAGAACTCCTCGCTCGCGCCGCCGCGTCCCTTGACGAAGCGCTCCTTGAGCTGGGTCGCCTTGCTGCTGTGCGTCATGAAGCGCTTCGAGACGCCGCGGGCGACGATGACGGGACGCCGGTCCATCACAGGTCCTCGGCGAAGTCGGCCTGCAGCCGGTTGAACGTCCGGCGGGCGATCCACAGCAGCGCCAGCGCGATGGCGAAGCCGATCGCGAGATTGCGGAAGTAGTAGGCGTAGCCGGGGTCGACCAGAGCCTGCTGCGGCTTGCCGTTCGGGTCGACGTAGTCGCTCTTCACGTAGATCGCGCGCTGGAAGGTGGACACGACCGTGGCCATCGGGTTGAGGAAGTAGAGCCAGAACAGGTCGCCCATCTTGGCCTTGACGAACCCTGCCGGGTAGAGGATCGGGTTCAGCCAGAACCAGATCAGCATCGCGATCTCGACGAAGTGGCTGGTGTCGCGGTAGCGGACGTTGAGGGCAGCCGTCAGCGTCCCGAGCGCCGTCGTGAAGACCAGCAGAAGTGCCAGCGCCGGGATCGCCAGCAGCAGCTGGGGGCCGAAGAAGTTGACGCCGCTGATGAGCGCGATCACGAGGAGCACAGGCAGCTGGAGGAGGAACTGCACCAGCGCGAACCCGACGCCCGACAGGGGCAGCACCATCAGCGGGAAGCGGACCTTCTTCACCAGGCCGGCGTTGCCCACGACGCTGAGCGAGGCGTTGCCGACCCCGCTGCTGAAGGCGGAGAAGACGAGCAGCCCGGCCATCAGGTACACGTGGAAGTCGGGGATGCCATTCGGGATGATCTTCGTGAAGACCAGCCAGTAGATGCCGAGCATCGCCAGCGGGTTCGCGAGGCTCCACGCGAAGCCGACCGCCGACCCCTGGTACTTCACCTTCAGGTCCTTGCGGACCAGCGAGCTCAGCAGCTCCCAGCGGATGCGCCCCTGGGCCGCCGCGCGGTCGCGAGCGAGCGCGGCGCGGTCCTGCTCGGGGGCGGGGGCGGACACGCCGGTCAGCCTAGGGCGTGGGCCCGGGTCGGCGAGGTCGACATGTCGCCGCGGATACTCTGGTCCGGTGACGTCGACGCTGGCCGGGCCCTCCGCGTCACGCTCCGCCGACCCCACGGACGACGCCGCGACGGCGACCCGAGCGCTCACCGGTCTCGACCTGCTCGGCGGCGGCGCACTGCTCGTGGTGGGGCTGGTCGCGTGGGCCTCGCTGACCCTCGCGCACCTCGACGCGCACTCGCTGACCGCGGTGCTGCTGCTCTCGCTGCTCGGGCTGGTCCTCGTCGGCGGTCTGGCGCTGCTGGGCGCCCGCCGGATCGGGCTCCGCCTGACGGCCGACCTGCCCGGCATCGCTGTCGCGGTCGGGTGCGCTGCCGTGGCCGCCGCGCTCACCTTCCCGGGCTTCTCGTACGGCGTCGCCGACAAGGATCCCGGCGGCTACGTCTCCCACGCCATCGCCATCTCGCAGACCGGCGACTACTCCTTCTACGACCCGGTGCTGCAGGCGGTCGTCGAGGACCCGACCTTCCCGGTCCAGCTGACCTCGCCGGGAGCGCGGTTCGCGGGGATCTGGATCCGCGACGCCTCGACCGGCCTGATCGTGCCGCAGTTCTACCACCTGTGGCCGAGCCTGCTGGCGACGTCGTACGACGCCGGCGGACGGGGCGCGCTGCTCACCACGGTGCCCCTGATGGGGGTGCTGTCGGTGCTCGCGCTGGTCGCCCTCGTGCGCCGGGTCGGGGGGTCGCTGCTGGGCGCGAGGGGCGGGCTGCTCGCCGCCGGTGCGGCCGGGCTGCTGCTCTCGACGAACATGCTGCAGGTCTGGCAGGCCCGCTACCCGACGACCGAGGTGTTCGCGCAGGCGCTCTACCTCGGTGCGCTGCTCGGGATCGTCGTCGCGCTGCAGACCGGCTGGCGACCCGCCGCCGGCTTCGCCGGGCTGATGGTCGGCATCGGCTGGCTGAACCGCGCCGACGGGCTGCTGCTCGTCGCGCTGTCGGTGGGCCTGGGCTGCGCGCTCGTCGCGACGCGCCGGTGGGACAGCCGCGCGACGTGGTTCGCGGTCGGTCTCGGGGTCGTGACCCCGCACGCGCTCATCCAGGCCTACGACCTGGCGCTGAACTACTCCAACGCCAACCACATCCCGCCGCTGTCCCTCGTGGCGGGCGCCACCGCCGCAGGCTTCGTCCTCGCCGGCGTGCTCCGCCTGCTGCCGCTGCACCGCGTCGCGGACGCGCTGCTGGACCGGCGCGCGCAGGTCGTCCTCGGCCTGCTGGTGGTCGCCGCCGCCGCCGGCCTCATGGCACTGGGCTTCCTGCGCCCGCGGCTGTTCGGGGAGGACCTCTTCGACTACAACGGCCGCGAGATCCGCTCCTACGACGAGCAGATCATGTCCCGGCTGACGTGGTTCATCAGCCTGCCCGGCTTCGCGATCTTCCTCGCGGGAGCTGCCGTGGCCGCGCTGCGCCGCTGGAGCGCGGCCGCCTGGACCGTCCTGCTGCCGACGCTGCTGCTGTTCGCGGTCTACGGCTACACCGCCAGCAACTCCACCCGGCTGCTGTGGTGGACGCGTCGCTACGTCCCGACCGTGCTGCCGGGGATCGCGATCCTCATCGCGCTGGCGCTCGCCTTCCTTCTCGTCTGGCGCGTGCGCGGCAGGCTCCTCACCGCCGTGCCAGCCGGTCTCGCTCTCGTCGGCCTGCTCGCCTTCTTCCTCTCGCAGTCGCTGCCGCTCCGCTCGCACGACGAGTGGAAGGGCTCCTTCGAGCTGACCCAGGCGATCTCCGACCTGTCGGCCGGACAGGACGGCGTCTACCTCTGGGAGCCCGAGCAGGGCTGCTGCGCGGGGGTGACGCAGCTGCTCGTGACGCCGACCTGGCTGCAGCACGGCCAGCTCTCGGCGCTGCTCTGGACGCGGGCCGCGGTCGCCGCCGGCTACACGCGGCAGGAGCAGGTCGAGCGGTACGCCGAGCAGTTCGAGGGTCGCCCGGTCTTCGTGGTCGGTGACAAGGGCGAGCTGCCCGAGGGCATCGACCCGTCGACGGTGCAGCCGGTGCTCGACCGGCAGGTCCTGCTGCCGATGTGGGAGGAGAGCGACGACGTCCGTCCGGACGAGCCACGGGAGATCCCGGTGCACGTCTCGGTCTGGCGCGTCCGCGGCACGTGAGGGACCGGCTCCTCGCGCCGCTGACCTACCTCGCCCTGGCGGTGCTCGGGCACCTGCCGGCCTTCCGCTCGCTCGGCGCCATGACGCAGTGCGCGTGCGAGGACGCCCCGCAGACCGACTGGTACCTCGGCTGGACGCCGTACGCCGTCTCGCAGGGCCGCTCGCCGTGGTTCAGCCAGCACCTGGTCGCGCCCGACGGCGTCAACCTGATGTGGAACACCCTGCTCCCGCTGCCCGGTCTCCTGGCCTGGCCGGTGACGGCGACCGCCGGGGTGCTCGCGTCCCACACGCTGCTCGCCGTGCTGGCCTTCGCCGGCTCGGCGACCTCGATGTGGTGGGTCGCCGGTCGGTTCGCGCCCTGGGTCTGGGCGCGCTTCGCGGCCGGCCTGCTCTACGGCTTCTCGCCGTACCTCGTCGCCCAGGGCACCGGCCATCTCAACCTGTCGCTGGTGCTCGCGCCCCCGGTGGTGCTGCTGCTCGCCCACGAGATCTACGTCCGGCAGCGCCTGCGCGCCGTCGCTGCCGGCGCGCTGCTCGGCCTGGTCGCCTTCGCGCAGATGATGACCACGCTCGAGGTGCTCGCGTCGACGTTCGTCGTCGCGGTCGCGGGGACGGTCGTGCTGGCGGCACAGCGCCGTCGGGACCTCGACCGCGAGCGCGTACGGCACGCAGCTGTCGGGCTGGTCACCGCTGCCGGGATCCTCACGGCGCTGGCCGCCTGGCCGCTGTCGGTGCTGTTCGGCGGGCCGCGGGCGGTGCTCGAGCCGGTGCAGGACGCGTCGCCGTACGCCGCCGACCTCCTCGGCATCGTGGTGCCGACGATCCACCAGCTGCTCGGCACCGACGCGACCATCACGTGGGGCGGCAACGACAGCGAGAACGGCAGCTACCTGGGGCTGCCGCTGCTCGTCGTGCTCGTCGCGCTGGCGTGGCGCTTCCGGTCGGTCGCGGCGGTGCGCTTCGCCGCCGTCCTCGGCATCGTTGCCTGGGTGCTGTCGCTGGGGGAGCGGCTGCACGTCGGCGGCGACGAGACGGGGGTGCCGCTGCCGTACGCCGTCGTCGCGAGGCTGCCGGTGCTGCACAACATGGCCGCGGTGCGCTTCAGCCTCTACGTCGTCCTCGCCGCCGCGCTGGTGCTCGCGGTGGGCCTGGACCGGCTGCACGCCGCCGGGAGGCTGCGGCCGGCGGTCGCGCTGCCGGTCGCGCTGCTGTGCGTCGTGCCGCTGCTGCCGGACTGGCCGTACTCCTACGAGAATTCGGACGTGCCGGGCTACTTCATCAGCGACGCCGTCGAGCGGGTGCCCTCCGGAAGCCTGGCGCTGACCTATCCCGTGCCGCGCTTCCCGCAGAGCGCGCCCATGCTCTGGCAGGCCGAGGCGGGCTACCGCTACCGCTCCGTCGGCGGCTACGTCATCACGCCGGAGGAGGACGGCTCGGGCACCTTCACCGGCGGCGTCACCGCCTGGGAGCGGGTTGTCGGACAGGCGCCGTCCGGGCGGCTGGGTGCCGTCGCGCCGCCGGTGATCGGCGCGCTGCTGCTGGAGATGGAGCAGCTCGAGGTGCGGTCGGTGCTCGTGGCCGACGTCGAGGGGTCGGCGGCCGTGACCGCGGTCGTCGAGTCGGTGCTCGGCCGCGGTCCCGACGAGGTCACCGGCGGCGTCAGCGCCTGGTACGACGTGGACGCGCGAGCCCGTCGAGTGGCGTTGGGGCTGACCTCCTGATCCCTTGCGTCCTGCTCAGAGGAGCAGCCTGCGCGGAGCGGCGCAGGACGCAAGGCTCCTGATCAGGTCCAGCTGTCGGCGCGGCCGATCACCTTGGCGGGCATGCCGCCCACGACGGCACCGGCGGGGACGTCCTTGGTGACGACCGCACCCGCGGCGACGACGGCGCCGTCGCCGATGGTCACGCCCTTGAGCACGATCGCGCGGGTGCCGACCCAGACGCGGTCGCCGATGGTGATCGGGGCGGTGGACGGCTGCTCCACCCCGTCGACGGTGATGGCGTGGAAGTCGTTGTCGAGCAGCTGGACGTCCCAGGAGAAGGTGCAGAACTCACCGATCGTGATGCCCGACGCGCACAGGATCTTCGTGCCGACGCCGTTGACGTTCGTGCCGTGTCCCATCGTGAGCCGGCCGCCGTCGACGACGACGCGCACGCCGCGCTGCAGCGAGACGACGCCGTCGCAGTGGAAGGAAGCGCCCTCGCGGACGCGGACCACCGACGTGTCGTGCTCGCTGGACAGGCCGAAGGAGCCCAGGCCGATGCGCAGCGCGCCGCCCTCGCGGACGACGATCCGCTCCGCCCCGTCGAGCACCGTCGGGGAGCCGATCCAGATCCGCCGCTTGCGGTGCTTGAGGCCGGCGTAGAACGCGCGGGCGCTGGTCTCCTGCGCGCCGCGCAGGTCCTTCATCGCGGCCTTGTAGACCTCGAACTCGCTCTCGCCGGCCATGTCAGCCGGCGGCGCGGCGGCGGCGCGGTGCTGCCGGTCGCTCGGCCATCGCCACGGGCGCGGCGCTCGCCGGGTCGAGCTGGCCGAAGCGCATCTTCTTCGTGTGCTCGAGCTGGTCCTCGATCAGCGCCCGGTTCGTGCGCAGCAGGTCGCCGATGATCCCGACGATGATGCTCATGAAGCTCATCACCAGCAGGATCGTGCCGACGAGCAGCGACTGGATGTGGTTGCCGTCGTCGCCGATGGCCTTGAGGATCCCGTAGCGCACGAACGGGATGAGGCCGAGCAGGCCGAAGAGCGCGGCGAAGAAGCTGAAGATGACGTACGGCTTGTACATGATGTAGGCGCGCACGATCGCGCCCGCCGACTTGAGCACGTGCTCGTAGGTGTTGTTGAACAGCCGCGACTCGCGGGTCTTGGGGTTGGTGACGACCTTGACGCTCTCGATGGCCAGCTTCTTGTTGCCGGCCTGGATGATCGTCTCCATGCAGTAGCTGAACCGCGTGATCGTGTTCAGCAGCATGAGCGAGTCGCGCGAGTAGGCGCGGAAGCCGCTGGCGGCGTCCGGCAGCTCGGTCCCGGCGGCCTTGTTGACGATGGTGCTGCCGACCTTCTGCAGCACCTTCTTCGGGCCGGAGAAGTGCTCGACCAGGTCGACCTGGCGGTCGGCGATGACGACGTCGGCGCGACCGGCGAGGATCGGCTGCACCAGGTCGGCGATCCGCTCCTGGGGGTACTGGTTGTCGCCGTCGGTGTTGACGACGATGTCGGCGCCGAGCTCCAGCGCGCGCTGGACGCCGTCGTGGAACGAACGGCCGAGGCCGCGGTTGCGGGCGTGCCGCACGAAGTGCGTGACGCCGTGCTCCTTCGCGACCTCGACCGTTCGGTCCGTCGAGCCGTCGTCGATGATCAGCACCAGGATCTCGTCGATCCCGGGGATCGACGTCGGGATCGTCGACAGGACTGCGGGGAGGGTCTCCTCCTCGTTCAAGCAGGGGACCTGGACCACTAGACGCACGGACTCGACCTCATCGCTCGGTGACTCCCGATGCTACCGAGCGGGGCGGGCTACCAGCCGAAGCCGGCCGCCCAGGTCTTGTCCGCGAGCACCGCCTGGCCGGAGGTGTTCGGGTGGAAGTAGTCCCAGCCGCTGACCTGGCTGAGGACGAACGGGTAGCTGAAGACCGCTCCGCCGTCGGTCTTGCAGTTGGCGTTCTGCGCGCAGACCTCGGTCAGCACGGCGTTGAAGTCGACGACGCGCTGGCGCACGCGGTCGCGGCGGGCCTCGTCGGCCGGGTCGGTCGACTGCGGGTTGGCGAGCAGCGACTGGCAGATCGAGTACGACGCCCAGGCCGAGCGCGCGGCGGAGCTGTCCTTGCCGATGTACCAGAGGCGCTTGACGTCGGGGATCGTCGCGACGAGGACCTTCGCGTTGGGGAGCCGGGTCCGCAGCGTGTCGAACGCGGTCTGCGCCGCGGCGCGGTAGCTCTCGACCGAGGTCATCGTCGCCTCGCTCGACGTGCACGCGTCGTTCGCGCCCATGAGCACGGTCACGTAGTCCACGCCGCGGGAGGCGGCGGTGCTGGCCTGGCCGGGCAGGTCGGCGATCTTCGCACCGCTCACGGCGTCGTTGTAGTTGCGGCCCTGGATGGCGGAGCTCTTGGCCAGCAGGCGGGAGTAGTGGCTGTTCACCGCGCTGTCCGTGCCCGTCGACCAGGACCGGGAGGTGCAGTCGAAGTAGAAGCCGCAGGCGTTGAAGCCGCGGGTGATCGAGTCACCGAGGCCGGTCATCGACGACGGGAGCGTCGTCCCGCTCGACGGTGCCGGCTTGCCGGCGTGGGCGGGGCCGGCGACGAGGGTCGCGGACAGCGCGGCCGCGAGAAGGACGGGCAGGGCGAGCAGGCGAGAGCGCAACGGGACCTCCACAGGTTCCTCGGGAGCCGCGGACTGTAGAGGTCCGGACGTACCGGGCGAAAGGGAGGTTGCGGGCTAGGCCTTCGTCGCCCAGACGATGGTCCACGGGTACGGCGAGGCGACCTTGCGGACCGTCGCGCACTGCGACACGAATCGCTGGAACCCGGCGCCGGTCCAGTGGTTGAGGTGGCCCGGGGTGTTGCCCAGGTCCTTGATGTAGCGACCGGTCAGCAGGTTGGAGCCGCGGAAGAACGGCTCGTGCGGGACCGACAGCAGCATGTGCCGCGACGTCACGCGCGCCAGCTCGCGCAGCCCGGCGTCGGGGTCGCGCAGGTGCTCGAGCACCTCGACGCAGACCACGAGGTCGAACTGCTCGTCCTTGAACGGCAGCCGCTCGGCGTCGCCGTGCAGGTAGTGCGGACCCGGCCGGGTCTTCCACTCCGCGCGCAGGCCGGCGTCGGGCAGGTCCAGGCCGACGCAGCTGCCGAAGCGCTCCTTCATCTTCAGGCTGATGACGCCCTCGCCGGCCCCGACCTCGAGCGGGTTGGTCGCCGGACGCGCGTCGGCGGCGATGTCGCCGACCATGCCGTCCAGCCGGGCGACGAAGCGCTCGGTCAGCCACTTGATGGCCGGGTTCTTGGCCGTGTACTTCTTGGTGTGGTTGCCGATCACGACGCCGGGCGTCTCGGGCGCTGCAGTCATGGTGTCGAGGCTAGCGTGAGCGCGTGAAGGCGAGCCTGGGCCGTGCCGTGCGGATCGGCTTCCTGCTGCTCGCCGTGGCCCTGCTCGCCCTCGCGCTCCGCGAGAACGGCGACGAGGCGTACGACGCCGCGCGCGACGTGGGCGCCGCCTCCGCGCTGGGCAGCCTCGGGGCGGTCCTCGTCGGGCTGCTCGCCAGCGCGATGGTGTGGCGGGCGCTGCTCGCCGACCTCGGCACGGCCCTGCCGATGCGACCGGCGCTGCACGTCTTCTTCCTCGGCCAGCTCGGGAAGTACGTCCCCGGCAGCGTCTTCGCGATCGCGGCGCAGATGGAGCTCGGCCGTGCCCACGGCGCGCCGCGCAGCCGGGTCGGGACGGCCAGCCTGCTCTTCATGGGGGTGCTGGTCGTCGCGGGCCTGCTCACGGCGGCCGTCGCCCTGCCGCTCACCAGTCCCGAGGCGCTGCGCGACTTCGCGTGGGTGCTCGCGGTGCTGCCGGTCGGGCTGCTGGTGCTGCACCCGCCGGTGCTCACCCGGATCGTCGGCGTGCTGCTCAGGGTGCTCCGTCGCGACCCGCTCGACCGGCCGCTCTCCCGCCGTGGCGTCGCCGCCGCGACCGGGTGGGCGCTGGTGATGTGGGGGGCGTACGGCCTCCACCTCTGGCTGCTGGTGCGCCCCCAGGACACCAGCGGCCGGGCCGACCTGCTGCTGCTGAGCCTCGGCGCGTACGCCCTGGCCTGGACCGCGGGGTTCCTCTTCGTCGTGGCGCCCGCCGGCGCGGGGGTCCGCGAGGTGGCCCTCGTCGCGGCGCTCGCACCCGTGCTCGACGCCGGCGCGGCCCTCGCCGTGACCGTGCTGAGCCGGGTGCTCATGACGCTCGGCGACCTGGCGTGGGGTCTCGTGGGTGGGGCGCTCCGGCCACGAAACGGTCACGACACGGGTCGGAGTGGGGCTGGTGTGGCTACTGTGACTCCCGTCAAGCAGCTGGGGAAGGCTGCCGACGCCTGACAGGTACGCCCCCTATCCGGAGACGACCCGATGCGCCGCATCTTCCTGCCTGCCTGCACGGCCCTGATCGGGCTCCTGGCGGGCCTCGTCGTGGCCGTCGGCACCGCGACGCCCGCGGCCGCCGAGGAGGTCGCCGAGCGGCCGGCGGACGGCGTCTTCTCGATCGAGGGGCACGGCTGGGGCCACGGCCGCGGCATGAGCCAGTGGGGCTCCCAGGGAGCGGCCAGCCTCGGCAGGACGGCCGACGAGATCACGTCGTTCTACTACCCCGGGACGAGCAAGGCCGTCCTCGCGCCGACGCCGATCCGGGTGCTGCTGTCGGGTGACGACGGCAGGGACCTGACCGTCCACCCGGCGTCCGGGCTCACGGTCACTGATCTCTCGACCGGCACGAAGCAGACGCTGCCGAGCGGCCCGACCCGCTGGCGGGTGACCGTCGACAGCACCGGCCTGCACGTCCAGTCGCTCACCGGGACGACCTGGTCGCCGTACGCCCTCGGTGGCGGCACGACGCACGGCGGGCCGATCCGCTTCGGCGGCCCGACCTTCATCCGGGTCGACTACGCCAACGGCACCAGCCGCGACTACCGCGGCGTCGTGCAGGCCGTGAAGACCGGCACGACCGCGCTGTCCAGCGTCGTGGTGCTCCCGCTCGAGGACTACCTGCTCGGCGTCGTCCCGCGCGAGTCCCCCTCGTCCTGGCGGCCCGCGGCGCTGCAGGCGCAGGCGATCGCCGCCCGGTCGTACTCCGCCAACAAGCGGGCTCGGGTGAACGGCGCGGGGCACTGGGACATCTGCGACACGACCGCCTGCCAGGTCTTCGGCGGCAGCCGCCTCTACACCTCGAGCGGCACCACGGAGCTGGAGCCGGCGTCGACCACGGAGGCGATCCGCGCGACCGCCGGTGTCGTCCGGACCTACGGCGGGACGCCGATCTTCGCGGAGTTCAGCAGCTCGAACGGCGGCTGGTCGACCGCCGGGGACTTCCCCTACCTGAGGGCGCAGCGCGACGACTGGGACGGCGTCGTGCAGAACACCGTGCACAGCTGGAAGGCCTCGCTGCGCGCGACGGACCTCGAGCGACGCTTCCCGACGCTCGGCACCCTCAAGCGGATCCGGGTGACCGCTCGCGACGGCAACGGCGAGTGGGGCGGCCGCGTCAAGACGGTCGTGCTCGAGGGCGTCAGCAGCACCGGTGCGGCGACGAGCGTGACGACCACCGGAGCCGGCGTCTACAACGCACGGCCGTGGCCGGGGAGCAGCGACGGGCTGAAGTCGTCGTGGTGGCGGATCGTCGTCGCGGAGACCGGCAGCCGGGTCGTCGCGCAGTCGTCGGCGCCGAGCCTGGTGCGCCCGCCGGGTGCGTCCACCGGCACGTTGACCGCGACGCTCGAGAACACCGGTGCCACGGCCTGGCCGGTGACGGGGCTGCACCTCGCGGTCGCGTCGCCGCCCGGTGAGGCCGACCCGCTGGCCGGCGGGTCGACCCGCCCCGGCGCCTTCGTCCGCAACGCCACCCGACCGGGTGCGACCACGGTCGAGCCCGGCGAGCGGGCCGACTTCGTCGTACGCCTCGACGCCTCGGGGGTCGTGGCCGGCACGCACGGCCGGGCCTACCGGCTGCGCGTCGGTGACGGACCCGTCTTCGGCGCGACCGTGTCCTGGACGGTGCCGGTCGCCGACCCCGTGCTCACCGCCGCCTACGCCTCCACCCCGGTCGCGGCGCCCGGCTCCGCGCCGGCCACGACCGGCGGCCCGTCGCCGGTCTTCCCGGACGGCCGCACGGTCGTGGTGCCGCGCGGCGGCGCGACCACGGTGCGGATCGAGCTGCGGAACACCGGCAACACCGCCTGGCCCGCGGGGACGTCGGGCCCGGTGCTGCTCGGCACCTCGCTGCCGCGCAACCGGGTCAGCGAGGCCGTCGGAGACGACTGGCTGAGCGCGACCCGCGCGGCCCGTCTGGCGGCGACCACCGCCGTCGCGCCGGGGTCGACCGGCACCTTCGACGTGGCGCTGCACGGCAACGGCCGTCCGGTGGGCATCGCCGCCGAGGGCTTCGAGCCGCTGTGGTCGGGCTTCGGCTGGATCGAGGACGCCGCCCGGACCCTCAACGTCGTACGGGTGGACCCGGCCGTCTCGCGGCTGGCGCTGTTCCACGCCGGACCGCCGGCCAAGGTGTCGCTCGTCAACGACGCCTCGGGACGGACCGAGCTGGTGGTGCGGCTGCGCAACGTCGGCGGCCAGCCGTGGCAGGTCGGCACCGAGCGGCTCGGCACCGCCGGCGACGCGGCGTACCCGCTGGCCACGACCGGCTGGACGTCGCCCAGCCGCCCGCCCGCGCTGTCGCTCAACGCCAACCGCCCGGGCACGACTGCGGTGCACCCCGGCGAGATCGGCGAGTGGCGCATCCCGCTGTCCGCGACGGGGAAGGCCGCCGGCACCTACCGGCTCGTGCTGCAGGCCGTCGCCGGCAGCGGTCGCTACGGACCGCAGATCGCGACCGACGTGACCGTGACCGGCCTGAGCGCCCCGCGGTCCACGCCCGAGCGGAGCACGCCGCTGTTCAAGGGGTCGGGGCCCCGCTTCGTCGGCACCCGATGAGGCTGGCGGTCGTCCTCGAGCAGTGCCTCGCCCCGGTGCCGGGGGGCACCGGCCGCTACAGCCGGGAGGTCGCCGCCGCGCTCGCGCGCTGCGCGTCGCCCGGCGACGAGGTGAGCTCGGTGGTGGCGTGGCACCGGTCCGTCGACGCCGCCGTCGTCGAGGGCGTACGAGGTCCGCGCCGGCTGCCGCTGCCGCGCCGGGCGCTGGTCGCCGCCTGGGAGCGCGGCCGCGGGCCGCGGGTCCCGGGTGACGTCGTGCTCGCTCCCACGCCGCTGTTCCCGCCGGCCGGGGGCGCGCCGTGCGCGGTCGTCGTGCACGACGCCGTGCCGTGGACGCACCCCGAGACGCTGACGCCCCGCGGGGTCGCCTGGCACCGCGCGCAGGTCTCGCGGGCGGCGAGGGAGGCGGCGCTCGTGGTGGTGCCGACGTCGGCGGTGGCCGAGGAGCTGCGCCGGCACACACCGCTGCGCGAGCTGCTGGTGGTGGGCGAGGGCGTGAGCGGCGACCTGGCCCTGCCGGCCGACGCCGCCTCGCGGGCGTCGCGGCTCGGGCTGCCCCCGTCGTACCTGCTCACGGTGGCCACGCTGGAACCGCGCAAGGGGCTCGACGTGCTGCTCTCGGCACTGGCCCGGCCGGAGGCTCCCGACCTGCCGCTGCTGTGCGTCGGGCAGCCGGGGTGGGGCGGGCTCGACCCGCTCGCGCTGGCCGCCGGCGCCGGGCTGCCGGCGGACCGGGTCCGGGTGCTGGGGCGGGTGCCGGACGCCGACCTCGCGGTGCTGCTGGACCGGGCGACGGCGCTCGTCGTGCCGAGCCGCGCGGAGGGGTTCGGGCTGCCGCTGCTCGAGGCGATGGCCGCCGGGACCCCCGTCGTGACGAGCGACGCCGCGGCGCTGGTCGAGGTCGGGGGCGGGGCGGCTCGGGTGGCCGCGCTCGAGCCGGGCGCGCTGGCCGCCGCGCTGGCGGAGGTC
>JAKFFB010000133.1:0-30397 GCA_036675425.1 Actinomycetales bacterium | reverse complement strand
CGGTCCGGCCACGAGCGGCACCACGGGCGGCACCGCGGGCACCGCCGGCACGGCCGGCACCGCGGGCTCTGCCGGCACCGCTGCCGGGGGCGCCAAGGACACCCGATCGGCGCCGCCAGGAGGCAACGGAGGCGCGACCGACAAGGGCATCACGGCCGACACCATCGTCGTGAACAACGTCAGCGACATCAGCGGCGCGGTCCCGGGGCTGTTCGAGGACGCGCAGCTCGCGGCGAAGGCCTACGTCGCCTACTTCACCGCGAAGGAGGGGACGATCTACGGGCGCAAGCTCAAGCTGCTCGCCCTCGACTCGCGGCTGGACGCCGGCGCGAACCGCAGCGCCAGCCTGGAGGCGTGCGCGAAGTCGTTCGCGGGCGCCGGCTCGGTGTCGGCCTTCGACCAGGGCGGCGCACCGGTCATCAAGGACTGCGGCATCCCGGATCTGCGCGGGCTGTCGACGACCAACGAGATGAAGGTCGTCCCGAACGCCTACCCGATCAACGCCGCCGGCACCGGCGGCGCGCGCAGCCTCGGCATGTTCGGCTGGGCGAAGGACAAGTTCCCCGACGCGATCAAGAAGGCGGCGTACGTCTACATCGACGGCGAGGTGACCCGCACCCTGGCGGAGGAGGACATGGAGGGGACGGCGAAGATCCTCGGCTACGACTGGATCTTCTCCTCGGCCATCGGCATCACCGAGACCAACTACGGCCCTGTCGTGCGGCAGCTCAAGAGCCGCGGCGCGGAGTACGTCACCTTCACCGGCGCCTACCAGCAGGCCGCGGCGCTGGCCAAGGAGTTCAAGGCGCAGAGCTACACGCCGAAGGTCTGGCAGCCCACGGTCACGGCCTACACCCCGGACTACATCAAGCAGGCCGGCGACGCCGCGGAGGGGACCTACATCGCGGTGACCGCCTCCCTCAACGAGGAGATCGCGCAGAACAAGGAGCTGCAGACCTACGCGCAGTGGCTCAACCAGGTCGCGCCCGGCAAGACGCCGACCGGCATCGGCCAGTTCGCCTGGGGCGCGATGGCGCTGTTCGTCGAGAAGATGAAGGAGATCGGGCCCAAGCCGACGCGCAAGGCGCTGCTCGCGACGATCCCGAAGGTGCGCAGCTACACCGGCAACGGGCTGTTCCCCGGTCAGGACGTCGGGGGCAAGGAGCTCGCCAGCTGCACCAAGATCGTGCAGGTCCGGGGCGGGAAGTTCGTGCGGTTCCTGCCGGAGGCGCCAGGGAGCAACCGGTGCGTCGACAAGATCTACGACACCAAGACCAAGACGGCCAAGGAGGGCTTCCCGGACTAGGGAGGTCTCGCGTCAGGCGTGCTCGCGCAGCACCAGCCGGATCGCCGACTCGATGTCGCGCCACACGTCGGCGCTGCTGATGCGGCCGCCCAGCCAGGCGATCTGGCGGGCGAACCACACGTCCTGCAGGACGCCGGCGTACTCCGAGTCGTCCGGGCCCTCGGGCCCGTCGCCGCGGATGGCGGCGGTGATCATGCCGTTCATCTGCGACCGGACCGCGGCGACCTCGACCGCGACGCTGGCGTCGGCGGCCATCATCGCCCGGATCATGGCCTCGGTGAGGTTGGGGTCCTTCTGCAGCGAGCGGGTCGCCCGCTCCAGCACCCACTCGACGCGCTGGGTGGCGGTCTCACCCGGGATGGTCCGGCGCTGCAGCCGGCTGCTCATCCGCTCGAGGTCGTGCGCCATGGCGTTCACCAGCAGGTGCACCTTGGACGGGAAGTAGCGGTAGAGCGTGCCGAGAGCGACGCCGGAGCGCTCGGCGACCTCGCGCATCTGGACGTCCTCGTAGCCGCCGCGGCTGGCCAGCGCCAGGGCTGCCTGCACGATGCGGGAGCGACGGTCGCGCTGCGCGGCGGTCTCGACGTCAGCGGTCGTCGTGCTCGTGCCGGCCATCGCCATGCCGTCCGCCTCTCGCGCGTGCCCTGTGGAGCCAGAAAGTAGCACCGGTTCTAGCCGTTACCCGCTGGCTCGCGTATCACGCGCACAAGGGAAAACTGCGCAAGAACAAGAACCTGTTCTAGTATGCCGCATCGAGTCGAGCAGGAGGCGGTCGGCGATGGCGATCGGTGTGAGCGAGGACCACGAGGCGCTGGCTGCCGCGATCCGGGGCTGGGCGGAGCGCGCCGGGGTCCGCGCGGCTGCGCGCGAGGCGCTCGAGGGACCGGAGAGCCGGCCGGGCTGGTGGAGCGGGCTGGCCGAGCAGGGACTGCTCGGGCTGCACGTGCCGGAGGAGCTCGGCGGGTCCGGCGCCGGCGGCGTGGAGCTCGCCGTGTCGGTCGAGGAGCTCGCCCGGTCGCTCGCCCACGGCCCGTCGCTGCCGACGGTGCTCGCGAGCCTGCTCATCACCCGCGCTGGCGGCACCGCCGCCAAGGAGCTGCTGCCGAGCCTCACGGACGGCACGACGACCGCCGCGGTCGCGCTGACGACGGGTGAGCTCGTCGCGACGCGCACCGACGACGGGCTGACGGTGACCGGGACGGTCCGCCCGGTCGTCGGCGCCGGGCTGGCCGACCTGCTCGTGCTGGGCGCCGGCGACGCGTGGTTCGTCGTCGAGGCGGCCAGCGCGACGATCACGCCGCTGACCGGGCTCGACGCGACCCGGCGGCCGGCCGAGGTCTCGCTGCAGGACGTCGTCGTCCCGCAGGAGCGGGTGCTCGACGGGCTGACCGGCGACGCGGTGCGCACCCTGTCCGCGGCGGTCGTGGCGGCGGAGGCGGCGGGCATCGCCGGCTGGGCGCTGGAGACCGCGGTGGAGTACGCCAAGACCCGCGAGCAGTTCGGCCGCCCGATCGGCGTCTTCCAGGGCATCAAGCACAAGTGCGCCGACATGCTGGTCCGGGCCGAGCAGGCCCGCGCGACGGCGTGGGACGCGGCGCGGGCGCTCGACGAGCCGCTCTCCCCGGACACCGAGCTGACCATCGCGATCGCGGTGGCGACCGCGGTGCAGTCGGCGCTCGACAACGCCAAGGACGCGCTGCAGGTGCTCGGCGGCATCGGCTACACCTGGGAGCACGACGCGCACATCGTGCTCAAGCGCGCGCTCTCGCTGCGGGCGCTCGTCGGCGACCCGGCCCAGTGGCGCGGTCGTGCCGCGGACCTGGCGCTCGGCGGCGCCCGCCGGCAGCTCGACCTCGAGCTGGGCGCGGACACCGCACCGCTGCGCGAGCAGGTGCGCGCGTTCCTCGCCGGCATCGACCCGACGGACCGCCGGGCCATCGCGGACGCGGGCTACCTCGTCCCGCACTGGCCGGCGCCCTGGGGCCGCGACGCGAACGCCGTCGAGCAGCTCGTCATCGACGAGGAGTTCGCCGCCGCCGGCGTGAAGCGGCCCGACCTCATCATCGGCGGCTGGGCCGCGCCGACGGTCGTCGCCCACGGCACCCCCGAGCAGCAGGAGCGCTTCGTGCGCCCGACCCTGCACGGCGAGATCGTGTGGTGCCAGATGTTCAGCGAGCCCGGCGCCGGCTCCGACCTCGCCGCTCTGCAGACCCGCGCCGACAAGGTGGCGGGCGGCTGGAAGGTCAACGGCCAGAAGGTCTGGACCTCGATGGCGCAGGTCGCGGACTGGGCGATCCTGCTGGTGCGCACCAGCGGCACCGGCAAGGGTCCGGATCGCCACAAGGGCATCACGTACCTCCTGCTGGACATGAGGACGCCGGGGGTCGACGTGCGGCCGCTGCGCGAGCTGACCGGTCACGCCGCCTTCAACGAGGTCTTCCTCGACGACGTCTTCGTGCCCGACGACTGCGTCGTCGGCGAGGTCGGCGGCGGCTGGCCGCTGGCCCGCACGACGCTCGCCAACGAGCGCGTGGCGATGAGCTCCGGCTCGCCCTTCGGTCGCGGCGTCGAGGACGTCCTCGCCGACGTCGAGGCGCTCGGCGGCTTCGGGGGCGACCACGTCCTTCGCGACCGCGTCGGGCACCTCGTCTGCGAGGCGCACGGGCAGGCGCTGCTCGCCTTCCGCACCACGCTGCGCCAGCTGTCGGGTGCCGAGCCCGGCCCGGCGAGCAGCGTCCGCAAGCTGGTCGGCATGCGGCACCAGCAGGACGCCGCCGAGCTCCGCTTCGAGCTGCGCGGCGCGGCCGGGCTCGACCTCTCGGACCCGGGGACCGCGAAGCTCGCACACACGATGCTCAACACCCGCTGCCTCACCATCGCCGGCGGCACCAGCGAGGTGCTCAAGAACGTCGTCGGGGAGCGCATCCTCGGCCTGCCGCGGGAGGACGCCCGATGACCGATTCCCTGAAGCTCGGGCTGATGCTCGGCTACTGGACCGGACAGGGCCCGCAGCCGGGCGAGCAGATCGCCGCCGCGAAGGCCGCCGAGGACTGCGGGTTCGACA
This sequence comes from Actinomycetales bacterium, assembly GCA_036675425.1. Lineage (GTDB taxonomy): Bacteria > Actinomycetota > Actinomycetes > Mycobacteriales > SCTD01 > SCTD01. Next base: position 26,027 of record JAKFFB010000133.1, on the reverse strand, counting down.
GCGTGTGGACCGCCGAGTCGTACGGCAGCGACGCCTTCACGCCGCTCGCGTGGCTCGGCTCGCACACCTCGCGCATCAAGCTCTCCACCGGGCTGGTGCAGCTGTCGGCGCGGACGCCGGCCGCGACCGCGATGACGGCGCTGACCCTGGACCGGCTCTCGGGCGGGCGGCTGCAGCTGGGTCTCGGGGTCAGCGGCCCGCAGGTGGTCGAGGGCTGGTACGGCGTGCCGTTCCCGAAGCCGCTCGCGCGCACCCGGGAGTACGTCGGCATCCTGCGCGACATCTGGCGCCGTGAGGGGCCGACGACCAACGACGGCGAGCACTACCCGCTGCCCTACCCGGGCGGCACGGGACTGGGCAAGCCGCTGAAGGCGAACTGCCACCCGCTGCGCCCGGACATCCCGGTCTTCCTCGGCGCCGAGGGGCCGAAGAACGTCGCCCTCGCCTGCGAGATCGCCGACGGCTGGCTGCCCATCTTCTTCCACGTCGAGAACGCCCCGGCCGTCTACGCCGATGCGCTCGCGACGGCCAAGGCGGGCTTCGAGATCGCCTGCCCTGTCACCGTTGTCGTCAACGACGACGTGCAGGCGGCGATCGACTGGGTGAAGCTGACGATGGCGTTCTACATCGGCGGCATGGGCGCCAAGGACAAGAACTTCCACCTCGACGTCGTCTCCCGCTTCGGGTTCGAGGAGGAGGCGCACAAGGTGCAGGACCTGTTCCTCGCCGGCGACCGCGACGGGGCCGTCAAGGCCGTGCCGGACGAGCTCTGCGACGGGATCGCGCTGTGCGGTCCGATCGAGCGGATCGCCGAGCGGCTCGAGCTGTGGCGGCAGTCCCCGGTGACCACCCTGCTCCTCGGCGGCGTCCAGGACCCGACGGTCATGAAGCAGCTCGCCGACCTGGTGTAGCTCAGCCGCCGCGGGCGAAGACCGCCTCGGTGGCGGCGCGCCGCTCGGCCTGCAGCTGCTCGAGCCGACCGCCCTCGAGGCCCCGCCCGCCGACCCGCTCCACCTCGGCGGTGAAGCGGTCGTACGCCGTCTTGGCGCCGCCGAGGTCCCAGTAGTCCTCCTCGTAGCCGAACAGGCTGTCGCCGGCGTACTCGAGCACCGTCAGCCCGGCGAAGTCGATGTGCGGCTGCGCGGGATCGGGTGCGTAGTAGCGGTTCTGCATCGACAGGATCACCCGACGGCCCTTGACGACGTACCAGTCGAGGACCGCGTGCACGTCCGCGCGCACGACCATCAGGTCGGTGATCCAGGCGCGGACCGCGTCGCGACCGTGCATCGTGCCGAAGAACCGCTCGACGTAGTGCACGTCCTCGGTGAGGTGGTTCGGCCAGGCGCCCCAGTCCTCGTTCACGCTGCCCGTCGTCCAGCAGGCGTGGAAGGCCTGCTCGACCTCGTCCTCCAGGCTCACGGCTCGAGACCGACCAGCTGCGCGCTGTCGTCCCACAGCCGCCTCGCCATGACCGGGTCGGTCGCGCGCGCGTCGAGCTCGACCACCTTGCCGTCGACGTGGAAGAGCGCACCGCCGGCGGCGCCGAGCGGCTCGGTGGCGAGGGCGACCGAGGTGCGCGCCCCCTTCTCCGGTGTGCGGATGAAGGGCTTGATGAGCTTCAGCGCGAGGGCGGCGATCCGGTTGTCGCGACCGAGCGAGGTGGACACGAAGCCGGGGTGCACGGTGCTCACCGCGACACCGGTCCCGTCGAGCCGGCGCTGCAGCTCGGCGGCGAAGAGCAGGTTGCACAGCTTGCTGCGGCCGTAGACCTTCATCGGCTGCCAGCGCGTGCTGCTCATGTAGTCGTCGGGGTCGAGGTGGTCGAACCTGTAGGCGTCGCTCGCGACGATCACCACCCGAGACGGCGCGCTCTCGACCAGCCGGTCCTGCAGCAGCCGGGTGAGCAGGTAGGGCGCCAGGTGGTTCACGGCGAACACCTGCTCGTAGCCGTCGGGAGTGAGGTGCCGGCTCTGCGTCACGAGAGCCGCGTTGTTGACCAGCACGTCGATGCGCGGCCAGTCGGTGAGCAGCTGCTTGGCCAGGTCACGGACCGCGTCCAGCTCGGCGACGTCGACGGCGTACGTACGCGCGGTCGCGCCCGCGGCGCGGCAGGTCTCCGCGACCTCCTCGAGCCGCGCGGCGCTGCGCCCGGTCAGGGCCACGTCGTAGCCACGTCGGGCGATCTCCACCACGGTGGCCGCGCCGATCCCCGCGCTCGCCCCCGTCACCACGCACACCGGTCGCGTCATGGCGCCCAGACTAGAACAGGTTCTTGTTCTGCGCGACGGGGTGCGTTAGCGTCCGCCGCGTGGAGAAGGTGTGCACTGCCCTGTGGCGTACGGCCGATGCCGACGTGAGCGCGCTGTCGTCCTGGGCGGCCGAGATGCTGGTGCCGGCGCTGCGGGAGAACCCCGACGTCCGCGCCGCGACGGTGCACGTCGAGTCCGCCGACCCTGCGCACGGTGCGTTCCGGCACGGCGCCGGCGCGGACGGCCGGCTGCTGGCCGGGCTCGTCTCGGTGTGGCTCGACAGCTACCAGGACGCGCCCGAGGCCGAGAAGCTGCTGGCGACCGCTCCGGCGGCGGAGCGCGCGTCGTACCTCGTGAGCGAGTCGGTGCCGCAGCCCTACGGCGACGTCATGACATGGGCGGAGGGGGAGCCGTCTCCGGGGCTGTCGATCGTCACGCTGCTGGACAAGCCGGAGGGCGCTGACGAGAAGGTCTTCTTCCACTACTGGCACGAGCTGCACCGCGTCACGACGGCGGAGTGCCACCCGTTCGCGTCGTACGTCCGCAACGAGGTGGTCCGGGCGCTGACCGACGGCGCGCCGCGCTACCGCGGCGTCGTCACCGAGGCGTCGCTGGACGTGCAGGACTTCCTCGATCCGCACCGCTTCTACGTCTCCGGCGGCGACCGCGATCAGCTGAAGGCGAACCAGCGACGGGTCGTCGAGGAGACCTCGCACTTCATCGACTACGGCACCATCCAGGTGGCGCCGATGGTCGAGACCGTCGTACGCCGGCTGTCGGCGACGTCGCCGTGACGCCGCAGGAGGTCGCCGACCGGGTCGAGATCCTCGACCTGCTCGCCCGCTACAGCACCGTGGTCGACCGGGGCGCGTGGGCGGAGATGGACGACCTGTTCACGGCCGATGCGGTGCTCGACTTCGCCGCGACCGGCGGCATCTGCGGCAGCGTCGCGGAGCACCAGGAGTTCAACGCGAAGGTGCTGACCGGCTTCGCCGCGACGCAGCACGTCATGGGGCTGCCGACGATCGTTGTCGACGGCGACCGGGCGACGTCGCGGAGCATCTGCTTCAACCCGATGGTCGCTGACGACGAGCACGTCTTCTTCGTCGGGCTCTGGTACGACGACGCTCTCGTGCGCACCTCCACGGGCTGGCGGTTCGCGGCGAGGGTGCAGCAGAAGGCGTTCTTCCACAACCTCGAGCGCCCCTAGGGCTGGCAGACCCAGCGGCTGGCGAGCTCGCTCAGCGAGCCCTCCTCCGTGTGGTGCGCCGCGGCGTGCTCCGGTCCGCGACCGGCCAGCCGGGCGCGTGCCTCGTCGTCGGCCTGCGCGGGACGGAAGACACCCGGATGGCGCTGGTCGCGCTGCGCCGGCTTTCCGGCGTCGAAGCGCAGCACGTCGATGCCGCGTCCGGTGTAGTCGGTGACCCAGACGGTGTCGGGGCTGACCCAGTAGACGGCGCTCGACTGGCCCGGCAGGGGCTGCCAGAAGCCTCTCTCCTCGACGGCTCCCTTCTTGGTCACCTCGAGGAAGCGGACGCCGAAGCCGTACCAGGCCATGGCCACCAGCCCACCGTCCTTGAACGACGGGTGCGGGTCGAACCAGTGGCCGCACAGCTCGGAGGTCGGCGCCTTGCCCTCGGTCGGCAGGCCGGCGGAGATGGTGTAGTCGCCGGTGCGGGTCCAGGTGGGCACGCCCTCGTCGTCCTTCTTCGTACGCCTCGTGTCGTGCACGAAGAAGGTGCCGTCCTCAGGAGTCAGGCAGCCGTAGCCGGACTCGCTGCCGCCGAGGACGAACCGGTCCTGTCCGCCGCGCGGCCAGGCCATGCCGTGGGTGTAGCGGTCGTCCGGCAGCGGTCCGCGGGCCAGCAGCCTGGGCGCCAGGGGGTTGCGCGCGTCGATGTAGGTCACCGGGTTCGAGGCCGCCACGAGCAGGCCGGGCTTGACCTCGGTGAGGTCGTGCGACCCGCGGACGTCCAGCTCACGCAGCCAGTTGACGGCAGCGAGCTTCGGCGTCGCCGGATCACGCAGATCGGTGACGGTGCCCTCGCTGCCGTAGACGAAGCTGCATCGCAGCACGCAGGTGTTCGTGTGGTCACCCGCGCCGTTGAGCGTTGCCATGATCGTGGGTGCGGTGCGGTTGCGGATGTCGACGACGTGCAGCAGCCCGGTGTAGGACTGGCCGGTCACGAGGATCTCGCCGTTGGTGTCGACGTCCTCCCGCTCCTGGTTCGGCGTCTGCGGGACCGCGACGAACCCCTTGGGCACCGGCAGGTCCGGGTTGGACGTGTCGTAGATCGTGATGCCCTTGCCGGTGCGCAGGAAGAAGTCCTTGCCCAGCACCCGGCCGCCGATGGAGTCCGTGTCGAGCGGGAGCGTCGCGACGTGCGTGACGTTGGACGTCTTCACGTAGCCCGGACCCGGCTCGGGCGGGGTGACAGCGGGCGCAGCGCCCGAGGGAGCCGCAGCAGCCAGCAGGCAGACAGCGGTGGCGGCGAGGGCGAGGCGGCGTATGCGGGGGACTTCGACACCCGGCATGCGACTCCTGCCGGGCTACACCGGCTCGGGCACCAGGTGCGTCGGCAGCGGCGAGCGGACGCCCTGGCTCGGAATGGACGACCGCTCCGCGCGGGCCATCAGGTCGGCCGCGTCCTCGGGCAGCAGGATGCCTGCCGCGACGGCCTTGTCGGTCGCGGCCTGCATCTTCGTGACGTAGACCTCGTGCGTCGGGTAGAGCTCCATCAGCGTGGTCGGCGGGAGCGGGATCGTGACGCCGAAGAGCTGGCAGGCGCCGGCGACGTAGGACGCGACCGGGACGTCGATCGGGGGCAGCCGCAGACCGCCCTTGCCGTTGCCGTGCTCGTCGAGGGCGACCCGGCCGTTGGCGTCGAACTCGAGGCGCGGGACGCGGGGGGCCGGAGTGCCGTTGCGGACCCACTCGTCGAGCCGCTTGAGGCCGGCGCTCACCGCGTAGCGCTTGGGGAACATGCCGCCGCCCACCGGGCAGGTCGTCTGCCGGGGCTCCACGTCGTACCCGTAGTTGCCGCTGATGTCCTCCTCCTGCTCGCGCCATCCCGGTCCGAACTGCGGCTGCTGCGGCACGAGGCGCTCGGGGTTGTCGAACTGCTGGCGGAGGACCCAGTAGTCGGCGTGGGTCGCGCCGGCGACCTCCCAGAGCCGGTAGTTGCGGTCGACGTTCGGGGTCACGGGCGAGGGCTGCCAGCCCTGCTCACGGACGTGGATGACCGGGGCCAGCGGCTCGGCCGGGAAGGTCTGCGCGCCACCGCCGTCGATGAAGAAGCCGTCGAGGACACCGGCGTCGGCCTGGACGGTCGTGACGTAGCTGTGCAGCCGGCTCGCGGACTGGGAGTGCCCCGACGCCAGCGCCCGCCTGACCTTGAGACCGCCCATCGGGTCGACGCCCTGCGGCGCGCGCAGCGACTGCACGACCTGGCTGAACATGTCGAAGCTGTAGTCGTCACCGGGGTGGCTCAGGTCCTTGTAGCGGCCGTTGTCGATGACCTGCAGCGCCAGCGGCGGCGCACAGCAGATGCCGGCGGCCTGCGCGCTGACGACGACGTAGGCAAACCCCTCGCGCAGCACCATCGGGTAGGACCAGAAGTAGTCCGGTGACTGGTCGTGCTGCGCCGTGACGTTGTTCCACTCGACGATGACCGTGCCGTTGAAGTCCTTGGGATCGGCCGGGCGGCGGACGAGCATCCGCGTCGTGTAGTCGGCGGTGGTGGGCGTGGCGGTGTACGTCTTCGCGGTCCCGGAGACGAAGTACTCCTCCTCCACGAAGCCGTACGGCCGCAGGTCGAAGGCTGAGTCCGTCTGCGGACGGCCGTAGCTGCCCTGCGTGCTCGGGATGGGACCGGTCACGGTGGGGTTCGGCACGCCGCTCTTCGGCTCCGCCCCGGTCGGTGTGACGACTCCGCCGATCAGGAGGGCGCTCAGGCTGAGGACGAGGACACGGGACAGGCGCATGCGGGGGGATTCGGCGCGGGCGGGGGCTTGTCCTGCCTCACCTCAGACCGCCGGCTCGCCCCAGAGGTAGGGGTCGTGCAGGTCGCGGCCCCAGCTGGTGTCGGCCCACCGCGCGCCCCTGTCCGGGTCCACGTCGTCCGGGTGCTCGACGTCGAGCGCGCGAAGCTCGAAGGCGTCGGGGTCGTCTGGGAGCAGCTCGAGCCACCAGAGCTCCTCCTCCACCTCCCACGGACTCAGCACGTCGAAGGGGTGCGGAGTCGGGAGCGGCGGGGGCGGCCGGGTCGGCGTCGCCGGCGCTTCGTGCTGCGCCGGGCTGAGCTGGCTCCGGCCGATGGCGCTCGTCCAGACGACGCCGCCACCGGTGCGCAGCTTGGTCCACAGCAGTTGCTTGACCTGGTGGTGCCGTCGGCAGAGCGGACCCAGGTTGCAGGCGCAGGTCGCGCCGTCGGGGTGAGCGCGGTCATGGTCGATGTCGCAGCGCATCGCGCGCACGCCGCAGCCGGGGAACTCGCACAGCGGTGCGCGGGTGGTCAGGAATCGACGAAGTCGTCGGGGCACCTTGTAGGCGCCTGGTGTGTCGGGCGGATGCGCCGTGCCGGTGCCGCGAGGGTCGGCGAGCTGAGGTCGCCTCAAGGACCCGCCGCGGCTGCGTTGTGGTTCGACCTCGGGAGCAGGCGCGTCGTGGTCGTCCGGATGTCGGGGGAACCAGTGCGTCGGTGTCAGCTGGCTCAGCGTGAGCAGCGCCTGCCGGACCGACTCCGGGTCTCCGCGCTCCGGCCGGATGGTGATGTCGCTGGTGGCGACGGGTACACCGTTCTCGTCGACGAACACCGCGCGCAGCACCGGGGCTGCGAGCAGCAGCTGCTCAAGCAGGTCGGGCTCGATCGGGCCGTGTCCGACCAGCTCGGCGACCTCGTCGGTGGTGCGCTGCGCTGCGCCGATCGGCACGAGCACCGGCATGTCGGCGCCGCACGGGGCACCCTCACCCGGGCGGCAGCCGCAGGTCGCGGCATCGCCGGTGCAGGTCCCGATCCGTCCGAACAGCAGGTCGGACAGAGCATCGAAGCGGCGCTGGTCGGCAGTCCGCTCGTCTTCGGACCCGAACGGCGCGGACAGCTTGTCCACCCGCTGCAGGATGGCCTGCAGCACTGGCCCGCGGAAGCCGAACGCGAAGAGGTTCCCGAGCCCGTCGTCCCGTCTCCGGTACTCCACGCGTCGTTCGCTCTCGGCCTTCCGCCGCCGCTCCTCGGCCGCCTTCTTGTCGTGGTCGATGACCCACTTGCGGAGTCGCTCCGCCAGGCGCGCCGGCGGCGTGACGATGCCGGCGTCGTCGTCGGCGATGAGCCGGTCCTTCAGGCGCTGCCACACGGCGACCCGACCGGGGAGGCCCAGGACCGACAGCTGCGACACGACGGTGCCGGACTGCTCGACGGTCAGCAGGCCCGCCTCCACCGCCTCGAGCGCGCCGGGCAGCTCGGCGAGACCCAGCGCCTCCGTCAGCAGCTTGGCGGCACGCGCCTCGGACGCCGACAGGCACAGCGCGAGCTCTGACACGGCGGCCAGCTCCATGCCGTCGGCCGTCAGGAGCGCGTTGAGCTGCAAGGCGTCGCGCAGCGTCCGGACGTGGAGCGCTCCGCGGTCGAGCTCGTCGCACACCAGGCGCAGCTCGACGGCGCGCATGCGCGCAAGCGCCTCTGTCGACGCGAGTGCTCCCTGACCGGCTGCCATGACGAGGACGATAGGGAGGGGGTCTGACATTTTCGGTGGTCGGGAAGCGCTGTGGGTAGAAGATTCTGGGGCGCATACTCCAAGCCATGACGACGCCGGAGGACGACGCCCGTGTGCGCGAAGCGAGCGAGTTCCTGGACGACAACGACCTGGTCGGACTCAGCACTGACGAAGCAGTGCGCCGGGTGAGGGCCGCGGGCTTCCCGTTCCGCGACGTCGACGCCGATCGACAGATCTTCAGCGGGGACCTGCGGCCTGGACGCATCACCGTCCTGGTCAGGGACGGGGTGGTCGTGGAGGCGGAGGCCGGGTGCTGACCGCGCTCTGCGGATAGGTTCCGCGTGTGAAGCGCTACGTCATCGCGGCCGCGTGCCTCGGAGTGCTGAACGCCGTCGCCGTCCTCCTCGTCCTCGTGCTCGTCCGCGAGGTCGAGCAGGCACAGGGCAGCGTGGTCTTCGACGACGCGAACTCCTACGGCTGGTTCTCGTACACGCCTCTCACGTCCGACATCGAGCCGCCGGGTCGCTTCCCCTGGGACTTCGTGCTCCCACCGGTGGTCCTGGCGGCTCTCAACGCCGGGCTGGCGATGTTGTGGATCCGGCGGTCGTCGCTCAGCTCCGGAGCAGCTCCTCCGCCCGCGCCTTGAGCGCGTAGGCCACCGCGTCGAACCCGTCCTTCACCCACTGCCCCTGCAGGTCGAACGCCACCTGCGCGTACTCGCCGGAGAAGACGTCGGTGGTGCGGTACGACGAGCGGCCGTCGCCGAGGTCCTCCACCCACTGGTCCCGCACGGCGAAGATGCCCGGCAGGTTGTCGGCGGTGTCGTACTGCAGGTGGTGCGGGGCGTCGATGACGCGCATGACCTCGGTGGTCGTGAAGGTCGAGCCCGGCTGCGCGGGATCCGGCAGGTGCAGCACGACGTCGGCACCGACCGTCAACTTCGTGTCGACGCGCACGGTGTACGGGTTCCACTCCGGGTAGCGCGCGTAGTCCACCAGCACGTCCCACACCAGCGACTGCGGCGCGTCGATCTCGACGGTCACCGACTCGATGAGGTGACTCACGCCGGCATGTACTCCCCGCCGTTGACGTCGAGCACCGCGCCGGTGACCTCGGAGGCGTAGGACGACAGCAGGAACAGGATCGCGCCGGCGCACGCGTCGTCGGTCGGGATCCGGCCGAGCGGGTTGCGCGAGGCGATGTCGTCGTAGACGTCCTGCTCCGAGATGCCCTTCTGCTCAGCGGTCATCGTCAGGTAGAAGCGCACGCCGGGACCGTCGAGCCAGCCCATGATGGCCTGGTTGCAGCGGATCCCCTTCGGCCCGAGCTCGAGCGCCAGGAACTGCGTCGCGGCCGTCATCGCGGCCTTGGCCACGGCGTAGCCGCCCTCGCCCTGCATCGGCTTGCGGGTCGTCATCGTGCCGACGTTGACGATCGCGCCACCACCGGCGGTGGTCATGTGCGGCACCGCGAGACGGGTCATGTTCAGCGATCCGTGCAGGATGACGTCCATCGACCGGCGCAGCCCCTTCTCGGGGGTGTCGAGCAGGTCGTGGAAGCCGGGGTGGGCGTACGCGCTGTTGACCAGTCCGGTCACCTTGCCGAAGCGCTCGACCGCCGTGTCCACGACGCGCTGGCAGTCCTCCTCCTTGCGCACGTCGCACTGCACGGCGACCGCGGCGCCGTCGGTCTCCTTCTCGATCTGCTCGGTGACACCGGTCGACCGCGCGGCCATCACGACCTTCGCGCCCTCGGCGACGGCGCGCTGCGCGAGCTTGGCGCCGAGTCCCGGCCCCACGCCGGTGATGATGACGACGTCGTCGGTGAGGATCACAGGTAGGCCTCCACGTAGGGCGCGAAGTCGCGCGCGAGCGAGTCGTCCGAGAGCCCGAAGCTCTCGGCGGTGTAGCTGTGCGAGCCGTGCCGCTCGGCCTTGTTCTGCTCGAGGTAGGCCTCGAACGCCGCATCGTCGGCGGGGAGGGGAGTCAGCCCCAGCTCGCCGAGCACCCGACGTGCCTCGACCAGCGGCTGGGTGAGCATCGCCTTGAAGTGCACGTCGACGAAGCGGTCCGGTCGCGACTCGCGCACCGCCGGGAAGCGCTCGACCAGCGTCTCGCGGAACCGGTCCTGCCAGTACTGCCCGATGAGCACCGGGTCGGCCTTGTCGCTGTACTGCGCGGTCATCGTCGAGACCATCGAGGCGTACGACGGGACGGCCTGCACCGGCGACCGGTGCGTCATCACGATCCTGCACTCGGGGAACGCGTCGAGGACCGTGCCCGCGGCGGTGAGGTGGTGAGGTGACTTGAGCACCCACTTCTTGCCCTCGCGGGTCTTGTCCTGCCACTGCAGGACCTGCAGCCACTCGCGCAGCTCGCCGTACGCCCTGCTCTGGTCGTAGGAGCGCAGCCAGATCCCGTAGCTCGGCACCCAGTAGAAGGAGTCGTAGCTCATCGACACGAAGGAGCGGTCAACGAGGATCACGTCCTCCTCCGGACCGTCCCAGGTGACGGTGTGCAGGTCGCCGAAGTCGGGGGAGAGCTGGAGGAACATCTCCATCCGCGCTTTCGCGCGCGCCTTGCGCTCGGCGGCGTCGGGCCCCTCGCCGGGGAACGGCAGCGGGTAGCTGCACTCCCACGACGCGGTCGAGGTCAGCTGCGGCGACGCGGCGAGCAGCCGGTGCAGCAGCGTCGAGCCGGTACGCGGCAGGCCGCAGATCTCGGCGGCGACGACGACCTCGACGTCCTTGACCTCCGGGTGCTCCTCCTGGAAGGCGCGCAGCCGCAGCCGGTCGACGAGCAGCGCGGTCAGCCGGCGCCGGGTCATGTCGAGACCCATCTCCGACAGCTGCGCCTCGTCGTTGATCGAGTCGACCAGCACCCCGAGCGGCTCGCGGAACCACTCGTCGCCGAAGTCGTCCCGACCCGCCTTCGCGCGCGCGGCGCCGACCAGGTCGTCCACGGTGATGGTCATGAGCGACTCCCCGAGAGCTCGACGACGCGGCAGGTCGGCAGCGGGTGCTCGCTCGCGCCGACCCAGCGCAGCAGCGCGGTGCCGCTGCTGTGCCCGGTGGTGTCGATCCAGTTGCCCCAGCCGGGATCCTCGGCGGCGACCACGAGCACCAGCCGGCCGTCGTCCTCGAGCGTCGCGGTGTGCTTGTTCACGGTGATCCGCCGGTCCCAGTCCATGGACTCCATCCACCAGTTGTCGAGCTGGAAGTTCCAGTACGGGCAGTCGGGCACGGCGGTCTCGATCACCCACGCCTGGCCCGGCTCGAGCGACCAGTAGCCGTGCAGGTAGAAGATCTCGGGATCGCCGCCGGCGCGCTGGAACATCTCCTGGCCCCAGTCCGGAAGCTCGTTCGGCCGGGTCATGAAGAGCTCGGTCCACGCCGCGAACGTCGCCGCCGTGCCGTGCACGCTCATGGCGGCGCGCTGCAGCGACCGCACCAGGTGCTTGGGCTCGAGCGGCCCGGCCGGCGGCACGTCGGCGAGGTTCTCGATCGTGTAGTCGCCCGGCACCTCGGTGTCGCGGTCGAGGTAGGACTGGCGCAGCACGATCATCGTGCTGTCCTCGGCGAGCGGCAGCCAGTTCCCCTCCTGCGGCGTCGCGCTGACGAGCACCTCGACGGCGCCGTCCGATCCGACGACGAGGTCGTCGTTGCGCAGCTCGCCGGTGCTCGCCATGGTGCCGTCCTTGGCGTAGCGGTTCGCCTTGGAGCCGAAGGAGGCGTACGCGATGGAGCCGCGGGTTCCCCTGATCCGGTAGGTGTTCCGGCCGCTGACCGGCGCCGAGTGGTAGACGTTGTCCGGGTTGTCGGCGCCGATCTTGACGAGGTCCAGGCCCTGCATCCGCGGCCGGTCGGCGTCGCTGTTCTCGATCGTCGCGTAGAGCGCGTTGCGCAGCAGGCGGGTGAGGTAGCGGTAGCCCTCGGCGCGGTCCAGCGGGGTGGCGGGAGCGCTCTCGCGGAGCACCACCTCGCCGGCCTTCTCCAGCGCCGAGCAGAACTCGCGCCAGGCGCTGCCGGTCAGGACGGCGTCGTCGACGTCGCTCATGCCACCTCCCAGATGTAGAACACGTTCTACCAGAGGACGGTCAACCCCGCGAGGGTGCTGCGCAGCGGAAGCCGACGTGGGCGGTGGGGGAGTCCAGGGCGATCGGGATGCGCGCCGCCGGCCGGTAGCGCGAGCAGTAGTCGTCGCTGCACAGGAAGCTGCCGCCCTTGGCCACCACGGCCGCCTCGGTGCCGCTCGGCGCGCAGCACGGGGTGCCGACGTGGTTCGCCGTCCACGCCGTGTCGACCAGCTCCCAGACGTTTCCGGTCACGTCGAGCAGCCCGTAGCCGTTCGGCGGGTGCGTGCCGACGGGCGCCGTCGTCGCAGGACCGGCACTGAGCCAGGGGAACTCGCCCCGGAAGACGACGGCAGGGATGTCGCCGCGCTCGTCGCCCCAGGCGTAGGCCGCGCCCTCCAGCCCGCCGCGCGCGGCGTGCTCCCACTCCGCCTCCGTCGGCAGCCGCAGCCCGGCCCAGGCGCTGTAGGCGAGCGCGTCCTCGAGCACGACGTGCGTGACGGGGTGGTCGTCAAGAGCGACCGACCCGGGTCCGGTCGGTGCCTGCCAGGACGCGCCGTCCACCCACGACCACCACTGGTTCGGGTCGCGCAGGTCGACCGGGTGCTTCGGCGGTGTGAAGACCGCCGAGCCGTCGAGGTCCCGCTCGGCTCGGGTGAGGTATCCGGTGTCCCGCACGAACGTCGCGAACTCGCCGACCGTGCACGGCGTGCGGGCCAGCGCGAACGGCTCGACCGCCACCTCCCGCGCCGGTCGCTCCTCTGGGTAGTGCACGTCCGACCCGAGAACGCTGGTGCCGGCGGGGATCTCGACCAGGTCCGGCGTCACTCGAAGCGCGCGCCCATCTCCTGCAGCAGGTCCAGCATCCGGACCGGGGAGTCCGGCGCGGGCTCCCCCGGCGTGTAGGTCACCGACCGCAGCGCACCCGAGAACGGGAAGCAGCCGTGCTCCTCCCACAGCGCCCACGACACCGGCGACTTGCGGTCCGTCCCGACGCTGATGCCCTCGAACGGCGCCATCGGGAAGAGCAGCGGCAGCCCCTTCAGCGCGGACCTCTCGGCCCCGTCCAGCGACAGCCGCGCGGTCCACGTCCCGCCGCCGACGGCGTCGAACGCCGCGGTCAGCCGCACCTCCCCGACCGGTACCGGTCCACCGTCGAGGGAGTGCATGCGGCCGCGACCGTCGTTGAAGACCAGACGGTACGACCCGCCGTCCACGTAGAGCGCGTAGCCACCGCCCTGGTCGCCGTGTGCGACGAGGATGCCTGCGTCGCCGGCGGCGTACGACAGGTCGACGTCGATGCTGAACGACCGGTACCAGATCAGCCGCTGCGACCGCCAGCGCTCGAGCTGCGGCGTCCCGGGCAGCAGCGTCACGGGGCGGTCGAGCACCTCGGTGCGCGGCGGCCGGCGAAGGTACTTCAGCCCGCTGCCCTCGTCGAGGGGGAAGACCTGGTTCGCCCGCGCAGCGGCGTCCCAGGCGGCCGCCAGCTCGGCCACGCGCTCCGGCTCGTCGGCCGCGAGGTTCCGCGTCTCGGTGCGGTCGGTGGTGAGGTCGTAGAGCTCCCACTCGGCGTCGTCGATCGGCGTCAGCGGCCGGTGTCGCGTCACGACCTCCCAGCCGTCGCGGTAGAGCCCGCGGTGGCCGGTCATCTCGAAGACCTGCTCCCGGTGCTCGGACGGAGCCTCCGGGTCGCGCAGGGTGTGCGCGAAGCTCGTGCCCGCGAGCGCGGCGACCGGCGTGCCCTGGCGCTGCGAGGGCAGCTCCAGCCCGAGCAGGTCGAGCAGCGTCGGCAGCACGTCGGTGACGTGCGTCCACTGCCGGCGCAGCCCGCCGGCGTGCTGCTCCAGCCCGGGGCCGGCCATCAGCATCGGCACCGAGTGCCCGCCCGCGTGGGTGTTGATCTTGTAGAGCCGGAACGGCGTGCCCGAGGCCATCGCCCAGCCGCGCGGGTAGTGCGGTGTCGTGGTCGGCCCGCCGACCTCGTCGATCCGAGCGAGATCGGCTGCCGGGTCGATGCTGCCCAGCAGGTGGGAGTAGTAGGCCGTCGTGCCCTCGGCCTCGCCCTCGCGGGACGCGCCGTTGTCGGAGGTGAACAGGAAGTAGGTGTTGTCGAGCTCGCCCAGCTCCTCCAGCGCAGCGCAGAGCCGGCCGAACTGCTGATCGACGTTGTCGACCATCGCCGCGTAGACGGCCATGTACTTCGCGAACAGCTGCTGCTGCTCGGCCGGCAGGTCGTCCCAGGCGACGACGTCGTCGCCGGCCTCGGAGTTGCGCGGTGGCAGCACCGTGTCCCGCGGCAGGATCCCGAGCTCGAGCATCCGCTCGAACCGCTGCTGACGCAGGACGTCCCAGCCCATCGCGTAGCGGCCCTCGTACTTCGCGATGTCCTCGGCCTTCGCGTGCAGCGGCGCGTGCACCGCGCCGTGGGCGAAGTAGAGGAAGAACGGCTTGGTGGGGTCGGAGGCCTTGACCCCCTTCACCATCGCGATCGCCTCGTCGGTGATGTCGTCGGTGAAGTAGTAGCCGTCGGGGTAGGCGTCGACGTCGACCGCGGTGTTGTCGCGGACGAGGCGGTGCGGGTGGTGCAGGTTGGTGAAGCCGTCGAGGAAGCCGTAGAAGCGCTCGAAGCCGCGCTGGCACGGCCAGGAGTGCCGCGGCCCGGCGTCGGAGCAGTCGGAGTCCTTGGCGAGGTGCCACTTGCCGACCATGAGCGTCGCCCAGCCCGCCTCGCGCAGCACCTCCGCAGCCGTGACGCAGTCGTCGGAGAGCTCCATGGCGTAGCCCGGGAAGCCGGGGTCGGAGTGCGCGACGTGGCCGATGCCGACGGAGTGGGAGTTGCGCCCGGTCAGCAGCGCAGCGCGGGTGGGGCTGCACATCGGGGTGGAGTGGAAGTCGGTGTAGCGCAGGCCCCTCGCCGCCAGTGCGTCGAGGTTCGGGGTGTCGATCTCCGATCCGTAGCAGCCGAGGTCGGCGAAGCCCAGGTCGTCGGCGAGCACGATGACGACGTTGGGCGCTCCCTCAGGCTGCGGCCGCTCGGGCCACCACGGATCGGACCCGGCGAAGGTGCGCCCGGCGCGCCCGCCGAAGCCCTCGTACGCGTCCGTCACAGCAACGGCTCCTGTCCCCAGCAGACGAACGGGCCGTTGCGCAGCCCGCTCTCGACCTTGCCGTAGCGGAAGACGGCGCCGTCCTCGTCGACCACGGTGCCGCCGGCGGCGCGCAGCACAGCGTCACCCGCGGCGGTGTCCCACTCCATCGTCGGGCCGAACCGCGGGTAGACGTCGGCCTCGCCCGCCGCCACCAGGCAGAACTTCAGCGAAGAGCCGGCGCTGCGCCGGTCCGCAGGCTGCAGCCGGTCGAGGAACGCCGCGGTCCGCTCGTCCAGGTGCGACCGGCTGGCGACCGCGACCAGACCTGCCGTCGGGTACGGCCGAGTGGTCATCGGCGACAGCTCACCCACCGGCTCGCCGGCCACGAGCGCGCCCGTCGACGCGGTCGTCCCGCCGACGAACAGCCGCTGCTTCGCCGGGGCGTAGACGACGCCCGCCACCGGCACCCCATCGCGCACCAGGGCGACGTTGACGGTGAAGTCGCCGTTGCGCGAGACGAACTCGCGCGTCCCGTCGACCGGGTCGATGAGGACGAAGTCACCGTCCACGCGAGGCAGCTCGCCCCGGCTGACGGCCTCCTCGGCGACGACGGTCACGCCCGGCAGCAGAGCCTGCACTCCTGGCACCAGCAGCGCCTCGGCGCGCTCGTCGGCCTCGGACACCGGCGAGAGGTCGCCCTTGGTGCGCACCTCGAAGTCGGTCGCGTAGACCTCCATCACCAGCCGCCCCGCGTCGCTCGCGAGCTGGGCGAAGGCGCGGGCGAGGTCGTCGAGGTCGCTCATGCGGTGGAGAACGTCGCGTTCAGCCGGTCGTTCTCCCAGAAGGCGCGAAGCGACACCAGCAGCCCCTGCTCGTCGACCTTGTACACGAAGACGCCCTCGCAGCGGCCGGTCGTGCCACCGGGCAGCGTCAGGTGGATCGTGCCGACGTTCGCGACCTCGCTGCCCGCCGCGAAGCTGTCGGTGATGTCGAAGCGGATCCCCTCGAGGGTTGCGATCGTGGTGTCGAAGAAGCGGCCGATCGCCTCCTTGCCGCGATGCCCCTCGCCGGTCGGGTCCAGCCACGAGACGCCGACCGGGTCCTCCACGCAGCCGTCCTCGTGCCAGAGCGCGAGCCAGCCGGCGCGGTCACGCGCTCCGACGGCCGCCATCGACCGCTTCGACGCCGCCCTCGCCGGGTGCTCCTCGACCGTCACCACTTCTCCAGGACGTCCGCGGCGAACTGGCGCAGGCCGTCCTGCTTGGCCTCCAGCTCGCCGTCCATGGGCACGCCGTAGAACACCCACGGCACCGTCACGATGTCGGTCGCGCCTGCGGCCTCGAGCTCCTTGTAGCCGTCGAGGCCGTAGCGGTCCGAGGAGGCGACCTGGAAGGCGAAGCCCTCCGTCGGTCGCCCCGCCGCCGACAGCATCCCGGTCAGCTCGCCGTGCACGGCGCGGAAGTCGTCGATGCCGATCATCGCGCTGGTCCAGCCGTCGCCGAAGCGCGCGGTTCGGCGCAGCGCGACCGGGGTGTGGCCACCGATGTAGACGGGCACCCGCTCGGTCGGCGCCGGCGGCATCTTCAGCCGGCCGAACCGCACGTGCTCACCGTCGTACGACGTCCACTCACCGCTCAGCACCTGCAGCACCGCGTCGAGGGACTCGTCCACGCGCTTGCCGCGTCCGTCGTAGGTCTGGCCGCACCACTCGAACTCCTCCTTCAGCCAGCCGACGCCGGCCCCGAAGGTGAAGCGGTTGCCGGACAGCACGGCCGCGGTGGAGACCTGCTTCGCGAGCAGCAGCGGGTTGCGGACGCCGACCTTGATCACGTGGGTGCAGAAGCGGATCCGCTCGGTCACCGCCGCCATCGCCGCCACGGCCATGAACGGCTCGGCGAAGGGGGTGTCCTCGTTCCACATCCGCCCACCGTCGGCGGTGTACGGGTAGGCGTCCGACACCTGCTCGGACCAGAAGGAGCTGTCCGGCACCGCGACCTGCGCGTAGCCGAGCTCCTCCGCGGTGCGCGCGAGCGCGGTGTGGTGCGTGGGATCGGTCATGGCGACCGCGACCGTGAACTGCACAGGACCTCCCCGGTGTAGAACACGTTCTAGCACGGACACGGCGCCCCGTCAGGTGCCGATCGCCGCCCGGATCGTCTCCTCGAGCGGCCGCCACGGCACGCCGAGCTCGTCGTGGGTGCGGCTGTCGTCGGTGCGGGCGGGGCTGGTGAGCAGCCACGCCGCCTCGTAGCTGAGCAGCGGCGCGACGGGGACCACCTTGCTGACCCGGTCGGAGGCGCGGCCGATCCCGAGCAGTAGCCGCTTCGGTATGCGCACCCTCCGGATCCGCTTGCCGGACGCGTCCTGCAGCAGGTCGAGGACCTCGTCGAACGCGGCCATCCGGCCGGTGCAGAGGTAGCGGCGCGGTCCGCGCCCCGGCTCCATGAGGGCGACGTGGACGGCGGCGATGTCGCGCACGTCGACCATCACCATCCCGCCGTCGAAGGTGATCGAGGCGCCGAAGCGCAGCAGCGGGTCCCAGCCGATCGCGGCGAGCCCCCGCCGGTCGCCGGCGGGCGGGCCGAGGACCGTCGACGGGTAGGTGATGACCACGGGCGCGCCGTCGGCCTGCAGCGCCCGGGCGATCCTGTCACCGGCGGCCTTTGTCCGGCCGTAGGCGCTGCGTCCCTCGACCGTCGCGCTGTCCGGCGTCATCACCGGGTCGGCGCAGGGGAAGAGCGCGCTGTAGCTCGACACGTGCACCACCGGGTCGAGCCCCCGCTCGACGGCGCCCTGCAGGACCAGCCGCGTCGCGTCGACGTTGACCGCGGTCATCCGGTCGGCGTCGCGCTCGTCGAGCCCGACGACCCCGGCGGCGTGCAGCACCGCGTCCGCGCGGTCGAGCAGCCGGTCGACGGCGGCCGGGTCCGTGACGTCGCCGCGCATGACCTCCAGCCGCGTCTCGCCCACGCCGAGCGCCGTGATCGCGTCGATCGAGCCGCGGGCCAGCAGCCGCACGTCATGGCCGGCAGCTACGAGCGCGGCGACGCTGTGCGCGCCGAGGAAGCCGGTCCCGCCGGTGACCGCGACGCGCACGGTCAGACCGGCTCGAGGCTGGGGACGCCGGCCGCCCGCTCGGCCGGCTCGCGCAGCACGCACCGCGTGCCGGTGTAGATGGTCGGCATGCACTTGTTGCAGTGCACGCACAGGCCTTCGCGCGTGGCGCCCGCCTCGAGCTTCTTCGGGAGCATCGGGTCGCGGAGCAGCGCACGGGCCATGGCGACGAGCGCGAAGCCCTCCTCGCCGACCGCGCGCTCCATGGTGTCGAGCCGGTTGATGCCGCCGAGCAGGATGAGCGGGATGTCGAGGGCGTCGCGGAACTGCCGCGCCTCCTCCAGGAAGAAGCCCTCCGTGAAGGGATAGGTCGGGAAGATCCTCGGCCCGTAGAACTTCAGGCCGAGGCCCACGACCTTCGACTGGCTCGCGACGAACTCCTTCATCGGGACCTCGCCGCGGAAGAAGTACATCCCGTTCAGCAGCGAGCTCCCGCCGGTCAGCTGCAGCGCGTCCAGGTGGCCGTCGTCCTGCAGCCAGCGCGCGACCTGCAGGCTCTCGTCGAGCCAGAGCCCCTGCGGCACCCCGTCGACCATGTTCAGCTTCGCCGTCACGGCGAGCCCGGGTCCTGCCGCCTCGCGCACCCGGCGCACGACCTCCCGCGGGAAGCGCGCGCGGTTCTCCAGCGAGCCGCCGTAGCGGTCGGTGCGCTTGTTCAGGTTGGGCGAGAGGAACGAGCTGAGCAGGTAGTTGTGCCCGAGGTGCACCTCGATCGCGTCGAAGCCCGCCTCCCGCGCGCTGCGCGCGGTCACCGCGAACTGCTCGGCGACCTGCTCCAGCTGGGCCTCCGTGGCGCCCTTCACGAGCCCCTTCGCCGGCAGGCTGATCCGCGTGGAGGGCGCCAGCGTCGCGGTCTTGTTGGAGAGCGTGTCCGCGACGAGCCCGGCGTGCCCGATCTGCGCGCTGACGTGGGCGCCCTCCGCGTGCACCGCGTCGGTGAGCCGCCGGAAGTCCGAGACCGTCGCCGAGTCGAGCACCGCGCAGTGCCGGTGCACCCGCCCCCCGGGAGCCACCGCGGAGTAGGCGACCGTGGTCATGCCGACGCCGCCGCGCGCGACCTCGGCGTGGAACGCGACGAGGTCGTCGGTGACCTGGCCCTTCGGCGTGCGGCCCTCGAAGGTCGCCGCCTTCACGATGCGGTTCCGCAGCGTCAGCGGCCCGAGCGGGGCCGGCTCGAAGACCGCGGGCTTGCG
The DNA here is from genome assembly GCA_036675425.1 of Actinomycetales bacterium. Taxonomy (GTDB): domain Bacteria; phylum Actinomycetota; class Actinomycetes; order Mycobacteriales; family SCTD01; genus SCTD01. Next base: position 6,596 of record JAKFFB010000133.1, on the reverse strand, counting down.
GGAGAGCGACAGGTCGATCGGCACCGCGGACATGGCCGAAGGCTAGCCCTCCGTAGGTTGACGTCATGAGCGAGCAACCCGTGGTCCTGGTGACCGGCGCAGGACGTGGTCTGGGACGTGCCGTGTGCGAGCGGTTCGCCGCCGACGGCTATCGCGTCGTCGCGACGGACCGGGACGCGGCGCTGCTCGCCGACGTCGACGGGACCTTCGTCACCGCCGCGCTCGACGTGACCGACGCGGCCGCGATCGCCGGTGTCGTGCGCCGGATCACCGGCGACCTGGGCCGGCTCGACGTGGTGGTCAACAACGCGGGCGTCATCGCGTACTTCCCGACCGTCGAGATGGAGCCCGACGTCGTGCTCAGGCACTTCGAGGTCAACGCCTTCGGGGCGCTGCGCGTGGTGCACGCCTGCCTCGACCTGCTGGTCGCGAGCCGCGGCCGGGTCGTCAACGTGACCAGCGAGTCCTACCGGCTGCGCACGCCGTTCCAGATCTACCAGACCACGAAGCTCACGCTGGAGGGCATCAGCGACGTGCTCCGCCGCGAGCTGGCGCTGCTCGGAGTGCACGTGGCGACGGTGCGGCCGGGCGCGATCGCGACCGAGCTCTTCCACGCCATGGACCGCATCGAGAACCCGGTGCCGAACGGCCGGCTGGCCGGTCCGTTCGCCGGCTTCGTCCGCAGCCTCGAGAAGCGCAAGCCCACCAAGGTGTCGACGCCGCAGGAGGTCGCCGAGGTCGTGCGCCGCGCCGCGACCGACCCGCGCCGGCGGCCGCACTACGAGATCAACAACATGGCGGCGCTCAAGGTGGCGGCGGTCCTCCCGCCGCGACTGGTCGACGCCGCCCTCCGACGCATGATCCGCTGAGCCGTACGGTGTCGCTCGTGGACGTCAACGGACCCGTCGGCCGGATCGTGCAGAAGGTCGCCGGATCGCACGCGTTCGCGCCGGTCGCGAAGCACGTGGTGCCGCGGCTGGACCGCGTGCTCAACCGCGTCACCGGTGGGCGCTTCGTCCTCTCGTCGCTGCTCGTGCCCAGCCTGGTGCTGACCGCCCGCGGCGCGAAGACCGGCGAGCCGCGCACGACGCCGCTCGCGACGCTGCCCGAGGACGGCGGCAGCTTCCTCGTCGTCGGCAGCAACTTCGGCCAGCCGCGGCACCCGGTGTGGACCGGCAACCTGCTGAAGAACCCTGCCGCGAAGGTCACCTACGCGGGGCGAACCTTCGACGTGACCGCGACGCTGCTCGAGGGCGCGGAACGGGCCGAGGCCTGGCCGCGGCTGACGGCCGTGTGGCCGGTCTACGACCGCTACGTCGAGATGAGCGGTCGCGACCTGCGCGTCTTCCGGCTGACCCCGAAGGGGAGCGCATGAGGTTCGACGGCAAGGTCGCGCTGGTCACCGGCGCGGCGAGCGGGATCGGCGCGGCCACGGCAGCGCTGCTCACGAAAGAGGGCGCGACCGTCGTCGGTCTCGACGTGCAGGACGCCGAGGGCGTACGACGCTGCGACGTGGCGGACCGCGACGCGGTCCGCGCGGCGGTTGCCGCGGTCGTCACCGAGCACGGCGGCATCGACGTGCTCGCCAACGTCGCGGGACTCGTCCGGTTCGGCCGGTTCGAGGACCTGACGCAGGCCGACTGGCAGCTGCAGCTCGACGTGAACCTCACCGGTCCGTTCAACACGATCCAGGAGGCGCTGCCGTCGCTGATCGAGCGCCGCGGCTGCATCGTCAACGTCGGGTCGATCGCCGGGCTGAAGGGGCAGGCGTACCAGCTCGGCTACGGCGCCTCGAAGGCCGCGCTCATCAACCTCACCAAGGGCGTGGCCGTCGAGTACGCCTCCCGCGGCGTGCGCGCGAACTGCGTCTGCCCAGGGACGGTCCTCACCCCGCTCATCCTGGCCGTCGGCGACAGCCTGCCTGCCGACGTCGACCCGGCACTGATGGCACGCCTGAACGGCGTGATGCCCGGGCTCATCGACCCGTCCGAGGTCGCCGAGGCGATCGCCTACCTGGCGTCCGACGCCGCCCGCTCGATCACAGGGACGGCGCTGGTCGTCGACCTCGGCGTCGTCGCCTGACCTGCTCGGGCAGCACGGCGCGGGGCTCCGCCCACGTGACGCCCGGTCGGTCGTACGCCCCGTCGAGAGCCGACGCGAGCGCGACGTAGGCGTTGCGCGCGGCGAGCAGGCCGGTGTGCGTGCCGCGCACCTCCACGTTGTGGCCGTCGCGGGTCAGGCACGCGTGCCAGCCGACGACCTCGTCGGTGCGGGTGAACAGCGACACCAGCCGCGGCGCGTCCGGTCCTGTCGGCCAGGGAGCGTTGAACGCCGAGCCGAACGGGCACGCGCACGCGGTGGTCAGGCAGCCCTCGAGCCCGGCGCGCTCGAAGCGGCGGCGGGCCAGCGAGGCGGCGGCGCTGAGGGTGAGGTTGGTGACCGCGAACGGCTCGGACAGCGGGCTGGCCAGCGTCACGACCCGGGAGACCAGCTCCGGCCGCGTCACGGTCGCGGCACGGGCGAGCAGCCCGCCGCGGCTGTGCCCGACCAGCATGAGCGGACGGCCCTCGGCCTGCGCGATCCGGTCCAGGTGCGGAAGCACGCGCGTGAGGGTGCGGTCGGAGCAGTCGATGTGCATGGAGATGGTCGACGGGTAGGGGCGGTAGCCGATCCGGCGCAGCCAGCCCGACAGCACCGGCATGATCCAGTCGCCGGCCACCGCGGCCGGCAGCAGCACGACCGGCTCGCCGTTCCCGTGCGGGACCCCGCGACCGGCGAAGACGTCGCTGCGCAGGAACGCCGCGTGCGCCCACGGCGGGCGAACCCTCGCGATCGCGCCGCCGAGCTGCACGACCGCGCGCGGGACGTCGCGCACCGGTCGGGCCGCGGACGGGCGCGAGCTCACGCGCGCGCCTTCGCCGCCCCGAGGAGCTCGTCGAGAGCGCCTGGTACCGCTGCGGCGAGGTCGGCCAGGTCGGGGATGCGGTGCGCGCAGCCGATGAAGCCGAAGCCGACGCGGTCGCGGTAGCTGACGACGGTGACGTTCAGCGCCGGTCCCTCGAGGACCGGCCCGAGGGGGTACATCGCCTCGATCGGCGCGCCGCAGAAGTAGATCTGGAAGGGCGGTCCGGGGATGTTCGAGATGATGACGTTGTGCACCACCGGGTGCAGGTTGGCCATCCGCATCGTGCTGTACATCCGGGCCAGGAAGCTGATGGTGTTGGGCGGGGCGATCTCCGCCGCCTGCACGAGCAGGTCGCCGCCGACCGCCTGGTGGTCGGCCTTGCCGACGTCGTTCGCCCGGCGGACCGCGGCGTAGCGCTCGAGCGGGTCCTCCTGGTCGGTGGCGAGGGTGGTGAACATCGCCGAGACGGCGTTGCCCGCGGTCGAGTCGGTGCGTACGGACACCGGGCACACGGCGATGAGGCTGGACGAGGGGAGCTCGTCGCGCGCCGCGAGGTAGCTGCGGAAGGCGCCGCCGCACAGCGCGATGACGACGTCGTTGAAGGTGCCGCCGAGAGCGGTCTTGACGGCCTTGACGTCGTCCAAGGGGATGTCGGCGAAGGCCACGACCCGACGGGGGGAGATGCGCCCGTTGAAGGGTGCGCGGGGCGCGACGAAGGGAACGGCTCCGCCGCCCCCGCTCGACTCCTGCCGGCGCGTGCTGACCAGTCGGGACACCGACCGGGCCGCGGTCGGCAGCAGCTTCACGACGGCCAGCGGGCGGGTGACCACGCCGGTCGCGGTGTGCACGACCTGGCTGACCAGGGACGGGTGCGGCTGGTGCGTCGCCTCCTGCAGCGCCCGCAGGTCGGCGATCTGCTGCTCGCTGCGCCCGCCCGGCTCCAGGTCGAAGAGCGCGCCGAGCACGTTGGCTGCGCCGACGCCGTCGACGGTGCTGTGGTGCACCTTGATGGCGATGGCCGCGCGACCGCGCTCGAGCCCCTCGACGACGAGGACCTCCCACAGCGGCCGGCTGCGGTCGAGCTGCCGGCCGGCGAACTCGGCCACGACCTCGCCGAGCTGCGCGTCGGTGCCGGGGGCCGGGCAGGTGACGGACGACAGGTGCTGGTCGACGTCGACGGAGTCCACGTCGATCCACATCGGGTGGTGCAGCCGGAGCGTCGACTGCTGCAGTCGCTGCCGGAACGGCGCGATGAGGTGCAGCCGCTCGCGGAGCAGCTCGCGCACCCGCGCCGGTCCCCAGCCCTCGGTCTGCGACGCGTCGACGACGATCGTCCCGACCACGTGCATGTGCATGGAGGGGGTCTCGAAGTAGAGGAAGGACGCGTCGAGGCCAGTCATGGTGTGCACGGCCTGAGGGTAGGGGCAGGATCGTTCCGTGTCCGTCGTCTTCGTCGCCCTGACCGCCCTGGGACTGCTCGCGGTCCTCAACGCGATGCGCCCGCCCAGCTGGACCCCGGTGCTGATCCCCGCCTTCTTCTGGGCGTGGCTCACCAACGAGCTCGCGCCCCAGCTGCTCGTGCTGCTCGGCCTGACCGTGGCGGCCTTCGCCCTGCTCGGCGGGATCGACGGAGGGCTCGGTGCGCTCGGCCTGGTGCTGGCCGCGGCGCAGGCGATGGGACTGGCGGTTCTCGTCCGGCGGAGCGAGCGCGCGGCCGACGTCGCCGACGAGGCGCTGTCCGAGGTACCGGACATCGGCGACGCACCGGGCGGCGAGCCGGCGACCGGGCTGCGCCGCTTCTTCGTGCCGATGGCGTTCCGCCACCCCGAGGTCGAGCGGCTGGTCGACGTCCGCTACTCCGAGGAGCACTCCCGCCACCGGCTCGACGTCTACCGTCACCGCGACGCACCGACCGGCTGCCCCACGCTGCTGCAGGTGCACGGCGGCGGCTGGGTCATCGGCGACAAGCGCGAGCAGGGCCGGCCGCTGATGCTCGCGCTGGCGGCCCGCGGCTGGGTCTGCTTCGCGCCGAACTACCGGCTGAGCCCGCGGGCGACCTTCCCCGACCACCTCGTGGACGTGAAGCGCGCGCTGGCCTGGGTGCGCGAGCACGGGCACGAGTACGGCGCCGACCCCGGCTTCGTCGTCCTCACCGGCGGGTCGGCAGGGGGGCACCTCGTCGCGCTGGCCGCCCTCACCCCGAACGACCCCTCGTACCAGCCCGGCTTCGAGCACGTCGACACGACCGTCCAGGGCTGCGTGCCCTACTACGGCGTCTACGACCTGGCGGGGGAGACGGGCACCCGCGCGGCAGAGCTCCGATCCAAGCGGCTGCTCGAGAAGGTGGTCTTCAAGACCCGTGACCGCGCCGCGTTCCGGGAGGCGTCACCGCTGTCGCACGTGCGCCAGGACGCACCGCCGTTCTTCGTCATCCACGGCCGCAACGACACGCTCGTGCCGGTGGAGGAGGCGCGGCTGTTCGTCGAGCGGCTGCGCGCAGCCTCCGACGCCCCGGTCGCCTACCTCGAGCTGCCCGGCACGCAGCACGCGTTCGACGTCTTCCCGTCCATCCGGTCGGCGCACGTCGTGCGGGCCGTGGAGCGCTTCGTCGAGACGCTGCGCCGGCGCGAGGTGGTCGTGCCGGAGGAGTGACCTTCGGCCCTGTCGCGCCGGGCGTGCTCCTGACGACGATGGGTCGTGGTCACTCGCATCCCCGTGCTGCGCGAGGACTCCTGGTCCCCGGGCGTGGAGCTCCTGTGGATCCCGCTGGGCGCCGGTGACGGCGGTCGCGTCGTGCGTGGGAGCGGGAGGGCGTACGAGGCGCTCGTCGCCCGCCGCCAGCACCGGCCGTCGCAGCCGCTCTTCCACGCGGCGCTCAGGGTCCGGCTCGCGGGCGTCGAGTACGCCATCGAGATGGCTCCGGTCTGGGACTCCCCGGTGCGCGGTCGCGGAGTGGTGGCCGAGGGACCGGTGGGGCTGCACGTCCTCGGTCGGTCGCAGCTCTTCCGCTACGAGGTGCGCCTGTGGCGCGGCGGCAGCATCCCTGACGCCGGCTCCGCGGTCGCGACCGTCGCGCTCTCGACGGATGCCTCCCGGGTGCACCGGCTGCTCGAGCTCGCGCCCGACTTCCCGTGCGCGACGTGGGGCCGCGACGACCTCCGCACCGGTGACATGTGGAACTCCAACTCCCTCGTCGCCTGGCTGCTCACGCGCAGCGGGCACGAGGTCGCGGGGCTGGTGCCGCCGGACGGTGGTCGCGCGCCCGGGTGGTCGGCAGGGCTCGTCGTCGCCGGCCGGGCACGGGACCCCGAGCGCCCGCCGGTGACGACCTCGATCTGAGCGGGCCCTCCTCGTTGATCAACGCCGGCCTTCAGCACTTCCTGATCCGTCGAGAACTGCGTCGTCCCGGCGTTGATCACGGTCGCTTGTCGGCTTGCCCCGCACCCCTCGCCCGACGACCTCGACGACGACCGACGCGGCTGACGCCGACGGTTCAGTCGCAGGTCGGGGCCCGGAAGGTCACCTCGTCGACGAGGTCGACCGCTTGCGATCCCCCCGCCAGCCAGAGCAGGCCGGGCTCCTCGGGCGTCGTCACCACGTAGGACTCGGCGTACGGGCCCTCTTCCAGCAGCATGCCGGTGGAGCCCGGCACGCGCCGCTGGGTCTGAGCTGCCGTCTCGCCCAGCGCGGT
>JAKFFB010000176.1:0-30509 GCA_036675425.1 Actinomycetales bacterium | reverse complement strand
CCCCTGCTGCTGGGCGCCGCCTGGGCCGTCCGCCGCCGCGCCTGACCCCGGCGCGGTCGGCGCGGGACGCTGACTGGCGGGCTTGTTCACACACGACCTGATCACGTCCGGCGACTCCTGCGCGCGGCCGAGCCTCCGATGTGCCCGTCCGCGATCAGGCCGTGTGCGAATCAGCGCGCTCCAGCGCTGCCCGGACCGCCGCGACCACCTCGTCGGGGTGGTGCACCACGTCCTCCCAGCTGAAGCGCAGCACCCGCCAGCCGGCCAGCACCAGGTCGTTGGTCCGCCGCCGGTCGTTGCGGTAGCTCGTCCGGTCGGCGTGGAAGGCGAACCCGTCGGTCTCGACCACGAGTCGGGCCGACGGCCAGGCGAAGTCGACCCTGCCCAGGACCCGCCCCCGCACCGAGCGGATCACCAGCTGCGACTCCTCCGGTCCGAGGCCCGCCTGCACGAGCAGCACGCGGCAGAGCGACTCGAGCACCGAGCCGCTCGCCGGGTCGACGAGCCGGAGCACTCGCGCGATGCGCGGCCGTCCCCTTCCCGCGGGAAGCTCGACGAGAGCTGCGGTCAGCTCCTCGACCGTCACCAGGCCGTGTCGCAGGGCGGAGTCGGTGACCGCGACCGCCTCCGCCAGAGGCAGCGAGCGGCAGAGGTCCAGCACCGTCCTGAGCGCGGACGTGACCCAGACGCCGTCGCGGAAGACCCGCTCGTCGGGTCCGAGGTCGCGACGGTGGATGGTCACAGCCTGGCGCGTCAGGCGGGAGCGGTCCCGCCCGACGGTCACCGACCGTCCCTCCGGTGTGGTGACGAGCTCCATCCCCCAGAGCAGGGCTGCGGAGCCGTGGCTGACGGTCGCGTCCAACGCCACCACGTCTGCGACCAACGTCTCGCCCGGAGCCGGTTCGGCCACGTTGGACACCAGGTGCGGCGTGAGCAGCCTCAGCCGCCCCTCGCGCACCAGCCGGGCGAGCTGCCGCCGGGACACCCCCGCCTTCAGCACGTCGCGGCGACGCGCGATGCCGCCCTGGCGCGCCAGCAGCTGCTCGACCTCCTCCACGGGCACGACCCTGGCCGCAGCCTCAAGCCGGCGTCAGCGCACTGGACAGCTCTGTGGAGGGCGCTTCCCCACCCACAGCCCGATCGGGGAAGCAGCGGTCCGGCCAGGGGACCAACGCCATGGCGCGCAAGATCACACACAACCTGATCGCGCACGGGCCCTCTAGGTCCGCCGCGGAGCGTCACGGGTCGCGCGCCGCGATCACGTCGTGTGTCCAAGCCCGGTCAGCCTCCCGGGTACCCGGGGCGAGCCGAGTCGTGTGCAGAGGCGCCACCGGGCGGGCCCGCCGCCCTCCTGGGAGACTGGCGCCGTGAGCGCTCGGGAGCTGGACGCGGCGGGGATCCGCGACCCCGAGCTGCGCGCGTCCTACGAGGCCTGCCGCCGGCTCAACGCCACGCACGGCAAGACCTACTACCTGGCGACCCTGCTGCTGCCGGCCTGGAAGCGGCCCTACGTCCACGCGCTCTACGGGTTCGCGCGCTACGCCGACGAGATCGTGGACGACCTCGCCAGCACGCTCACCGACGCGGAGAAGGCCGACTGGTTGATCGGCTGGGGAGAGCAGGTCGTCAAGGACGTCGCCAACGGCGGCAGCGACCACCCGATCAGCCGGGCGTTCGTGGACGCGGTGCGCCGCTGGGACATCCCGCTGGAGCACGTCGAGGCGTTCCTGCGCAGCATGCGGATGGACCTGACGGTCACGGAGTACGCCACCTACGACGACCTCCTGGAGTACGTCCACGGGTCCGCGGCGGTGATCGGCCTGCAGATGCTCCCGCTCCTGGAGCCGGTCGTGCCCCGATCGGTCGCGGAGCCGTACGCCGCCGACCTGGGCGTGGCCTTCCAGCTGAGCAACTTCATCCGCGACGTCGGGGAGGACCTGCAGCGCGGCCGGGTCTACCTGCCGATGGAGGACCTCGCGGTCTTCGGCGTCACCCGCGAGCACCTCGCGCACGGGGTCGTCGACGGGTCTGTGCGCCGGCTGCTCGCCTTCGAGGTCGCCCGCACGCGCGAGCTCTACCGCTCAGCGGCGCTCGGCGTGCGGCTGCTGCACCCGACCAGCCGCCCGTGCATCGAGACGGCGCTGCGCCTCTACGGCGGGATCCTCGACGAGGTGGAGCGGGCCGACTACGCGGTCCTCGGGCAGCGGGTCGCGGTCGGACCGGCCCGACGGGCGGCGGTCGCCGTCCCCGGGCTGGTCCGCGCATGGGCCGCACGCCGCTAGCAGGACATCTCGGGCACGCGGCGAAGGAGTACGGAACCGCTCCTGGAGGTCACGTGTCCCGTCGTCCCACCGCTGCCGCCGTCGCCCTCTGCACCGGCGTCGCGCTCGCCGTCCCCGCGCTCGTGAGCACCACCACGGCCTCCGCCGCGCCCCCGGCCGCAGCCGCGGGGTCCTGCCCGGCGCCGGCGCAGCTGGAGTTCGCCGAGCCGACCTACGTCGACACGGCCCGGGCCGGCGGCGAGCCGCTGGTCTTCACCGACCCGAGCGGCCGGCTGATGTACTCCTCGCACGCCGGGAGCACGCACTTCTACACCCCGCAGGCGGCCAACCCCGGCAGCGGTGCCTTCGTCGAGAACTACCAGGGGCAGACCTACATCTGGACCAGCGACGACGACGGGAAGTCCTGGGAGTTCGTCGAGCGCATCCTGCCGCCCCAGGGCGTCGCGAACTCCGGCTTCTCCGACCCCGAGTTCGCCTTCGACGCAGCCGGCAACCAGTTCTTCTCCGAGATCAACCTGGCCAACATCGCCGTCAGCAAGAGCAGCGACAAGGGGTCGACCTGGACGCTGCAGAACGTCGCCGGCGCCGTCCTCACCGACCGGCAGTGGATGGAGGCGGACCGCGAGGACGAGCTCTACTTCGTCGCCAACGCCTTCGGCGGCGGCAGCGGCACGCCGCCCGGCAACAACCTCGGGCACTACATCTCCAAGAGCACCGACGGCGGCAAGACGTTCACCCGGGGCATCGCCGACCCGGGCGGCCTCGGCGACCTCCGCGTCGACAAGCGCACCGGCACGCTCTACGAGGCCAACTACGCGGGCAACGTCCTGGGCGTCAAGGCGTTCCGCAACGCCCGCGACGGCGACCTGACCGGTGAGGTCGGCGTGGTCGCGGAGGGCGTCCAGCTGGTGAGCTCCTTCGCCGCGATCGACCTCGACCCCAAGGGCAACGTCTACATCACCTGGGACGAGCTGCGCGAGGGCGACCGGGAGCCGGGCATCTGGTTCGCGTCGTCGAAGGACGGTGCGCGGACGTTCTCCAAGCCGGTGCGCGTCGACGACGGCACCGGCACGGCCATCTGGCCGTGGATCGCCGTGGGCGACGAGGGCCGGGCGGCCATCGCCTGGCTGCAGGCGGACACCCAGCTGCCCGACAACGACGCCGAGACGCCCGGCGACCACGGCTGGCACATCGCGGTCGGCGCCACCACCACGGGTCTGGGCTGCGCGGGCGGCAAGGCGCCGTCGTTCACCCAGGACCTCGCCACCGTCGAGCCGGTCCACCGCGGCACGATCTGCCAGAGCGGCACGACCTGCCAGGGCACGCTGACAGACCGCCGCCTGGGCGACTACATCTCGCTCGACATCGACAGCAAGGGCTTCGCCTACGTCGGCTACGCCGACACCCGCGTCCCCGCCGCCGTGTCGCTGCCGGGCTTCGTCCGGCAGTCCGGCGGGCCGTCGATGCTGGCGCCGAAGTCCGCGCCCGGCCGCACCCCGACCGCCACGACGGGCCGGCCCGCCGCCGCGGTCGCACCCGGCTCGACGCCGCAGCCGGCGGGTGGGCAGCTGCCCGCCACCGGCGCGACCGCGCTGCTCCCCTGGTCCGGCGCGCTGGTGCTCCTCGGCCTGGGCCTCGCGGTCCGGCGCCGCCGGACGGCGTAGGGGTTCGGGCGCCGCCGCGAGGGGGACGAGTCGGGGGTGACCTCCCCCAACCAGGACCCTGACCCCGCGACGACTCCCGGCACCGCCGGTCCCGGTGACACCCCGGACTCCGGCTCTATGTCGGGCACGTCCCCCGACGCGCACAAGGCGCCGAACATGGGGCCGGTGAGCGGCAACCGCACGCCGATGCTCATCACGCTGGCCGTGCTGGCGTTCTTCGTGATCGCCATCGCGGTCATCACCGGCGCGAGCTTCATCCCCAGCGACTGACCTGCCGCGAGAGCCGGCGCCCCCACCACACCCACCAGGCCAGCGTCTGCACCACCAGCGCGAACCCGAAGAGCAGGTCCTCCAGCGGCGCGAAGACGATCCGCCCGTCGCCGAGCAGCGCGGGGGTCTCCCCTGCGGACGAGCTGCTCCCGGTGATCACGTTCCCGTCGTAGAAGACGATCCCGCGCCCCGTCAGCACGCCGTTGGTGACGAGCTGGAAGAAGACGACGATCGCGTACGACACCCAGAACGCCTTGCGGAGCAGCAGTCTGGTGCGCAGCACCACGAGGTCGAGCAGCACGGTGACCGCGACGCCGAGCAGCGCAGCCGTCGTGTAGGTCACGGCTCGTCCCCGACCCGCCAGCCCTTCACCGCGCGCACCGCCTCGAGCGTGAGCACCGCGCAGATCGGGATGACGAGGAAGAACAGCAGCTCCTCCAGCGGCAGGCTCCCGATCGAGATCCCCGTGGTCTGCGCGGGGTCGTAGTCCCAGTGCCCCGCGCGGATCGCCAGCAGGTCCCACGTGACGAAGACGACCACCACCGGGAGCAGGGTGAGCGCGAGCCGCCGGGATCGGGCGTAGACGCGAGTGCCGAGGAAGAGCTCCAGCGGGGCGGTGCCGACCAGGCAGGCGAGCAGGACGAGCAGGTACGAGTACTGCTTCACACCAGCCGGGCCCTGAGCCGCCTCGCCGCGGCGAAGGGGTCCGACGCCTCGGTCAGCGCGCGGACCACGACGACCCGGCGCGCTCCGGCGTCGAGCACCTGGTCGAGGTTGGTCTCGTCGATCCCGCCGATCGCGAACCACGGCCGGTCGGTCCCGAGACCGGCGGCGAATCGGGTGAGCGGCAGGCCCGGCGCCGGCCGGCCGGGCTTGGTCGGCGTGGGCCAGGTGGGGCCGACGCAGAAGTAGTCGACGCCGGTCTGCAGCGACGCGGCGGCGACCTGCTGCTCGTCGTGGCAGGAGCGGCCGACGAGCACGTCGGGGCCGAGGATCCGGCGGGCGGCAGCGACGGGCAGGTCGTCCTGGCCGAGGTGCAGGACATCGGGTCCGGCGACGGAGGCGACATCGGCTCGGTCGTTCACCGACCACAGCGCGCCGTGCCGGCGGGCGGCCTCGGCGACGACCTCGCAGAGGGCGATCTCCTGCCGCGCCTCGAGTCCCTTCTCGCGCAGCTGGACGACGTCCACGCCGCCCGACAGCACCGCGTCGAGGAACTCGGGCAGGTCCGGCCTCGAGGGCGTGCACAGGTAGAGCCGGGCGTCGGCAAGCCGGGCCCGCCGGGAGCCGCCGAGCGCCGGGTCAGCCACCGGCCACCGCGCGCACCAGCTCGAGCCGGTCGCCGTCGGCGAGCTGCACGCCGGCGAGCTCGGAGCGCAGCAGGGCGGTGCCGTTGTGCTCCACCACGACCGATCCGACGCGCAGGCCGAGCGACTCGACGAGCTCCGGCAGCGACGTGCCGTCCGGCACCTCGCTGTCGCGCCCGTTGACCGTCAGCCGCATCAGAAGCCGAGGGCCTGGGCGCGCCGCTTGATCTCGGTCGCGCGGTTCTCGTGCAGGGCCTGCAGCGGCGTCCCCGGGATGGTGTCGTCCGGGGTCGTGAGCCAGCGCAGGGCCTCCTCGGAGGAGTAGCCCGCGTCGCGCAGCAGCGTCAGCACCGGGATCAGGTGCTTGACGATGACCGCGCCGTCGAGCTGCTCGGCGGGGACGCGCACCCCCTCGTCGGTCTGCACGCTCAGCAGGTGACCGGCCTTGACCAGGTCACGCACACCGGTCGGGCCGATGCCCATCCGCTCGGCCACCTCGGTCATCGTCAGCATCTCCACGCCGGTCAGGATAGGGAGACCGGGCGGCTGCCCTCCGCAGCGCTCGCCCGGGCGGCGTCCAGCACCGCTGCGGTCTGCCGCGACTCGGCCAGCGGGAGCACCCAGCCGGGGCCGCCACGCAGCACCGAGGAGACCTCCTCGACCATCACCCGGTAGGCGTCGGTCGGCGGCACAGGCAGGCGCTCGGTCCCCCGGCCGTCGGACACCCACAGCTCGGTCGAGTCGTCCTTCCACGAGGTGTACGGGTGGTCGCGCAGCTCGATCTCCCCGTCGTCGCCGGTGATCACCAGCCACTGCCCGTCGCCGCCGGTCATGCCGGCGTGCACCTCCGCCTCGGTGCCGTCGGACCAGCGCAGCACCGCGCGGGTGTCGTGGTCGACTCCCGTCGGGCCGAGCTCGGAGCGGGCGACGACGTCCTCCGGCAGCCCGCGCTGCGCGGCCCACAGGCACGCCGAGACGGCGTAGCAGCCGACGTCGTAGAGCGCCCCTCCCCCGCGCTCGACCTCGAGCCGGTAGTTGCCGTCGAGCCGGCCGTCGAAGCGGAAGCCGGCGGCGACGTGCCGCACCGTCCCGATCTCGGCGAGCCGCTGCTGGGCGAGTCGGACGCGCGGGTGCCAGCGGTACCAGCTGGCCTCGACGACGAGCAGATCGCCTGCGGCGTCGGCCATCTCGTCGACCTCCGCCGCGGTCAGCCCGAGCGGCTTCTCGCACAGCACCGCCTTGCCGGCCCGCAGAGCGGCGAGCGTCCACGGCAGGTGCTGGTCGTTGGTGAGGCTGATGTAGACCGCCTCCACGTCCGGGTCGGCGAGCACCGCGGCGTAGTCGTCGTACGCCACCTGCGGGCCGAGGGCGCGCGCCCGCTCGACGTCGCGCGCGGCGGCGGCGTGCAGCACCGCGCCGGACGCGGCGTGCACCGCCGGACCCAGCGCCAGGCCGGCGATCATGCCGGCGCCGAGGAACCCCCAGCGGACGGGCTCAGCGCTCACGCGGGCGGCGCGACCGGCCGGCCGTCGTCGGCGGCCGACAGCGTCGCGGCCTGCATCACCGCGATGTTGCGGCGGCTGCCCGAGGGGGTCACCGACATCGGCAGGCCGGACAGGATCGCGTCGGCGAGCTCGCGGTGGAACGGCTGCGCGGGCGGCGCAGCGGCGGCGAGCGCGGTGGCGGACCCGTCGACGTCGAAGAGCGTCAGCGCGGCCGGCGCGTCCGACACGGCGAACCGGTCCTCGCTCACCAGCCCGATCGGCGAGCGGCTGACGATCCGCTCCTGCTGCCAGTCGCCGACGAGCGCCCCCTGCGTGCCGAGCAGGTAGAACTTCGGCTTGCGCGCGGCGGCCAGGTCGCTGTGGGTGAACTCCGCCTCCACGCCGTCGGCGAAGTGCAGCAGCACCCGGGTGTGGTCGGCGTTGGTGACGTCGTGCCAGACCCGCTTGTGCGCGGTCGCCGACACCCACTCGACGGGCTGCGGCAGCAGGTCGAGGATCCAGTCGAGGTAGTGGCTGCCCCAGTCGTAGATCGCGCCGCCGCTGACGTCGGCGTCGGAGTGCCAGAAGTTGCACGGGTGGTCGTAGCCGCCGACGAACGTCTCGACGTGGAAGACCTCGCCGAGCCGGCCGCCGCGCACCGCGCGCTTGACCGCGAGGTAGTCGGCGTCCCAGCGCCGGTTCTGGTAGACGGCGAGCGTCAGCCCGGCGTCGGCTGCCGCGGCGATCTGCCGGTCGGCCTCCTCGACCGTGATGCAGAACGGCTTCTCGACGACCACCGACTTGCCGGCCTGCAGCGCGCGGAGCACCCAGTCGGCGTGCGTGTTCGGCGGCGTCGACACGATGACGAGGTCGACCCCGTCGTCGACCAGCAGGTCGTCGCCGTCGGCGTGCCCGCGCACGTCCGGCGACAGCTCGCGGGCAGCGTCGACGCGGAGCGGGTTGGGGTCGCAGACGGCTGCGAGCTCGAGCCCCTCGGTGAGCCCGATCGCGACGGCGTGCTCGTGGCCGATCGCGCCGTAGCCGAGCATCCCGACGCGCACCGGGACGCCGTCGGTCCGGCCCAGCACCCGACGCAGGAGGCGTACGACGAGGCGTCCGAAGGCCGGGTCGTCGTAGGTCGCCGTCGTGGAGCCGATCGTCAGCGTCGCCATCCTGGTCGCGGGACGCCAGGTCGCGACAGCGTGGTCGGTGAAGGCGCTGTTGGCGGTGAGCAGCACCTCGACGTCGTCGGCGACCTTCTCGACCAACGGCCAGCGGTCGGTCAGCAGCAGCTCGTCACCGCCGAGCCGGGCGGTGACCTCGCCGGCGTCGCGGCCGGGACGGACCCGGACCGCGTGGACGGGCAGCAGCCGGCCCGGGACGACGCCGGCCTCGTCGGCGAGCACCTGCCCGGGTCGGGGACCGACGAGCAGCACGGGGACGTCGACCGCCAGCAGCTCCGCCTCGAGCGACGAGGGGACGCCGTCGGGGGCGAGCACCAGCACCGCGTCGCCCGCGCCGTCGGTCGGCGCGAAGCCGCTCCGTCCCAGCAGCGAGCGCAGCGCGGCGTCGGCGCCCAGGGGCAGTCCGGGCGTGTGCAGGGTCAGGCGGGTTCCGTCTGTCACGCTCGGAGAGTAGGCGCAACGGGGCGATCCGGCCGCTCGAACCTGCACGCGGTGCGGGACGATGACCCCATGTGGCGCAACTGGGCGGGCAACCAGACCATGACCCCGGCGGCGGTGGAGCACCCGGCCTCCGTCGAGGACGTCGTCCGGGTCGTCAAGGACGCGGCCGCCGCGGGGCGTCGCGTCAAGGCGATCGGCAGCGGTCACAGCTTCACCGCGATCGGCCTCACCGACGGCGTCCTCGTGCAGCTGGACCGGCTCGACCAGCTCGTCGAGGCCGACCCCGTCACGGGGCGGGTGACCGTGCAGGGCGGGCTGCCGCTGCACCGGCTCAACGCGCTGCTCGCCGAGCGCGGGATGGGCCTGACCAACATGGGCGACATCGACGTGCAGACGGTCACCGGAGCGCTGTCGACCGGCACCCACGGCACCGGACGGGACAGCGGCGCGCTCGCCACGCAGGTCGTCGCACTGGAGCTGGTGCTGGCCGACGGCACGGTGCTGACCTGCTCGGCTGACGAGAACCCCGACGTCTTCGCCGTCGCACGGGTGTCGCTCGGCGCGCTCGGCATCGTCACCTCGGTGACGATCCAGGCCGAGCCGGCGTTCCTGCTCACCGCCGACGAGCGACCGATGCCGTTCGACGAGGTGGTCGAGGACGTCGAGCGGCACGTCGCGGAGAACGAGCACTTCGAGCTCTACTGGTTCCCGCACACCGACCTCGCGCTGACCAAGCGCAACAACCGCAGCGCCGGTCCGGCGCAGCCGCTGTCGAAGGCCCGCAAGCTCCTCGACGACGAGGTGCTCAGCAACGGCGTCTTCGCCGCGACCTGCGCGCTCGGCAAGGCGGTGCCCGCCCTGGTGCCGAGGATCAACCGGGTGGCGGCCCGCGCCCTGACCGCCCGGACCTACACCGACCTCGCACCGCGGGTCTTCACCTCGCCGCGCCGGGTGCGCTTCGAGGAGATGGAGTACGCGATCCCGCGGTCGGCGCTGCCCGGGGTGCTGCGCGAGCTGCGCACCCTGCCCGAGCGGCACGGCCAGCGGATCAGCTTCCCCGTCGAGGTGCGGGTCGCTCCGGCCGACGACATCGCGCTGTCGACCGCGTCCGGACGCGACACGGCGTACGTCGCGGTGCACGTCTACCGCGGCACCGAGCGGACGGCGTACTTCGACGCCGTCGAGGCGCTGATGGGCAGCGTCGGCGGGCGCCCGCACTGGGGCAAGCTGCACTCCCTCGGCGCCACCGAGCTGCGCGCCCGCTATCCGCGCTTCGACGAGTTCGTGGCCGTCCGCGACCGGCTCGACCCGGAGCGCCGCTTCACCAACGCCTACCTCGACCGCGTCCTCGGCCCCTGACTCCTTGCGTCATGCTCGCCCTGCGAGCAAGTGCTCCTCTGAGCATGACGCAAGGTCTCACCAGCCGCGGAGGTCGACCGGCCAGGTCTCCAGGACCTCGTCGCCCTCGACGAGGTGCATCCGCTCGTGCAGCGCGACGGTCGGGTCGACGTGCGCCGGCGCGGCCCGCAGCAGGTCACCCACCTGCACGTCGAGCTCGCTGAACGTCGTGTGCTCGTCGGAGCAGAACCACACGAGGGCGCCGGGGATCGTGGGGTTCCCGTGGTCCATGCCGAGCGACTTGAGGCCGAGGTTCGCGACCGCCCAGCCCTGGGGGTTGGTCGACACGACCTGGGTCAGCACCGTGAGCGCCTGCGCGAAGGGCAGCCCGGCGGCGGCGTACGTCGTGTCCATCAGGCAGTAGCTGCCGGCCTGGATCTCGTTGGCCCAGGTGTTCTCGCGGTAGGTGCCGGTGCCGCCGGCGGACACCAGGTCTCCGCCGACGTCGGCCGCCGCCGCGAGCAGCCGCTCCATGCACTCCTGCGTCTGCCGCAGCTTCTCGGCCGGGTCGTCGACGAGCATCACGTGGCCCTCGTAGCCCATGACACCGCGCACCTCGAGCCCCTTCGACCGGGCGAGGTCGGCGAGCCGTCCGGCGTCGGCCGGGTCGCAGCCGCAGCGCGGCAGCCCGACGTTCACGTCGATGACGACCTCGCGCACTCCCCCTGCCGCGGCGGCCTCGACGGTGACGTCGCTGTCGACCGCGACGGTCACCCGGGCACCGGTCGCCGCGACGGCCCCGAGCCGGCGCGCGTCGAGCACCTCGTTGGCCAGCAGCAGGTCCTCGCCGAGCCCGGCCGCGGCCATGCCCTCGACCTCGCGGATCGTGGCGCAGGTGAAGCCGGTGTGACCGCGCTCGGCCATGAGCTTCGCCAGCGCCGTCGTCTTGAACGCCTTGACGTGCGGACGGAGCCTCTTCCCCGGCAGGACCGCGGCCATCGCGTCGAGGTTGGACTCCAGCAGGCTCCGCTCCACGACGAGAGCCGGCGTCTGCAGGTCGGACAGCTTCACGAGACTCCCAGGACGAAGACGGCCAGCAGCCCGAGCAGGACGACGTTGGCGATGGTGGCGAGGGCGACGATGGCGAGCAGCCGGTCGTCGTCGGTCAGCCCGCGGCCGCGACGCTCCTCGGCTCCCGGTGCGGGCGTGTCGCAGACCGGGCAGCTCCAGCCGGTGAGCGACGGCCGGTAGGGAGCGGCGCACGTCAGGCAGGTGACGGGCGTACGGTCCTGCGTCCGGCGCAGGAGCGCGGCCCTCATGCGGGCACCTGGCCGAGGGTCACCCGGCGCCGCCGGTCGACGACGGCGTAGAGCGTGGCCGTGCCCAGGCTGAGGAACTGCCAGACCGCGAACGCCGCCAGCACGACGCTGGCGGACAGCTCCCGTCCGGCGACGACGAGCGTCGACGGCGGCGCGGCGACGACCGGCCCGGTGGCGGGTGCGTCGACGGGAAGCCCTGGCGCTCCGGGGATCCCGGGGGATCCCGGGACGAACGTCGTCGACGGCGGGGTGAAGCCGCCGGCCGTCGACGGCGGCAGGGTGATCGGCGGCAGCGACGTCTCGGGCAGGGCGAGCGCGTCGGTCGCGGTCAGCACCACTCCCCCCACGACGACCTGCACCCGGTTGCCGGCCACGCCCCCCGGCAGGTCGGGCGTGGTCATCTCGATCGCGACGCCACCGGTGTCGGCGACCGCGTCGCGGGCGGACGCCTGCTCCGTGACGCCGAGCGTGGTGACCGTGACGCCTGCCTGGCCGAGCGCTTCGTTGGCCTGCTCGGTCATGTCCTGCAGCGTCTGACCGGGGACCACCGGTGCGCCCACTGCCGTCACGCCGTCGTCGGTGATGGCGACCTCCTGCCCGGCGACGCTCGCGCCGCCGACGGTGAGTCGCGCGACGGCGGTGTGCGCGTCGCCCTTGGCGGTGATCTCGGCGACGGCGACGACGTCGCGGATCTCCAGCACGCCGGCCACGAGGACGCGCGACACCGTGGTGCGCGCGGTCGACGTGGTCGTCCCCGCGTCGGGGTCAGCGGCGAGCGACACGACGGAGGTGGACGCGCCCGACTCCATGACCCCCTCGACGGTCATCGACTCGCCGGTGGCGCTGCCCGCCGCGGCGCGCTCGCTCGCGGACGCCTCGGCAGAGCCGCCCTGCGACGACACCGGTCCGCCCTCGGCCGGTGGCACCGTCTCGAGCGACCCGGAGGTCTGCGTGCCGGGGAACTGCGCCTCGGCGTCCGGGACGTCGAGCACCTGCTCGCCGGCGCCGGCGTTGACCTGGCCGACACCGGTGCGGAAGAGGGTCCCGGGCTCGTACGGCGCGGCGAGCACCGCCGCGGAGGGCGAGCTGTCCAGCCGCGCGGAGACCGAGCCGGAGCCGGTGTCGAGGGTGACCAGGCCGCCGGAGGCGCCGACCTCGCCCGCGGTGCGCACGCCGGCCGCGATGGCCGACAGGCTGAAGCTGCTGTAGCCGGTGGCGGTCTGCGCGTCGGCCGGTCGCACCGCGACGATCCCGAGCACGAGCGGGAGGGCAGCCGTGGCCAGCGCGATCCGTGCGGTGGTGGCGGGGTTCACGACCGTCCCTCCAGTGCGGACTCGACCAGCTCGGCGACCGTCTCGTCGACGGTCGCACCGCGGGACGCGGCGAGCCGCTCGATCCGGCGCACGTCGGCGCCGGTCAGGCGTACGGCCAGCGCCTCTCGTGCGGTGGCGGGCGCACCCGGCAGCCGGCCGGCCGGGGCGACGCCGCCGCCGAGGTAGGCGGCTGCCAGGTCGTCGGACGACAGCTGCTCGGGGCTGCCGGCGGCGACGACGTGGCCCTGCTCGAGGACCACGGCGGAGTCGGCGACGGCGAGCGCCTGGCCGACGAACTGCTCGACCATGACGACGGCGATGCCCTCGCTGCGCAGGTCGGCCACGATCGCGAAGAGGTCTGCGACGACCGTCGGCGACAGCCCCATCGACATCTCGTCGAGCATCAGCAGCCGCGGCGCCTGCACCAGCGCGCGGCCGATGGCGAGCTGCTGCTGCTGGCCGCCGGACATGGTGCCGGCCGGCTGGGTGCGCCGCTCGCGCAGGATCGGGAAGAGGTCGAGCACCCGCTCGACGGCGGCGGCCCCCTCGGGGTCCTTGTCACGACCGGCGCCGTAGAGGCCCATCCGCAGGTTGTCCGCGACCGAGAGCCCCGGGAAGATGCCGCGGCCGGCCGGGACGTGGGCGACGCCGAGCCGGGCGATGTCCTCCGGGGAGCGGCCGAGCACGGAGCGGCCGTCGAGCAGCACGTCACCGGACCGCGCCCGCACCAGGCCGGAGACGGCGAGCAGCGTCGTGGTCTTGCCCGCGCCGTTGGCGCCGAGCACTGCGAGCACCTCGCCCGGGGACACCGACAGGGAGACGTCGCGCACCGCGACGACCCCGCCGTACGCCACGGACAGCGAGCGGATCTCGAGCAGCGCGGTCATGCGTGCACCTCGCCCAGGTAGGCGGTGCGGACCTCGGGGTCGTCGCGGACCTCGGCCGGCGTGCCGGCGGCGAGGACCTTCCCGAAGTTCATGACGACCAGGTGGTCGCACAGCGGCATGACCACCCCCATGTCGTGCTCCACCAGCAGCATGGCGCACCCGAGCGTCGCGCGGACGTGCGCGAGCAGCGCGACGAAGTCCGCGGTCTCCGCGGGGTCCAGGCCGGAGGCGGGCTCGTCGAGCAGCAGCACGGTCGGCTTGAGGCAGAGCGCGCGGGCCAGCTCGACCAGCCGGGCCTGGCCGACGGGGAGCGAGGACGCCTCGACGTCGGCGAGGTGGGAGAGGTCGAGGAAGGCGAGCACGGCGCGGGCCCGCTCGCGCGCCTGCTCCAGCGCCCGGCGGCGTCCGGGCAGGCGGAGCGCGTCGGTGACGACGCCGGCCGTGGTGAAGCGGTGCGCGGCGACCATGAGGTTCTCGAGCACCGTCATGCCGGCGAACAGCTGCACGACCTGGAAGGTGCGGGCGAGGCCCATCGACGTGCGCACGTGCGCGGGTGCCGTCGTCACGTCGCGGCCGCCGAGCAGCACGGCGCCGCGGGTGGCCGGCTGCAGCCCGGTGACGACGTTGAAGGTGACGGTCTTGCCGGCGCCGTTCGGGCCGATCAGCCCGACGACCTCGCCGGCGTGCACCGACAGCGAGACCCCGTCGACCGCGTCGAAGGACCCGAAGCGGACGCCGATGTCGCGCAGCTCGAGGACGGCCGCCATCAGACCCCCACCTCCTCGCGCGCGGCGCGCTGGCCGGGGAGCACCGGCTCGTCCGGGGGGTGCGAGCGGGCGAGCAGCCGCCCGACGACACCGCTGTCGCGGAGCGCGACGACGGCGATGAGCAGCACGCCCGTGATGAGCGTGACGACGCTCGCGGTACCGCCCTCGGCGACCTGGTCGCTGGCACCGAACGACAGCGTCGAGAAGGTGACGATGAAGCCGCCGAGCACCGCGCCGGGGACGCTGCCGACGCCGACGATGACGGTGTAGGCGAGCAGCGTGATGGAGCGGGTGAAGTCGAACGGCGCCCCCGACGCGTTGCCGATCAGGCCGGCGTAGAGCGCGCCCGCCAGCCCGGCGAGGAAGCCGGAGGCGGCGAAGCCCCGCAGCTTCACCGACACCACGGAGAAGCCCATCGCTGCGGTCGCCGGCTCCGAGGAGCGCAGCGCGGTGAGGGCGGCTCCGGTGCGGCCACGGCGGAGCGAGGCGACAGCGAAGGCCGCGACGACGAAGAGCCCCAGGACGAGCCAGGCGTACGCCCGCTGGCCGTCGGCGATGTCCGCCCCGTCGAGCTCGGCGAACTGCGGCCGCGGCACCGGCCGGTTGTTGTCCGGGCCGACCAGCGGGGCCCAGTTGTAGAGGAAGCGGTCGGCGGTGAACGCCAGCGAGAGGGTCGCGATCGCCAGCTCGAGCGGTTCCAGCCGGATCGCCGGCAGGCCGACGAGCACCGCGACCGCCGCCGCCAGGCCCGCGCCGACGAGCATCGCGAGCAGGAAGGGCAGGTGCTGCGCGGCGATGCCGGTGCCGAATGCGCCGACGCCCATGAAGACGGCCTGGCAGACCGACACCTGACCGACCACGCCGACGAGCAGGACCAGCGACAGCACGGCCATGCCCCAGGCGGCGGTCTGGATGAGGTTGTAGCGGGAGAGGTTCCCGCTGTCGCCGATGAGCAGCGGGAGCAGGAGCACCGCGAGCGCGACGCCGGCCGCCATCAGCAGCGCGGTGCGACCCGCCGGCAGCGGCTTCACCGGAACCGGCTCGAGCCCGCCCGCGGAGACGTCCTTGCGTCCGCCGCGGCGGAAGAGCAGCAGTGCGCCGAGCACCACCACCAGTGCGGTCAGCTCGTCGGTGCCGCGCACGCTCGGGAACTCGGTCTGCATGAAGCGGTTGACCATCGGCTGCAGCATCCCGAGGCCGAGCCCGCCGGCGAGGGTGAGCGGCAGCGACGACAGCCGGCCGACGAGGGCCGCCGCGAGCGCCTGCACGGTGAAGATGACCAGTGTCGTGGTGTCCAGCTTGTTGAGCAGCGGCGTGACGAGAACCCCTGCCAGACCGCTGATCCCGCCGCCGATCCCCCAGGCGACCAGGTTGACCCGGTCGACCCGGATGCCGAGCATCCGCGCGGCGTCCGGGGCTTCGGAGACGGCCCGGGTCGCGGTGCCCAGCGCCGTGTAGCGGAAGAACGCTGCGAGCCCGGCGACGAGCAGCGCCGCGATGGCGATGACCGCGGCCTGGTCCTTCGACAGGATGTACGGCCCGATCTCGAGCAGCAGCGACGGCTGCAGCAGGCGGGCCGGCTCCGCGGTGGCGACCTGGGTGCCGTAGATCCAGCCGACGGCTCCCTGCAGGGCGAGCAGCCAGCCGAGCGTGACGATCGTCTTGGTCAGCGTGCTCTTCACCGGCCGGACGCTGATCTCCATGGCGATGCCGATGAGCACGCCGAGACCGATCGCCGCGAGGACGACCAGCCCGATCGGCAGGCCGCGCGAGGAGAGGCTGCTCGCGAGGTAGGCGCACGCCAGCCCGATCGCGCCGGTGGCGAAGTTGAAGACGCGCGAGGTCTTGTAGACGATGACGATGCCGAGCGCCGTCAGCGCGTACATCGCCCCGATGGCGATGCCGCCGAGGGCGAGCGCGAGGTAGGTGCCCATCAGTAGGTGTTGTCGTCGCAGGCGTAGGGCTTGTACGGCACGACCACCCCGTCCTCGACGCGCCCCAGCTGCAGGCAGCGGTTGATGTCCTTCGCCCCGCTGCTGAACCTCAGCGGCGGGGTCACCTGCCCTCCGACGTTCGACGGAAGCGAGTCCATCACCTTCATCAGGTTGGTGCGGCTGATGTCACTCCCCATCCGGGTGATGCCCTCGGCGAGCATCCGCGCGCTGAACCAGCCGGCCAGCCCGATGTAGCTGATCTGCGCCTTGGCGCCGAACTGCGCGCGGACCGTCGTGACGTAGTCCTGCACCTCGGGGTCCGGGCTGTTGACGAACGCCATGTCGCTCGCGACGAGCGTTCCCTCGGTGGTCGGGCCCTGCCGCACGGTCGGGTCGACGAAGAGCGGGTCCGCGACGTGGATCGGCCGGTAGCTCTGCCGGTCCATCGACTGCTGCAGCCGGTTGTAGGCGGTCTGGTCGATGAGCGTCGCGATGCCGTCGACACCGGAGAGGCGGAACTGCGTGACGACGTCGTCGTACGACGCCTTGGTCACGTCGACGACGACGATGTCTTCGGGGCGCAGGGTCTTGCCACCGGCCTTCACGCCGTCGGTGTAGGCCTTGCGCTGCGCGGCGTTCGCGGCCTCCGCGCCGCCGATGAAGATGACACCGGGACGCGTCACCTCCTTCTCCTGCGCGAGGAACCGGCCCATCTCGAAGCCGTAGTGCCCGCTCTGGAAGATGTAGGCGTAGGGCGACTTGTACTCCGGGCGCGTGCCGTAGCCGCCGATCAGCGGGATCTTGTTCGACTCCAGGAACGGCACGATGTCCTGCTCGGTGAGCGGGGCGTTCCAGCCGGCGAAGGCGAAGACGCCGTCGGCGAGCAGCTGCTGCGCCTGCTGCCGGCCGCGGGCGGCGTCGAGCTGGTCGTCGCGCAGGTCGAGGACGATCTTGTGGCCGTTGATCCCGCCGCGGGCGTTGACGCGGTCGAGGTAGGCCTTGGTGCCCTGCGCGCTCGCGGCGAAGTTGATGGCGCCGGTCTGCGTGACGATCGCGCCGATCTTGATGGGCGCGTCCTTGGCCACGGTGGCCGCCGCGGCCGCAGCCGGCACCGGGCCGGCTGCGTCGGTGCCCGCGCCCCCGGTCGTGGTCGTGGTCCCGGCGGTGCCTGCGGACCCGGCGCTCCCGGCCGCAGCCGTCCCGCCCGTCGCCGTCGGGGACGGCAGCGGGGCCGCGCCCTCCGGTCCGGTCACCGACTGGACCACCTCGGTGCTCGAGCTGCCGCCGAGCCCGTTGACCAGCACCAGCCCGAACGCGGCAGCCGCGACCAGCTGGAGGGCGAACAGCCCTGCCAGCAGACGATCTCGTCCGTTCAGCACCTACGCCTCCGGGGACCGCTCGGGGGTGAAGAGCAGCCCGAGGAACGCGACCAGCAGCCGTTCGCGCAGCCGCGGCGACATCGCCTCGAGCAGCGCGTTGATGCCGGCCATCCGCTCGGGCAGTCCGGCGCCGGCCTCGAGCCCGGCCATCGGCAGCAGCGTGCCGAGCACGTCGTCGGGCAGCTCGTCGGGGTCGAGCGCGCGCACGGCCTCGAGCAGGCCTGCGTCCATCGGCGTCGCGCTCGTCCGGGCGGTCTCGACGCACTCGCGCAGGTCGGCCAGCAGCGCGGGGACCAGCTGCTCGCTGACGGCGGTGAGCGTCAGGTGGATGTTGGCCGGGAGCTCGCGGTAGCCGAGCTGCGCCTGGACGTACCAGCCGCGCGCGGCCATCTCGTCGCAGACCTCGAAGACGTCCACGCCGTCGGTCGCTGCGAGGGCGACGAGGGCCATCTCCGGCTCCCCCATGACGGCGAGCCCGGGCACGTCGGCGATCCCCGCGATGAAGGACTGCGTCGCGCGCAGCGTCTGCGCGGCCAGCTCGCGGTAGCCGTCCTGGCCGATCGCGTGCAGCGTCGCCCAGGCCGCCGCGAGCGGTCCACCGCTCTTGGTGGACTGCACCGTCGCGTTGATCATCGTGTAGCCGGTCCAGTCCGCGCAGGCGTAGAACTGCTTGAGCCGCAGGGCCGGATCGGCGTAGAGCACGACGCTGGCGCCCTTCGGCGCGTAGGCGTACTTGTGCAGGTCGACGGACAGGCTCGTCACGCCGGGGACGGACAGGTCGAAGGCCGGCACGTCGACGCCGAGCTCGCGGAAGAACGGCAGCAGCCAGCCGCCGATGCAGCCGTCGACGTGCAGCGGGATCCCCTTCTCGAGCGCCAGCCGGCCGAGCTCCTCGATCGGGTCGACGACGCCCTGCGCGTACGACGCCGCGCTCCCGACGAGCAGCACCGTCGAGTCGGTGATCGCGGCGCGCGTCGCGTCGACATCGGCGCGGAAGGTCTTCGGGTCGACGTCGACGAGCACCGCCTTGAGGCCGAGGTAGTGCGCGCCCTTCTGGAAGGCCGCGTGCGCCGAGATCGGCAGCACCACCTCGGGGGCGGTCACCTCCGGACGCGTCGCGCGCGCCCAGTCGCGGGCCGCCTTCATCGCCAGGATGATCGACTCGGTGCCGCCGCTGGTGAAGCTGCCGACCGTGTCCGGGCCACCGCCCAGGTGCGCCGCCGCGATGGCGACGACCTCGTTCTCCATGCGCAGCAGGCTCGGGAAGACCGTGGGGTCGAGGCCGTTCACGTCGAGGAAGGACTCGTACACCTGGTGCGACAGCGCGTCGACGTCGGGCCGGCCGGCGTCGTAGACGTAGGCGAAGGTCCGGCCGCCGCGCGCGGGCAGGTCGTCGGCGCGGTAGGCGGCGAGCCGGTCGAGGACCTGCTCCCGGGTCAGGCCGGTGGGGGGCAGGGGGTTCACGCGGGGACCTCCGGGGTCGGTGCGGACAGCTGGGCGTCGGTGCCGGCGTAGCGCCGGAGCATGGGCAGCGAGATCAGGACGAGCACGGCCGGCAGGATCGAGAAGCCCAGGACGAGCCCGGTGAGGGCGCCGTCGGACTGCTCCACGCGCACGTCGGCCGCCGAGCTGACGAAGCCGGACAGCGCGAGCACGCCGCCGTAGAGCGCCGGGCCGATCGCGAGGCCGACGGTCTCGCCGCCCTGCCAGACGCCGGTGAAGACGCCGGCGCGCGAGCTGCCGGTGAGGCTCAGCGCGTCGGGGAGCATGGAGTACGGGAAGAGCTGCATCCCGGCGTAGCCGATCCCGAGCAGCCCCATCTGCAGGTAGATCACCGGCTCCGGGAGGGATCGGGCGAAGACCAGCGACAGCGCGGTGACGCCGAAGAGCGCGCTCGCCAGCAGGTAGCCGTTGAGCTTGCCCGCCGTGAGCGAGTAGCGCCGCCAGAGCGGCATGACGATCGCCGAGGGGACGACGAGGAAGACGAAGAGGACGGCCGCCAGCGCGGCGTCACCCAGGACGTACGTCGCGACGTACGGCGCTCCCGCGAGCATCGCGCCGATGGCGACGGACTGCAGCGCGTACGCCCAGAACAGCGTCACGAACGCCGGGTTGCTGCGGATGACCGCGAGCTGCGCGCGGACGGTCGGGCGGGGGCTGGTGTCGGGCGGGGAGTACGCCGCACCGCGGGTGCCCCGCCAGGCGGTGAGCATCGCCGCGGCGAGCACGACGGCGATGACGACGCTCATCAGCGCGTAGCCGCTGTGACCGCCCTCCTTGCCGCCGGACAGCAC
This sequence comes from Actinomycetales bacterium, assembly GCA_036675425.1. GTDB lineage: Bacteria > Actinomycetota > Actinomycetes > Mycobacteriales > SCTD01 > SCTD01. The sequence continues at coordinate 10,646 of JAKFFB010000176.1, read as the reverse complement.
CGGCGCGAGCGCACCGCCGATGAGGATGCCGAGCGTCAGCAGCACCATCCGGCTGCTCATCAGCCGGGTGCGCTCGTGGTAGTCGTCGGTCATCTCCGCGGGCATCGCGACCCACGGCACCTGGAACAGCGCGTAGCCGGTCATCGCGACCGTGTAGACGACGCCGACGAGGATCGCGGTGCGCGTGGGCGAGCCGAGATCCGGTGTGGCGAACAGGAACGCGAACGCCAGCGGCACCGTGACCGCACCGGCGAGCAGGTACGGCCGGCGGCCGCCCCAGCGGGTGCTGGTCCGGTCCGACAGCGTGCCGACCACCGGGTTGAGCAGCGCGTCCCAGATCTTCGGCAGGAACACGACGAGCGAGGCGGTCGCCGCGGCGACCCCGATGACGTCGGTGAGGTAGTAGAGGAGCAGCAGCCCCGGCACCGTGGCGAAGACGCCTGTGCCGACGGCGCCGACGGAGTACGACAGCGCGATCCGGCGTGGGAGCCGCGCCATGGGAGCGGTCATGCCGTGCCCAGCAGTCCGTCGACGACCCGGTGCACGAAGGCGCGCAGCCGCTCGACCTGCTCCGGGTCGCGCACGTCGCGGGAGGCGTGCGCCTCGACCAGCCCACCCGTGAAGTAGCCGTAGGTGATCCACACGACGCCCTTGACGGCGAGGTGCGCGTCGACCGGCGGGACGCTGCCGGCCTCCTGCGCCTGCCGCAGGATCTGCTCGACCCGGTCGAAGAGCGGCCGGGCGAAGCGCTCCTCGACGGCGTCGGCGCGGGCGCCGCGCTCGAGCCAGCGGCGGCTCCACAGCCCGGCGATGGCCGGCTCGGCGGCGAGCACGTCGACGTAGGCGTCGACCAGGTCGCGGAGCACCTGACGCACCCGCACCGGGTCGGCCACGTCCTCGGCCGTGACGCCGGCGAGCTGGGCGTCGAGCATCGCGGCCTCCGCGTCGTGCAGCCGCGCGAAGACCGCCTCGTAGAGGTCGGCCTTGCTGCCCGTGTGGTGGGCGACGGTCGCGATGTTCAGCCCGGCGGCCGCGGCGATGGTCCGGGTGCTGACGGCGTCGAACCCGTGCTCGCCGAACAGGGCGGTGGCCACCCGCAGGATCCGCTCGCGGGAGGACTCGCCGTCCTGCGGCACGGCACGCAGCGCGCGGGCAGTCGTCGGCACCGGCTCCCCATCCATCGATTGATTGACGCGTTGCGGCAGTGTGTCGCGCGCCGCCGCACCGGTCAAGGGAGGTCGGTCAGAAGGGCTGGTTGTCGCAGCGCCAGTCGGTGACGGCGACGGCCTTGCCCTGCACGACCTTGCTGATCTTCAGGCAGCGGTTGATGTCGCGGGTGTCCTTCGCGAACGGCCCGAAGGTCAGCGGAGCCGTCATCCCGGTCACGCCCGGCGAGGTGCCCTCGAGGGCGGTGATGAGGCCCTCCCGGGTGATCGTCTCGCCCATCCGCCTCAGCGCGTCGACGAAGACCTTGGCGTCCAGCCAGCCCATCGAGCCGATGTAGTTGACCTGCGCCTTGGCGCCGTAGGCCTTGCGGACCGCGTCCTCGTACTCCTTCACCGCGGCGTTGCCGGACCCGGGCAGCTCGACGTCGCTCGCGACGAAGGTGCCCTCGGTCGAGGCGGACTGCCGCACGGTCGGGTCGACGAAGGTCGGCACGGCGACGTGCACGGGCGAGTACGACTGGCGGTCCATCGACTGCTGCAGCCTGTTGTAGGCGGTCTGGTCGAGGACCGTCGCGATGCCGTCGACCTGGGAGAGGCGGAACTGCGTGACCACGTCGTCGTACGACGCCTTGGTCGGGTCGACGATGACCACGTTGTCCTCGGGCAGCTCCCGGCCGGTCGACTTGAGGCCGGCGCGGAACCCCTCCTTGAGCCCGTCGTCGGCGACCTGGGAGCCGTTGCCGATGAAGATGACGCCCGGGTTCTCGGCCTTCTGCTCGCCCAGCCAGCGGCCCATCTGGAAGCCGTAGTGGCCGTAGGAGGCGCTGAAGATGAAGGAGTACCTGGAGTGGTACTCCTGCTGCTGGCCGTAGGCGCCGACGAGCGGGATCTTGTTCTGCTCGAGGAACGGCACGATGCCGTTCTCGGTGAGCGGGGCGTTCCAGCCCACGAAGGCGAAGACGCCGTCGGCGAGCAGCTGCTGCGCCTGCTGCCGGCCGCGCGCCGGGTCGAGCTGGTCGTCGCGCAGGTCGAGCACGATGCGTCGGCCGTTGACGCCGCCGGCCGCGTTGACCTGGTCGATGTAGGCCTTGGTGCCCTGGGCGCTGGACGCGAAGTTGATGGCGCCGGTCTGCGTGACGATCGCGCCGATCTTGATCGGCTCGCCCTTCGCGACCGAGGCGGGTCCCGCGGCGGTCCCTCCCCCGGTCTCGGGCCCGGTGGTGGCGCTGCCACCGGTCGTCGTGCTGCTGCCGGAGGTGCCCGCGGTGCCGGCCGTGCCCGTGGTGCCGGCGCTCGCCGACGGCCCGGCCGTCGGTCCCATGACGCCGCTGCCGGGGTCCTGCGCGGTGACGAGCGTGCTGCCGCCGTCGTCGTCGCCGAGGGCGTTGACCAGCACCAGGCCGAAGACGGCGGCGGCGCCGAGCTGCAGGGCGAACAGCGCGGCGAGCAGGCGGTCCCGACCGGAGAGGTGCACGGAGTCAGGATGCCAGCACCGGTCAGACCAGCGGGAACGCGTCTTTCCAGACCGCCTCGTAGCCAGCCGCTTCCAGCATCGCGGCGACCTCCGCGGGGCTGCGCTCGTCGGAGATCGCGAACTGCTCCTGCGCCTCGCCGGGGGTGAGGTAGCCGCCGGGCTCGGTCGAGGAGCCGGCGCTCATCGTGGTGACCGCGATGCGGACCAGCCCGTCGCGCAGGGCGGCCGGCTCGCGGGTGGACAGCACGATGCCCGCCTCCGGTGCGGCCAGGCGCAGCGCGCAGAGCGCCTGGACGTACTCCGCGTCGGTGACCGGCACGAGAGGCTGAAAGCCGCTGGCACTGGGCTTGATCCGGGGCAGCGACACGGTGACCTCGGTGCGCCAGTAGGCGTTCTGCAGCCACACGGCATGCCGGGCGACGGCGAGCACGTCGGCGCGCCAGTCGGCGGACAGGCCGAGCAGCGCGCCGATGCCGAGCCGTCGTACCCCTGCCTCCGCCGCCCGCTCCGTGGACGAGAGGCGCCGGTCGTAGTCGCGCTTCCACCCGGCCAGGTGCGTCTCGGCGTAGCGCGCCCGGTCGTAGGTCTCCTGGTAGTGCACGACGCCCTCGAGCCCGGCGGCGACGAGCCGGGAGTACGTGTCGTCGCTCCAGGTCTGGGTCTCGACGCTGATGCTCGGCACGAACGGGCGGAGCGCCTCGACGCAGGCCACCAGGTAGTCGGCGGACACCTCGATGCGGTGCTCGCCGGACACGAGCAGCAGGTGCCGGAAGCCGCGGTCGACCAGGGTGCGCGCCTCCCGGACGACCTCGTCGACGGTGAGGGTGCGCCGGGCGACGTCGAGGTCCTTGCTGAAGCCGCAGTAGGTGCAGCTGGAGAGGCAGGCGTTGCTCACGTAGAGCGGCGCGAACAGGCGCACCGCCCGGCCGAAGCGCTGGAGGGTGACGTCGCGGGCCCGCTGGGCGAGCTCCTCCAGCCGGGGCAGGGCTTCGGGCGAGAGCAGCGTCGGGAGGGCGTCGAGGGACGGGTGGGCGAGCGCGGCGTCGAGGTCCATCGGGGCCGGGTCGCGCTGCACGGCCAGGTGCTGGGCGAAGCGGCCGGGGGGCTGGCTCACGTGAGGAACCCGGTCAGCGGCGAGGACGCCTCGGCGGTGTCGCGGACCGCCCCGCGTCCGGCGAGGTGACCCAGCCGGCCGGCCTGGGTGGCCAGCGCGAAGGCGCGCGCCATCGTGACCGGGTCGGCCGCGACGGCGATCGCGGTGTTGACGAGGACCGCGGAGGCGCCGATCTCCATCGCCTCCGCGGCGTCGCTCGGCACACCGAGGCCCGCGTCCACGACGACCGGTACGTGGGCCTGCTCGACGATGACCTCGATCGCGTCGCGGGTGCGCAGGCCGCGGTTGCTGCCGATCCACGCGCCGAGCGGCATGACCGTCGCGCAGCCGGCCTCCTCGAGGTGGCGGCAGAGCACCGGGTCGGCGCTGCAGTAGGGCAGCACCGTGAAGCCCTCGGCCACCAGCCGTTCAGCCGCCTTGAGCGTCTCGATCGGGTCGGGCGCGAGGGTGCGCGGGTCGGGGGTGACCTCCAGCTTGACGAGGTCGGTGCCGGTGCCGGCCCGCCCCAGGCGCGCCAGTCGTACCGCCTCGTCGGCGTCGACGGCACCCGACGTGTTCGGCAGCAGGTGCATGCCGGGCGGGACGAAGTCGAGGACGTCACCCTCGCCGGCCCGGTCGAGGTCGACCCGGCGCAGCGCCACGGTCACGATCTCGGCGCAGGACGCGACCAGCGCGTCGCGCATCACCTCGTGCGAGCGGAACTTGCCGGTGCCGACCAGCAGCCGGCTGGTGAGCTCGCGGCCGCCGACGGCCCACGGGTCCTGCTGCATCGACTGACTCCCCACGCGGGCACGACCCCGATCGGGTGCTGCGGGTCGCCGGCGGCCTCCCTCGCGGGTGGTCGGCCGGCCTCTCAGCCCGTCTCGCACGGGCTCCCCGGTCTGGACGGGCCCATCGTACGACCGGCGCAGCCCTCCCCCACAACCGATCTTGAGGCGCGGGCTTGATCGGTTGGGGAGGTCCAGCGCCGGATCCCCCGCGTGCGAGCTCCCCAGCCGATCATGTCGTCCGGTGGCAGTGATCGGTTGGGGAGGCCCAGCGCCGGATCCCCGCCTGCAAGCTCCCCAGCCGATCATCAGCCGCCCTTGATCGGTTGTGGGGAGAGCGGCTGCGCGCGCGCCGGCATCTCTCGGCGTGTCGCGAATGACAACGGTGTAGTACCACGAGTAACTTCAGCCTCACTTGTCACACGAGTCACTCGTGCGTACGGTCGTGCCTGCGTCCTGCTGTGCTGCCGACCGTCTGGGGCTTCCCGAATGACCCGCTCGCTGCCGTCCCGCCTGGGGCCTGTCGCCCGCACCCGTCCGCGCACCCGCCGCACCCTCGGCGCCCTCGTGGCGCTCGCCGTCGTCGTGACCGCCGGCGCCCCGTCGGTCATCACGGTCCGCTCCGGCGACACCCTGTGGGAGCTCGCCAAGAAGCACGGCACCAGCGTCAAGGCGCTGCGCGAGCTCAACGAGCTCCCGGGCAACGGCACGATCTACATCGGCGACACCCTCAAGGTCCCGGGCAAGGCCGCGAAGGCCACCCCCGCCCGCGCCCACGTGGTGCGCAGCGGCGAGACGCTCAGCCACCTCGCGGTCCGCTACGGCACGACCAGCGCGGCGATCCGCAAGGCCAACGGCCTGTCCAGCAGCACGATCTTCGTCGGCAAGCGGCTGCGGATCCCGGGCGGCAAGGCCGTGGCCACGAGCAGCGTCCCGACCACCAACGCCGGCCACGCCATCCCCGGGAGCGTCCGCAACTCGGTCGCGCAGAACCGCCGGATCCTCGCCTCGCGCAGCCACCCCTCCAAGGCCCAGGTCCGCCGCATGGTCGCCGCGACCGCCCGCAAGCACGGCGTGAACCCGAGCCTCGCCGTGTCCGTCGCCTACCACGAGAGCGGCTTCCAGCAGCGCGTCGTCTCGGGCGTGAACGCCATCGGCGTGATGCAGGTGCTGCCGAGCACCGGACGCGCGCTGGGCCGCCAGACCGGCCGCAGCTTCGACCTGCTCAACACCCAGGACAACATCACCGCCGGCGTGCTGCTGCTGCGCCAGCTGGTCCGCTCGACCGGCTCCGCCGACAGGGCGCTGGCCGGCTACTACCAGGGGCTCGGGTCCATCTCCCGCAAGGGCCTGCTCCCCCAGACCCACACGTACATCCGCAACGTGAACTACCTGCGCGCGCACCGCTTCCCGCGGGGGTGACCGCGCGCCTGAGGGGCGCAACCGGATGATCCACCTAGACTCGGCGATCGTGGACTCGACCGTCGGTACGCCGGTGACTCCCGGCGCCGACCCCCTCGTCGGCCGGCAGCTCGACGGCCGGTACCGCCTCGACCGCGCGATCGCGCGGGGCGGCATGGCGACGGTGTACGAAGCGACGGACCTGCGGCTGGACCGCACCGTGGCGGTGAAGGTCATGCGGCCGTCGCTCGCCGAGGACGGCGACTTCGTCGAGCGCTTCGCCCGCGAGGCGCGCGCCGCGGCGCGGCTGTCCAGCCCCGAGGTCGTCGCCGTCCACGACCAGGGCACGGACGCCGAGACCGGTACCGCCTACCTCGTCATGGAGCACGTCGCCGGCCGCACGCTGCGCGACGTCATCCGCGACGACGGGCCGCTCGCCGCGGCGCGCGCGCTCGCGCTGCTCGAGCCCGTGCTCAAGGCCCTCGCCGCCGCGCACGGCGCCGGTCTGGTGCACCGCGACGTGAAGCCGGAGAACGTCCTGCTCGGCGACGACGGCCGGGTCAAGGTGGCCGACTTCGGGCTGGCCCGCGCGATCGAGAGCAGCAACCTCACCGCCACGACCGGCCTGCTCATCGGCACCGTCGCCTACCTGGCCCCGGAGCAGGTGGAGCACGGCCGGGCCGACACCCGCACCGACGTCTACGCCGCCGGGATCCTGCTGTTCGAGCTGCTGACCGGGGTGCCGCCGTACTCCTCCGACAGCCCGATGTCGGTGGCCTACCGGCACGTGCACGAGGACGTCCCCGCGCCCTCGACCCTGGTGACCGGGATCCCGACCGAGCTCGACGACCTGGTCGTCAGCGCGACCCGGCGCGACCCTGCGGCGCGGCCGGTCGACGCGGGCGCGTTCCTCGCCGAGCTGCGCGCGGTCCGCGCGGACCTGGGCGACGCCGCGACGGAGCCGGGCGTGCGGCTGGACAGCCACCCGACGTTGGTCGTCCCCCGCGAGTCGATCGTCCCGCCGCCCCCGCCGAAGCCGGCAGCGAAGACCGAGCGCCGCCGGCCGCCGCGCAAGGTCCTGCTGCCGCTGCTGCTCGCCCTGCTGCTGCTCGCCGGCACAGGCACCTGGTGGCTCGCGGCCGGCCGCTACGACCAGGCCCCGAGCGCCTTCCGGCTCGACCGCGCCGCCGCGACCGCTGCCCTCGAGGCGGCGGGCTTCGAGGTGCGCGTCGACCCCGCCCCGCGCTACTCCGAGACCGTCGCGCCCGGCCTGGTCATGGGGCAGGACCCCGAGGCGGGCGACCGGGTCCGCAAGGGCTCGACCATCACCGTCTTCCTCTCCCGCGGCCCGGACCGGCGGGCGGTGCCGAGCCTGATCGGCTCGACGCAGGCCGATGCCGTGGCCGCGCTCGAGAAGGCCGGTCTCGCGGTCGGCGGGGTGACCGAGCAGTTCAGCTCGCAGGGCGCCAAGGGGACCGTGCTGTCCTCGAGCCCCGCCTCCGGCGAGAAGCTCAAGCCCGGCACCAAGGTCGCCCTCGTCGTGAGCAAGGGCCCCGAGCTGCTCGCCGTCCCCGACGTGGTCGGCCAGACGCGGGCGGAGGCCGAGAAGGCCCTGGCCGACGCAGGTTTCGGCGCAGCCGTCACCGAGGTCTTCAGCGACACCGTGAAGAAGGGCGTCGTCGTCGCCCAGGACCCGGCCACCGGACGGGCTCCCCGCGACTCCGCCATCGCGCTGCAGGTCAGCAAGGGGCCGCAGCTCATCACGGTCCCCGACGTCGTGGGCGACCGCGTCAAGGACGCCGAGGCGCGGCTGAAGGCGCTCGGGCTGAAGGTCCGCGTCAACCGGATCCCCGGTCCGGGGATCGTCCGCTCGACCGACCCGCGGGCCGGCGAGCAGGTGCGCAAGGGCACCACGGTCACCCTCAACGTCTTCTAGAACCTCCCCTCGACCTCTGGCAGTCTGTCCGGGTGCCCCCTCGCAAGCCCTCCGCCGTGGGGTCCCACGTCCCCACCTCCGGCGGTCTGATGAAGGCGCTGGCGTACGCCCGTGAGATCGGCGCCGGCGCGCTGCAGGTCTTCGTCTCCAACCCCCGGGGCTGGGCCCCGAGCGCGGGCGACCCGGCCCAGGACGAGGCCTTCGCGGCGGAGTGCGCGCGAGCCGGGCTCCCGGTCTACGTCCACGCGCCGTACCTCGTGAACTTCGGCTCCCCCACCGACACGACGCTGACCCGGTCCGTCGCCGCGGTCGAGCACGCGATGCGCCGCGGCCAGGCGATCGGCGCCAAGGGGGTCGTGGTCCACGCCGGCAGCGCCGTCGCCGGCGCGCACCGCGACGAGGCGATGGCCCAGCTGCGCACCCACCTGCTGCCGCTGCTCGACGCCGCCGCGCCCGACGGGCCGAAGCTCCTCGTGGAGCCGACGGCCGGCGGCGGCCAGGCGCTGTGCGCGACCGTGCAGGAGCTCGAGCCGTGGTTCGCCCAGCTGGACTCCCACGAGATGCTCGGGGTCTGCCTCGACACCTGCCACGCCTGGGCGGCCGGTCACGACGTGTCCGGGCCCGGTGGGATGAAGAAGACGCTGGACGCGCTGGTGAAGGCCGTCGGCCGCGGCCGGCTCGCGCTGGTGCACGCCAACGACTCGAAGGACCCGCTCGGCTCGCTGCGCGACCGGCACGAGGCGATCGGCGAGGGTCACATCGGCAAGGACGCCTTCTCCGAGCTGTTCCGCCACCCGGCGACCCGCGGCGTGCCGGTGGTCGTGGAGACCCCCGGTGACGCGAGCACCCACCGCCGCGACATCGAGCTGCTGACGAGCATGCGCGACAGCTAGGACCATCTTTCCGGTTTCCCCAGCACCCTGATGCTGGGGAAACCGGAAAGATCAGCTAGGAGCTCTCCTGGTAGCTGTAGCGCTCCTCGCGCCAGGGGTCGGCGCGGTTGTGGTAGCCGCGCTCCTCCCAGAAGCCGCGCCGGTCCTCGTCGAGGTACTCGATCGCGCGCACCCACTTCGCGCTCTTCCAGGCGTAGAGGTGCGGCATGACCAGGCGCAGCGGCCAGCCGTGCTCGGGCGACAGCGGCTCGCCGTTGCGGTGCGTCGCGAGCATCCCCCGCCGGAAGTCGTCGAGGGACACGTTGGCGCTGTAGCCGAACTCCGCCCAGACCATGACGTGCGTGACGCCGGCCGCGGGCGGCGCCTGCTCGAGCACGGTCGAGCCCGCCACCCCCGACCAGGCGATGTCCAGCAGCGTCCACTTGGTGACGCAGTGGAAGTCGGCCGTGAGATCGGTACGAGGGAGCGTCTCGAAGGCCGAGCGGTCCCACCGGGTCCGCTCCCCGGAGGCGGTCTCGCCGTAGACCTGCAGGTCCCAGCTGGCCAGGTCGGTCCGGGGCACCTTGCCGTAGTGCAGGACGGGCCAGCCGCGGGGGATGTACTGCCCGGGCGGCAGCCGGTCGGGCGCCAGCCCCTCCGCACGCCGTCGAGCCCCGATCCGGTCGAACGGACGGCTGAACGGCGTGCTCATCTGTCCGATTCTGCTCCCCGCTGCCGCGCCCCCCGGCACCGCCCCGGACGGCCCTCCGGACCACCCTCGACTAGCGTCGGACGCATGGTCGTCGTGATGCGCCCCGGCGCTGCAGCTGAGGAGATCGACGCCGTCGTCGCGCGGGTCGAGGGCGCCGGCGGGTCGGCCTTCGTCAGCCGCGGCGTGCAGCGGACGATCGTCGGCCTGGTCGGCGACGTGGTGGCCTTCCAGGGCCTGAACCTGCGGGCGATGCCCGGCGTGGTGGAGGTCGTCCGGGTCTCCAAGCCCTACAAGCTGGTCAGCCGGGAGAACCACCCGGACGCCTCGACGATCACCGTCGGCGAGCGCGGCGACGTCCACATCGGCCCGGACACCTTCGTGCTCATCGCCGGGCCGTGCGCCGTCGAGACCCGCGAGCAGACCTTCGAGGCCGCCGACATGGCCAAGGCCGCCGGGGCGACGATGCTGCGGGGCGGCGCCTACAAGCCGCGCACCTCGCCGTACGCCTTCCAGGGGCTGGGCGTGAAGGGCCTGGAGATCCTGGCCGAGGCGCGGGACCGGACCGGGCTGCCGGTCGTCACCGAGGTGGTCGACCCCAAGGACGTGGCGGTCGTCGCCGAGCACGCCGACATGCTCCAGATCGGCACCCGCAACATGCAGAACTTCCCGCTGCTGCAGGCGGTCGGCGGGGTGCGCAAGCCGGTGATGCTCAAGCGCGGCCTGACGGCGACGTACGAGGAGTGGCTGATGGCCGCGGAGTACATCGCGCAGCGCGGCAACCTCGACATCGTGCTCTGCGAGCGCGGCATCCGGACCTTCGAGACCGCCACCCGCAACACCCTCGACGTGAGCGCCGTGCCGATGGTGCACGCCCTGTCGCACCTGCCGATCGTGGTCGACCCCTCGCACAGCGCCGGCAAGCGCGACCTGGTGGTGCCGCTGACCCGTGCCGCGATCGCCGTCGGCGCCGACGCCGTGATGATCGACGTGCACGCCGACCCGACCGCCGCGCTGTGCGACGGCCCGCAGGCGCTGTACGGCGAGGCGCTCGACGAGCTGGCCGCCGCCTGCCGCGAGCTGCCCCCGATGGTCGGGCGGCGCGTCAGCGCCTGACGAGCCGCCCGGAGCGACGGGCCACGGCGAAGCCGGTGCACAGCAGGGTGATCAGCAGCAGCCCACCGGAGGCCAGACCACCGGTGGCGGG
>JAKFFB010000162.1:0-6544 GCA_036675425.1 Actinomycetales bacterium | reverse complement strand
CGCCGTTGTCGGAAGCCGAGACCCACACGTACGTGAACCTGCTGGTCTCTGAGCTGCACGTCGAGCCCGAGGTGTTCGCGAGCGCGTGCCGGGAGCTGCGGAAGGCGACGGCCGACCCCTTCGCGCCGTCGTACAACGTGGCCGTCGCGGCAGAGCTGCTCGGCGACTCGTTCACGAAGGGCCTCTCGGACGACATGGCGTGGGCCACGGAGATCACGCCCGCCCTGGCCGGCCTCCAGGGAAACCCGCGCAGGATCAAGCGGTTCCTGAACGACCTGACGTGGCGCTGGCGCGCCGCGGACCGCCGCGGCGTGGAGCTCCGTCAGGACGTGCTGGCGAAGCTCATGGTGCTCGAAGACCAAGCCGGCGAGGACTTCCAGACGCTGTTCAACTGGCAGATGAACGCGGACGGGCCGTCGCCGGAGCTCGTCGCCGCAGAGACTCTCGCGCGTGGCGGCGGGGAGAAGCCCGCACCCGCGGAGAAGACGGCGGATGTTCGGCGCGGCAAGGAGAAGACTGCCGTGGACGACGAGCCGCCGGTCGATGCAGACGATGCAGGCGATGCCGTGACCGAGGCGGCCGCCGCCTGGTACGACCGGGCGGCGACGCGGCGGTGGCTGGAGCTGCAGCCGGACCTGCGCGAGGTCAACCTCCGTCCCTACTTCTCGTACTTCCGGGACCGGCTGGTCATCGGCTCGGTCGCGGCGGGGCTGCGACCCGACCTGCAGGTGCTGCTAAGCAAGATCCTGTCCGAGGTCGTCGCCGTTTCGCGGGCTGGGGTCGAGGCGGTCGGGAAACTCCCCGCGCCCGACCAGGACGAGATCGTGCTGGCGATGCTCGACAGCGTGCAGCGGCACGCCAACGGGCCTGCGCTGTTCCCGCTGTGCGAGATCGCGTCCCGCGTGCCGCGGGTCGCGCCGACGGTCTGTGAGGGCGTGGCCCGGCTGCCCCACCGATCCCTCACCTACGCGGCCGTGATCGGCGTGGCGAGCCGCCTGAGCGTGCCGCAGCGCGCCGACGTCCTCGCGGGCTGGGAGGCGAGCCCCGTCGACGCGGTGCAGAAGGCCGCGCGGGTAGCGCTTCGCCCCCGCCCCGGGCGCTGACGTGGGAACCTCGACGGACCGGCACACCGGGACCGGCGGCGCGTGGACGCCCCTCAAGTACGCGGCGACCGCGTACGCGAAAGCCGTCGCGGGAGGACCGGGCGACGCGCGCGAGACCGCGCAGCGCGTGCTGTCGAGGCACGTTGACGTTCTCGGCGGCGCTCCCGCAGCGGCGTCGACGGCCCGCGCTGGCGGGTCCGCCCTGGCGGGCCTCGGAGGGTTCCTCGGCGGGGTCGGGGGCGGCGGGCTCGCGGCGGCTCTCACAGAGGCCGGACTTGGCGACCTCGTCGGCAGGGACCGCTGGGACGTCCTCGACGGGCTGATCACGCTGATCGCCGGCGACGCGTCGGACATCGAGTCGCAGGCGGCGAGGGACGCGATGTCCGACGTATGCGACGAGCTCTACGGAGACGCCGAGTCGTGGGAAGAGCTCGACGCTGTCGCGGTGAGCGCCGACGACCTGAGGGTGCTGCTGGAGACCTATCTCGCCCGGTACATCTATAACCGCGTGCCGGTGCTGGCAGAACGCCTCGCGAAAATCCTCGACCCGGCGGCAGCGCGTGACGCCGACCGGCGGATCGTCCAGATGATCCACGACCTCGTCTCGCTGCAAATGCCCGACGATCCGTTCTCCTTCGACTGGCGCGGACAGCCAGGACGCGACTTCGCCGAGACCGCGATCCGCGATGTCTACGACGCGCTGGAGGCGGGAGATCCAGGATGACCAGCCTTTACACAGTCCGGACGGACAGGACCGCGGCTGTCCCCGACGCCCCGTCCGGCGCAGACAACTTCCTCCTCGACTGGGAACCCGGCTCGTCGGCCGCGAGCATCGAGTGCAAGCCCGACTTCTTCGACGGTTGGCGGCCGACACGCGCAGCCGCGGACCTGCTCGTCCTCGCCGCCGCCGCCTACTGCGCCGACAAGACGACCCGCCGGGCGGCGGCACAGGACGCGTGGACACGCGACGTCGGCGTCGTCGTGCCCGTCGACCCGGCAGCGGCCTTCGACGGAGACGGGTTCGCCCGCGCGCTCAGCTTCCTCACCGGAGACCGCTGGACGGTCGGCACGTACGCGGCGACTTCCGAGCCGCTCGCGGTGCTACCTGAGCTTCCCCCGTCGCTCATGCCGCTCGTGGACGTCGACGCCGTGTCCCTGTTCTCGGGCGGCCTCGATTCGCTGTGCGGCGTGATCGACCTCCTGGAGGACAATCCAGGTCTCCGTCTCGGTCTCGCGGCGTACTACGACAGCGGACAGGCGACCCCGAAGCAGATCGAGCTGCACCGCCGACTTGAACAGCACTACGGGAAGGAGCGCGTCGTCCTCCGGCGCCTGTGGCTGCGGCCCACCCCGCCCGGCGCGGGCCGCGCGAACCCCGCGCCGAAGTCGACCGAGTCGACCACGCGGAGCAGGTCCGTGCTGTTCCTCGCCGCCGCGCTCGCGCTCGCGTCGTCGGTCGGGCCCGAATTGCCGGTGTACGTGCCAGAGAACGGCTACATCGCGCTGAACGTCCCGCTCACGCGCGCGCGGACCGGCAGCGCGAGCACCCGCACGACGCACCCGCACTACCTGGCGCTGCTCCACGACGCCGCCGCCGCGTCCGGCGTCCCGAACCGGCTCCTCAACCCCTGCGAGCTCAAGACGAAGGGCGAGATGCTGCGCGACTCCCGGAACCAGGACCTGCTGCGCGAACTCGCTCCGATCACCGTGTCGTGTTCCCACCCCGAGGCCGCCCGGTGGCAGAAGCGGGACGAAGGTAACTGCGGCTACTGCTTCCCCTGCCTCATCCGGCGCGCGTCCCTCGCGGCCGTCGGCTGGGACAACGAGCCGTACCCGTGGGACGCGCTGTCGGACGCAAGCCTCATCGAGGACACCCGCGAGAAGCGAGGCGCCGACCTCCGGGCGGTAGTCAACGCCGTGTTCGCAGACCGGCCCGACAGCGACCTGTTCCGCAACGCGCCTCTCCCAGCGGGACGCCACCACGACTACCTGTCGGTATGGCGCCGCGGGAACGCCGAGCTCCGGTCGTGGATCGAAGCCGGCGCGCAGGGAGACCTCGCCGCACTCGTCGCGAGGCTACCGTGACGGGGCTGCTCGACTCCCACTGCCACATCGACGCGTACGACGACCCGCGCCAGACACTGGCTGACGCCGCAGCGGCCGGAGTGGACGTCGTCGCCGTCACCGAATCACCCGAGGGCTACCGGCGACTTCGGACGAGGCTCGGCAGCCGCCCCGGCGTCGCCGTCGCCCTCGGGCTCCACCCAGCATCCGCAGCCGCCGCTGCACCGGGACAGCTCGACCGGTTCTTCAGAATGCTGCCCAGCGCGACCTGGATCGGCGAGGTAGGCCTGGACTTCGCCCCGGGAACGACCCGCGCCGAGCGGACCAGGCAGACGTCGCTGTTCCAGGCGGTGCTCGATCACGACCTCACGCACGGGCGGCCGATGACCGTGCACAGCCGAGGCGCCGCGAAAGAGACCGTCGCGCGGCTGACGCAGGCCCGCAGCAAGGCAGTCCTTCACTGGTACAGCGGCCCCCTTGCCGTAGCCGAGGAAGCCGCAGCCGCCGGGCTGTGGTTCTCCGTGAACCCCTCGATGGCCCGCAGTCAGAAGGGGCAGACGCTGATCCAGAGGCTCCCGAAGGACCGAGTCCTGTGCGAGACGGACGGTCCCTACTGCAAGGTCGCCAGTCGGCCGGCCGTCCCCGCCGACATCCCCATCGTCGTCGACGCGCTCGCGCGCAGCTGGGAGGCGACGCAGCACGATGTGCGCGCTCAACTCGCGCGGAACGCGAGCGCGCTGGTGGGGGTCCCCGCGTGACTCTCGCGGCGGCCGAGGGCAGGCCATAGCCGAAAGAGTCCGAGCGGTCGGCCCGTCGCCTCAACCCCAAGGACGTCCGCTCATGCCGCAATGACGAGCTCCCAGCCACAAGATCGCGGAGTGCCTGCACCCTGGCGGGTGGCATCACCTGCCGTCGGTGCCGGTCAGGAGCACCCGTGTCAGCGCGACCGGGCCGCCGCAAGACGTGCTGGTCGAGGACCTGCTCGGTCGGCCGTACGCGCACCGCGTCGACGTCGTGTTGCCGCCTTGCACCAGGGCGCTCGTCCTGGCGCGACGACGATCCGGCGGTAGGCCGCCTGTGCTCGGAGGTCAACCTGACGGTACCCAAGTCCGACCGCCACAGAGGCAAGCGTGGCCACAAGTGGCGACCACAGCTCGAGCGGCGGGTAGACCAGCCAGTGAGTGACGTAGATGTGCAGCGAGGCGGCAGCGAGTGCGCTCGCTGCCACAGCGACTAGACGCGGAACGCGGATCGTCCCGATCCAGAGCAGGACGAGCAGCCCGCCGATGACCATCGCTTCGCGCGCGCCGTTCCCGAAGAAGCCCGGAACGGTCCCGAGCAGCACGCCGCTCAGCAGCAGTCGCCTGCCGGCCGTGTCGGCACGCGCAGAGGCCCAGCCCAGTGCGAACAGCCAGAACACCACGTGTGCCGTGTGGATGCGGTCCGGTCCGGTCGGAAGCCACCCAGGGCTGAAGCGGCTGGCGATCCCCGCCGCGAGCAGGACGAGCGCGAACCCCCAGGGCCAGCGCCTCTCCGTCCGCCGCACGGCTGGGATGGAGAGCAGGGCTGCGCAGCTCAGCACGAGGTAGACGAGCACCTCGAGGAACCAGTAGTGCCACGTCGGCCCCCAGCTCTGCGGGCCGAGGACGCCGTTGAGCAGCAGGACGTTGGTGAGGGTGTAGTGCTCGGTCAGCAGCGCTGCGACGGCGATCCACGCGACGCTGGGCAGGACGATGCGGCGGACGCTGCGCACCGCGCGGCGGCTCGGTGAGCTGTTCGTCGTCCCGGTCAGGTGGAAGCGTGCGAAGTTGAAGCCGGCGACGCCCAGCAGGATGTGCGCGCCGCCGAGCAGGGTCCACAGGTCGGCGTGGGATCCGACGACGAGCAGAATCGCGGCCGCCCGCAGGAACAGCCCGCTCTCGACTGCGCGTCCTCGTCGCGGTGCGACGACGGGGTTGTCCGGCACGAGGTCGCGCAGTGGCGTGACGTGCCAATCGCTGGGGAGCCTGCCGAGCGCCTGCTCGAGGCGCAGGGACATCTCGACGTAGGACAGGGAGTCGCCACCGAGCCCGACGAACGTGTCGTCCGGGGAAACGGGTCGTTCCATCACCTCGGCGACCAGAGCGCACAGCGCGTCGACGTCGACCGGTGACGTCTCCGCGACGACCTGCCGGTCCGGCGCCTGCTGCCTGGGTGCGGCCAGGGCCGCGACCGCCTGCAGATCAGGCTTTCCGCTGCCAAGCCGGGGCAGCTCCGCGACCGGGACCAGTCTGACAGCGCGGGTCGGGAGCCCCGCGACACCGGCGACCTGTCGCGCGACGCCCTGCGCCTGCGACGGGCCGCAGACCGCAGCGACGACGAGCTCGCCGTCCCCGCCGGAGCAGCAGATCTCAGTTCCAAGCGCGGCGACTTGCTCCTCGACCCGGGACAGGTCGATGCGCAGGCCGAAGACCTTGGAGATGCGGTTGCGTCGTCCGACGATCTCGTAGAGGCCGTTGTCGTTGCACCGGGCCAGGTCGCCGGTGCGCAGCCGCTCCGTGGTGCGACCCAGCGCGAGGTCCGCTGGTGCGGCGGCGTAGCCGAGCATGACGTTGGGGCCGGTGTAGACGAGCTCGCCGACGCCGCTGCTGTCGACCGTGTCGAGCTCGAAGTCGCCGCCGGGCACCGGTCGGCCGACGGAGCCGGGGTGCTCCCGTGCCAGCTGCGGCGGCAGGTAGGCCATGCGCGCTGTCGCCTCGGTCTGGCCGTACATGACGAACAGATCCCAGCCGCGGCGCTGCCCGAGCTCGGCGAACCGCCGGACGCGGTCGGGGGCCAGCCGGCCGCCGGCCTGGGTGACGCGGCGCAACGACGGCAGGTCCCGCGCGGCGAAGTCGACCCGGTCGAGGAGGTCGAACGTGTGCGGGACGCCGGCCAGTGAGGTGACGTCGTGCTGGTCGACCAGCGTCCAGAAGCAGGGGTCGACCACCGACAGGTCGCTCAGCACGATCGCCGCACCGCGGTGGAGGTGGCTGTTGAGCACCGACAGGCCGTAGCAGTAGCCCATGGGCAGCGTCGTGACGGCGGTGTCGTCTCGGCGCAGGTCGAGGTAGTCGGCGATGGCCGCTGCGTTGGTGCTGAGGTTCTCCCGTGACAGGCGGACGAGCTTCGGGCTGCCGGTGGAGCCGGAGGTGCTGAGCAGCAGTGCCAGGTCGATGTGCAGGTCGTGGGCTGTCGTCGGGCGGCGCTCGCGGATCGTCCAGCGGTCGTCGGCGCGCAGCACGACGTCGGGGTCGTACGCGGCAGTCAGCACGTCAGCGGATGCGCCCTCGGTCAGCAGGACCGGGCATCCTGCTGCGAGAGCGCCGAGATAGCCCACGACCGCCTCGATGGTGTCG
>JAKFFB010000181.1:0-6573 GCA_036675425.1 Actinomycetales bacterium | reverse complement strand
CTGTCGCTCGACGTCTGCACCGGCGGCGAGCTGGCCGTCGCGCTGCGCGCCGGCTTCCCGACCGAGCGGCTGGCCTTCCACGGCAACAACAAGAGCGTGGCCGAGCTCGAGCGGGCCGTCGAGGTCGGGGTCGGGCGCGTCGTCGTCGACTCCTTCGAGGAGATCGAGCGGCTGGCCGTCGTCGCCGAGCGGGCGGGTGTCCGGCAGCGGGTCTACGTCCGCGTGACGCCGGGCGTCGAGGCGCACACGCACGAGTACGTCCAGACCGGCCAGGAGGACCAGAAGTTCGGCTTCTCGCTGGCCAGCGGCGCTGCCGCCGAGGCGGTGCGCCGGCTGCTCGCGCTGCCGTCGCTCGAGCTGGTCGGCCTGCACTGCCACATCGGCTCGCACATCTTCGACGTGCACGGCTTCAAGCTCGCCGCGCACCGCATGGTCGCGCTGCTCGCCGAGGTGCGGGACGAGCACGGCATCGCCCTGCCGGAGCTCGACCTCGGCGGAGGGCAGGGCATCGCCTACACCGCCGCGGACGACCCGATGGACGTCTTCGAGTACGCCGAGGGGCTGCGGCGGATCGTCGTCCGCGAGTGCGAGGCGGTCGGGCTGCCCGTGCCGCGGCTGGCCGTCGAGCCGGGCCGCGCCATCTCCGGCCCGACGACCGTCACGGTCTACGAGGTCGGCACGGTCAAGGAGCTGCCGGGGCTGCGCACCTACGTCAGCGTCGACGGCGGCATGAGCGACAACATCCGCACCGCGCTCTACGACGCGCGCTACACCGCGGTGCTCGCCAGCCGCGCGTCGACCGCCGAGCCCGCCAACGTGACCCTCTGCGGGAAGCACTGCGAGAGCGGCGACATCGTGGTCCACGACGTGCCGCTGCCCGGCGACCTCGCGCCCGGTGACCTCGTCGCGGTGCCGGCCTCCGGCGCCTACCACCGCTCGATGGCGAGCAACTACAACCACGTCGGCCGGCCGCCGGTCGTCGCGGTGAAGGACGGCGTCGCCCGCGTCGTGGTGCGCCGCGAGACCGAGGACGACCTGCTGCGGCTGGACGTCGAGTGACCGCCTCCCGGCGGCTGCAGCTGCTCTTCCTGATCGCGCTGATCGGCGTCCTGGTCTGCCTCGGGCTCGTCGTCGCGACGCTGGCCGGAGCCGTCGCCGCGCTGGTCTTCGCCCTCCTCGCCGTCGGCCTGCTCGGCGTCGGCGCCGCCCGCGCCCGGGCCGCGCAGCAGGCCGCCCGGCGCGCTGCCGGCTACAGCTGCAGCTGCTGCACCACCAGCCAGCACGACCCCGTGAAGGTGATCTGAGATGCGCGTGGCACTGCTCGGCTGCGGCACCGTGGGCGCGGAGGTCGTCCGCCTGCTGCACACCTCCGGAGACGACCTGACCGCTCGCGTCGGGGCGCCGCTCGAGCTGGCCGGCATCGCCGTACGCCGGATCGGCAAGGCGCGCGACCTGCCCGTGCCGGACGAGCTCTTCACCACCGACGCGGAGGGGCTGGTCGCGCGCGAGGACGTCGACATCGTCGTCGAGGTCATCGGCGGCATCGAGCCGGCGCGGACCCTCATCCTGTCCGCGCTCAAGGCCGGCAAGAGCGTCGTCACCGCCAACAAGGCGCTGCTGGCCGAGGACGGCGCGACGCTGCACGCCGCCGCCGTCGAGGGCGGTGCCGACCTCTACTACGAGGCGAGTGTCGCGGGGGCGATCCCGCTGCTGCGCCCGCTGCGGGAGTCCCTCGCCGGCGACCAGATCTCGCGCGTGACCGGCATCGTCAACGGCACCACCAACTTCATCCTCACCCGCATGGACGAGCAGGGCTCGGGCTTCGCCGACGCGCTCGACGAGGCGACGGCGCTGGGCTACGCCGAGGCGGACCCGACCGCTGACGTCGAGGGCTTCGACGCCGCCGCCAAGGCGGCGATCCTCGCCGGGCTCGCGTTCCACACCGACGTCGTCGCGGCGGACGTGCACCGCGAGGGCATCACCGAGGTCACCGCCGCCGACGTCGCGAGCGCCAAGGCGATGGGCAGCGTCGTCAAGCTGCTCTGCATCGCGGAGAAGGACGGCGACGCGGTCAGCGTGCGCGTGCACCCCGCGATGATCCCGCTGTCGCACCCGCTGGCGAGCGTGCGCGAGGCCTACAACGCCGTCTTCGTCGAGGCGGCGAGCGCCGGCCGGCTGATGTTCTACGGCCCCGGCGCCGGAGGCTCGCCGACCGCCTCGGCGGTGCTCGGCGACCTGGTCGCCGTGGCGCGCAACGCCCTGTCGGGAGCGCGCGGCGCGGGCGCCTCGTCGTACGCCGCCCTGCGGGTGCGGCCGATGGGCGAGGTCGTCACGAGGTACCACATCAGCCTCGACGTCGCCGACAAGGCGGGCGTCCTGGCAGCGGTCGCGAACGCCTTTGCCGACCACGACGTGTCCATCCGCACCGTGCGTCAGGAGGGCCACGGCGACGACGCGAGCCTGGTCGTCGTGACGCACACCGCGACCGACGCCGCGCTGCAGGGCGTGGTGGAGCAGCTCCGAGGACTCGACAGCGTCCGCGCCGTCGCATCCGTGATGAGGGTTGAAGGGACGCAGTAGTGACCATGGTCGAGGGCAAGGCGTGGGCCGGCTGGCGCGGGCTCATCGAGCAGTACCGCGACCGGCTGCCGGTCACCGACGCGACGCCGGTCGTCACGCTGCTCGAGGGCGGCACGCCGCTCGTCGCGGCGGAGCGGCTGTCGGCGCGGGTCGGCGCGCAGGTGTGGCTCAAGGTCGAGGGCGCCAACCCCACCGGGTCGTTCAAGGACCGCGGCATGACGATGGCCATCAGCAAGGCCAAGGAGGCCGGCTCGCAGGCGGTCATCTGCGCCTCGACCGGCAACACCAGCGCGAGCGCCGCGGCCTACGCCGCCAAGGGCGGGCTCACCTGCGCCGTGCTCGTGCCCGAGGGCAAGATCGCGCTCGGCAAGCTCGCGCAGGCGCTGGTGCACGGCGCGCGGCTGCTGCAGGTGCAGGGCAACTTCGACGACTGCCTCGACCTGTGCCGCGACCTGTCCGAGCACTACCCGACGACGCTGGTCAACTCCGTCAACCCCGATCGCATCGAGGGGCAGAAGACCGCGGCGTTCGAGATCTGCGACGCGCTCGGCGACGCGCCCGACATCCACTGCCTCCCGGTCGGCAACGCCGGCAACATCACGGCCTACTGGAAGGGCTACAAGGAGTACGCCGCCGACGGCGTCACGACGCTGCGCCCGCGGATGCTCGGCTTCCAGGCGGCCGGCGCAGCCCCGATCGTCACCGGCGTGAGAGTGCCTGCCCCGTCGACGATCGCGACGGCGATCCGCATCGGCAACCCCGCCTCGTGGCAGCAGGCGCTCGACGCCCGCGACGAGTCCGGCGGCGACATCCAGTCCGTCACCGACCGGCAGATCCTGTCGGCCTACAAGCTGCTCGCGCAGACCGAGGGCGTCTTCGTCGAGCCGGCGTCGGCGGCCAGCGTCGCCGGCCTGCTGCAGGCGTCCGAGGCCGGCCTCGTGCCGGCAGGCTCGCGCGTGGTCTGCACCGTGACCGGCAACGGCCTGAAGGACCCGGACTGGGCCATCGCGGGTGCCCCCAAGCCGGTCACCGTGGCCAACAGCGCGGAAGCCGCGGCGGCAGCGCTGGGGCTCGCCTAGCAGTTGAGGCCCTACCTCGACCTGCTGCGGCGCGAGAAGGACTTCCGGCGCACGTACCTCGGCCAGCTGATCGCCCTCGGCGGCGACTGGTTCGCGATCGTCCCGCTGCTCATCCTGCTCCCGGGCCTGACCGGCAGCGGGGTGTGGGGCGCGATGGTCCTCGCCGTCGACACGCTCGTCTTCGCGCTCGTCGGGCCGTACGCCGGCACGGTCGTCGACAGGCTGGACCGGCGGCGAGTCATCGTCGTCGCGAACACCGTCGCCGGGCTCTCGGCGCTCCTGCTCGTGCTCGTCCGCTCGGAGGCGACGGCGTGGATCGCGCTCGTCGCGATCAGCCTGGTGGCGGGGGCGAAGTCGTTCTCGCAACCGGCAGCGACCGCTGCCATCCCGAACCTCGTCGACGCGGAGGACCTGTCCACTGCGAGCGTCCTCAACGGCGCCTCCTGGGGCACGATGCTCGCGGTCGGCGCCGCCCTCGGCGGGCTCGTCGCCGGGACCCTCGGCACGACCGTCTGCTTCGTCCTCGACGCCGTGCTGCTGCTCGGCGCCGCGGCGCTCACCGCCTCGACGACGCGCCCGTTCTCGGACCCGTCGACACCGGCGCGCGAGCGACGGCCCGCGCGGCAGGACATCGCCGAGGCGCTCGGCTACGCCCGCCGCGAGAAGCGCGTGCTCGCGCTCATCACCTGCAAGAGCGGGCCGGCGTTCGGCAACGGCGCGCTGTCGCTGTTCCCGCTCTACGGCGCCGCGGCCTTCGGCCTCGGCGAGCTCGGGATCGGGCTGATGTTCAGCGCCCGCGGCGTGGGTGCGCTGGTCGGACCGCTCGTGATGCGTCGGCGGGCCACCGACCCGCAGCTGCTCTACACGGTGCTCGCCTCGTCGATGGCGGTCTTCGGCCTGGGCTACCTGGCGCTCGGGGTCACGGACTGGTTCTGGCTGGTGCTGCTCCTGCTGGTGATCGCGCACGCGGGTGGCGGCGCCAACTGGATCCTGTCGACGTACGGCCTGCAGACCGTGGTGCCGGACACCCTGCGCGGTCGGGTCTTCAGCACCGACTACACGCTGGCCACGCTCGTCATCGCCGGCAGCCAGGTGGCCTTCGGGCTGGCCTCCGACCACGTCCCGGCGCGCACGCTGCTCGCGGTGGCTGGTGGGATGGTGCTCGTCTACGCCGGACTCTGGTGGCTCGCCACCCGCCGGCTGCGCCGCCCGGCGCCGTCCGAGATCCCGGTGGAGGAGAGCTAGTGCCGCAGTTCCACGACGCCCCCGTGCACGTGCGCGTGCCGGCGACCAGCGCCAACCTCGGTCCGGGCTTCGACAGCGCCGGCCTGGCGCTGTCGCTGCACGACGACGTCGTCGTACGGATCACCGGCTCGGGGCTCGACGTCGAGGTCGAGGGGGAGGGCGCCGCGGAGGTGCCGCGGGGTGAGAAGCACCTGGTCGTGCAGTCCCTGCGGGCGGCGTTCGACCGGCTCGGCGGCCAGCCGGCGGGGCTCGAGGTGCGCTGCACCAACCGCATCCCGCACGCCCGTGGACTCGGGTCCTCCTCGGCGGCGATCGTGTCGGCGGTGGTCGCCGCCTGCGCGCTGGTGGCCGACGGCGACCTCGACGACCAGCAGCGGCTCGACCTCGCCGACGAGGTCGAGGGGCACCCGGACAACGTCGCGGCGTGCCTGCTCGGCGGGGTGACCTTCGCCTGGACCGAGGCGGAGCGATCTCGGGTGGTGCGCCTGGACGCGCACGGCGACCTGGCGCCGGTCGCCTTCGTGCCGTCCACCACGTCGTCGACCAAGGCGGTGCGCGGCCTGCTCCCGGCCACCGTGCCGTACGCCGACGCCGTCCTGAACGCGTCGCGCGCGGCGCTGCTGCCGTACGCCCTCGCGACCGATCCGTCGCTGCTGCTGCCGGCGACCGAGGACCGGCTGCACCAGCACTACCGCGCGCCGGCGATGCCGGAGACGGCCGACCTGATGCTCGCGCTGCGGGCGCAGGGCGTGCCGGCCGTGGTCAGCGGAGCCGGCCCGACCGTGCTCGCGCTCACGACGACGGCCGGCCGGGAGGAGCTGCTGGGGGACCGTGCCGGGTGGCGCGTCCTCGCCCTCGACGTCGAGCCCCAGGGGGCCCACGTCGTCCGGAACACGCCCTGAGAGGGCGTTGTTGTGCAGTTCGTCGGGCGTCGATAGTCTGTTCACGCACAGTCGCCCCGGAACGGGGCCCGTGCTCGCAGCCGGGCAGCACGACCTGACTCGTCGTCCCGCCTGACCCGGCCCTCCAGTCGCCTGTCGAGGCACCCGCGTCTTGACGGTCCGATCGCACGACCCTGCCCCGCCGCGACCGCGGCCGGGCGGCTACCGGGAGGAACCTCCTTGACAGACACCACCGACCTGCAGCAGGACGGCGCACCCGACGTGCCCGCCGCGCAGGCGACTTCCGCGGAGGCGCCCGCGGCGCCCCGCACCCGCCGCCGTGCCACCAGTGGTGGCCTGGCCGCGATGGTCCTGCCCGAGCTGCAGGCGATGGCCGGCGAGCTCGGCATCAGCGGCGTCGGCCGGATGCGCAAGAGCCAGCTGATCGAGGCCATCCAGGCCAAGCAGGCCGGCGCGAGCGCCGGTGGCGTCGCGCCCGCCGAGGCGCCGGCCGCCAACGCCGAGCCCGCACCTGCCGAGCCCGCACCTGCCGAGCCCGCCACTGCCGCGCCGACCGCCGAGCCTGAGCCGGCGCAGTCGGCGGACGGGCAGGACGGCGAGCAGTCCGAGCAGTCCGAGCGGATCGACCGGGGTCGCGAGCGCTTCCTCGAGCGCGAGGCGCGGCGGCAGGAGCGGCTCGCCGCGGCTGCCGCGAGCGGCGAGCCTGCCGACCCGCGCGACCAGCGAGAGCCCCGCGAGGGCGGTCAGCGCGACCGCGGGCCGCGCAA
>JAKFFB010000121.1:0-6697 GCA_036675425.1 Actinomycetales bacterium | reverse complement strand
GCTGCACCACCCCGCACCGGCTTGGGGCGACCCCGCCGCGCTGGCGGCCGCACGCGTCTCCGCGGGAACGCTCCCGCCCGACCACATCGAGCCACGCATCGACCTCGGCTACATCGTCAACGTGCTGCTCGCGCAGGCGTCGTGACCGCGTCGGGCACGTCGCTGCAGGAGGCTCCTCGGCGTACGTTCGCCCGCTTCGTCACCGCCCTGGAGGACTTTCCGGCCGGTGACGGGACACGGCCGCGCAACCTGGACGTCGCGCCGGTCTGGCAGACCTAGGACGGCGCCGGCTCCACTCGGATCACGTCGCTGCCGACCGTCGGCTCGCCGCAGGTCCGGCAGACCCATCCGGGGTCGATGCGGTGGTCGTGGTGGTGCAGCTCGAGCGGCGGTGTGTCGGCGACCCAGCGGTCTCCCCACTGCAGGAGTGCCTGCAGGACCGGCACGAGATCGCGGCCGGCAGCGGTGAGGTGGTAGCTCGAACGCGGAGGTGCGTCGCTGTACTGGCGACGCTCCAGCACCCCTGCGTCCACGAGCGCGGTGAGCCGGGCGCTGAGCCGCTCCCGAGGTGCACCCGTGCCGGCCAAGATGTCGCTGAAGCGCTTGCTGCCCATCGCGATCTCGCGCACGACGAGCAGCGCCCACTTGTCGCCCACGACGTCGAGTGCGCCCGCGATCGAGCAACGCCGTCCGGGGAGGTCATCCAACGATCTCACCCCAGAAGGTTCGCACATCGAACCGACTCGTGTACAGTCCGCCGAGTCGGTTCGGGAACGAGACCCAGGAGTTCGGATGACAGGCCTACGCACCGGAACGGCGGCGCCGCCGCCGCCATCTCAAGCGCAGATCACGCCGCCCGTGCGTACGGGCCTGATCCTGCTGGTCGTCTCGGCTGCGGTCTTCCTGGCGAGCCTGGACCTGTTCATCGTCAACATCGCGTTCCCGGCGATCGGTGAGGACTTCTCCTCGGACGCGGCGGGTCTGTCGTGGGTGCTGAACGCATACACGATCATCTTCGCGGCGCTGCTCGCACCCGCCGGCCGCATCGCTGACCGGTTCGGCCGCAGGCTCGTGTTCCTGGCCGGTCTTGCTGTCTTCGTCCTCGCCTCCGTCGGATGCGCCACCGCGTGGGACGTGAGCTCGTTGACCGGCTTCCGGATCCTGCAGGCCGTCGGGGCGGCGCTGCTGACCTCGACGTCGCTGGCGCTGCTGCTGCACAGCTTCCCGCCGGCCAAGCGCGCCCAGGCGATTGCGGTCTGGTCGGCGATCGGCGGCGTCGCGGCCGCGATGGGACCGCCCGTCGGCGGCCTGCTGGTCGAGGCGTCGTGGCGCTGGGTGTTCCTGGTCAACGCACCCGTCGGCATCGCCGCGCTGCTCGTCGGGCTCCGTGTGCTCCCCGAGTCGCGCGATGGGAACGAGAACCGCCGGCCGGACGTCGTCGGCACCGTGCTGCTGATCGCCGGCGTGGCTGTCCTGGCCTGGGCGGCGGTCGAAGCGCCGGACCACGGATGGCTCAGCGGGACGACGCTCGGCAGGTCGGCCGTCGCGGTGCTGCTGCTCGCCGCTGTGGTGACCCGGGCCGCGCGCACGCCGCGCGCGCTGGTGCCGGTCCTGCCTTTGCCGCTCCTGCGCACCCGGACCTACGCCTTGACGTGCATCGCCGGCCTGGCGTTCTTCATGGCGTTCGGCGCCATGCTGCTCGGCAACGTCCTGTGGCTCACCGGCGGCTGGGAGATGTCGGCGCTCGAGGCCGGCCTGCTGCTGATGCCCGGGCCGACGTTCGCCGCGCTGTTCGCGGTGCCCGGCGGACGCCTGGGCGCCCGCTTCGGCTGCGGCCAGGTCGCCGCCGTCGGCATGACCCTGTTCGCAGTCGGGACGCTGTGGTGGCTGTGGCGGGTCGACGCCGAGCAGGAGTACGTGACCGCGATGCTCCCGGGGTTGCTTGTCACCGGGATTGGCGTCGGCCTGACGATCACGAACCTGTCCGCGGCGGTCTCCTCCACGCTTCCGCCGTCGGTGCTGGCGACCGGCACGGCGACGTTCGCCGCAGCCCGACAGCTCGGCGCCACCTTCGGCGTCGCACTGCTGCTCGGCCTGATCACCGGCCAGGACGCGCTGGACGCTGCACAGCGAGGCTGGGTGCTCGTCGTCGTGGTGTCCGTGCTCGCGGCCGTGACCGCACGCCTCGTCGGCCGGGCGCACCACCCGGACCTCGGCATGGCGGCCCGATGAGCACCGTCGCCCTCAGCAGCGCACTCCGCGCGGCCTTCGACCGCACGCACGTCGGTGAGAGCGCGGACGAGATCCGGCGCAGCACCACCACGATCGACCCTTCCCTGTGGTCGTGGGCGGGGCCGCACGGAGGTCTGCTCGCGGCGATCGCCCTCGACTCCGCGGCGGAGGTCGTGGCCGCCGACCACGTGCCGCAGGTGCTGAGCGCGCAGTTCCTGGCAGGTGCCGGTGACCGCCCGCTCGAGCTGGCGGCGCAGGTCCTGCGCGCCGGTGGCTCGTCCGACGTCGTCCGCGTCGACGTCACAGCCGGTGGTGAGCCGGTGCTCACCACGACCGCCACCTTCGCCCGGCCGCGGCCTGGCGGCACGTCGTACGACGCCGTCCCGGCACCCGCCGCGCCGCCGCCCGACGACTGCCCGCTCGTCGCACCGGTGGACCTCGTGCCCTTCACGCAGCACCTGCAGATCCGACGGGTCGGCCACGGCCCCGTCGAAGGTGGGGACACCGCCACGCTCGTGGCGTGGGTGCGCTGGGCCGACGCCGACCAACCGGTCGACGTCGCGGCGCTCGTGGTGATGACCGACGCGCTGGCCCCGGCGCTGTACGGCATCGCGACCGTGCCCGTCCCGGTGCCGACCGTCGACCTGACCGTCACCCTGATGCCGGTGCGCGATGTCCGCGACTGGATGCTGGTGCGGATCGTCACGCGCACCTCCGAGGACGGCTGGTGCGTCGACGACAGCGACGTCTGGGCGCGCGACGGCCGGCTCCTGGCGCAGGCCCGTCAGACACGTCGCGTCCTCGGCGATGTGCGACCCGGTCGCTGAGCCTTCCTATAGCGCGAACAGCGGCATGGGGCGGATGTTCGGAGGCGGCCCTGGTGCATGCACCCTGGCGCGCCAGCGAGATCTGGCAGACCGCGATCCGCGCGCACTGGGATGGTGTCGAACGCAGGTTCCACGGTGACCTGGCCCGCGGCAACATGCTGCTCGCCGACGGGTGCCTTGCGGCGATGGTCGACTTCGGAACCTGCGGAGTGGGTGATCCAGCGTGTGACCTCGCCATCGCCTGGACGCTGCTGACCACCGAGGGCCGGCAGGCGTTCCGGCGACGGCTGTCCGTCGACGACGACGAGTGGGCGACGGGCGCGGCTGGGCGCTCGGGACGACGATCACCGTGTGCGCCGGCAGCCCGGCCGGGTCCGATCAGGTGCCGCTGGACGCTCGGCGCGCTCTCGACGAGATGTGCACGGAGTATCGAGTGACCACACCGTCCATCACGGGTCGGTGACCGACCGACGCCTCGTCCCAGATCACGGTCTTGCCCGTCAGCGGCTCGATGGGACAGCCCTCCATGACGCGGGCACCGACCTGCTCGCCGTGACGTCCGGCAGTTGAACCCGGGACCTTCGACCCGTGCGGCCGGCCGGGAAGGGGTGCTGCACTCAGAGGTCCACGGACCGCGGTGCCGCAGCGGCCCCGGCTTCGATCGGAGCAGGTCATGAGGCTCTCGTTCTCACATGGTCAACGACCGACGCCACCGGCTGCACCCACTCCGGTCGAGCCGCCGCGGATCGACCTGGTCGCCCGCGCGTTGGAGCTCGGGAACGACGACTGGACCGAGCAGGAAGCCGCCGAGGAGCTGGTCCGCGTCGCCGAGGGCGACCGGGCACGCCTGCTGGAGGCGTACGAGACGCTCGTCGCGCAGCTGATCCGCACGACCGTCCTCGACCGGCGGCGGGTGCGCGCGACTCGGGTCGTCTCCCGCGCGACGCGGCTGGTGTCGACCGGCGGCTGATCATCCGCGCGAGCCGGCGGCGATCCAGCTGTCCAGCTCCGACCACCGGTCGTACAGCCACCGCTCCTGCTCCTCCGGGTCGCGCGGGACCTCGTCGGCCGGTACGAACCACCAGCGCAGCCGGACGGTGGTGTCCATCGGCAGGCCGTCCCACAGGTCCATCGGCGTGGACAGGTGCTCGAGCCCGGTGTGCCCGACGAAGACGACGTCGGCGTGCGGGGCGGCGGCGAGCGCGGCGGCGACACCACCGGGACGCGGCGGCATCAGGTGGCGCATCCGCTCGGCCGCCTCGGCCTGGGTGAGCATGCCCTTGCCGCGCAGTCGGTCGATGGCCCGCAGCCGGCGCTCCTCGGTGAAGTTGCCGCCCTCGGGGAAGATGAGCAGCGCGTCCTCCTCGCCGAGATCCCCTGCCAGCAGGGCGATCCGGTCGACCATGTCCTGCCCCCCGCCGGTGAGGAAGGCGTTCGGCAGCCGGTTGAGGTAGACGTCGAGGACCGGGTCCCACTGCAGCACGTCCTTGAGCACGATCCGCGGCCGGCGCAGGTGGTCGCGGTCCATCAGCGTGCGCACCAGCAGCAGCGAGTCGCCCGGGCCCGCGTGCCTGCTCAGCACGACCATCGCGTTCTCCGAGCCGGGGACGCCGTCGTCGAGCGGTGACCAGGAGACGCCGTCGGTGTCGATGCGCAGGTGGAAGACGACGCGGGCGGTCGCCATCAGCTCGGCGAGCAGGCCGTGCAGCACCGCGTAGTGCGCCCGCTGGAACGCCGGCGTGTGCAGCTTCCAGCCGAAGCCGCTGCCGATCCACAGCCCGAGCGCCGCGACCAGCCCCACCACCTCGAGCAGCAGGTAGACCAGCGCGAAGAGCAGCATCCGCAGCGGCCGCCAGCGACCCGGCACGACCAGCGACAGCGCTGCCGCGGCGAGCACGAGCAGGGGGAGCAGCGTCGCGGCGAAGGCCAGCCCGAGCACCACGACCAGTGCCAGCGGCCGCCGCACCCAGCGCGGCGGCAGACGCAGGGTTCTCACAGCGCTTCCAGGTACGCCGCTGTGGCCGCGTGCGCGCGCTCCACCCGCTGGCCGACCCGGCGGGCGTCCCGGTAGCGCAGCGCCTTCAGCCCCTCGGGCACCTCGTCACCGGTGGGCAGCACGTGCACGACGACGTCCTGCGGGAGTCGCGCCATGTCGGCGGCGAACCGGTGCCGGCGGGCGATCTCGAAGGCCACCAGCGCGACCTCCCACGGGCGCGTCGGCGCTGTCAGCGGCTGCTCGATCCGGCCGACCTGCAGCACGTAGATGGTGCGCGCCCCGAGGTCGACCGCGCGGCTGACCGGGATGGAGTTGACCAGCCCGCCGTCGAGGAAGTGCTCGTCGCCGATCTGCACCGGCGCGAGCAGCCCCGGGACGGCCGCGGACGCCATCACCGCGTCCGACAGCGAGCCCTCGGTGAACCAGTGCTCGGCCGCCCGCTCGATCGACGCGGCGACGCACTGGAAGTCGACCTGCAGGTCCTCGATCCGCAGGACCGGGAGGTGGGTCGCGAGCAGCTCCCGGAGCGGGCCGCGGCGGTGGACGTGGGTGCGGCTGCCGACCGCCGTCCGTACGCGCGACGCGATCGACCCGCTGAACACTCCCCCTTCCGCGGAGAGCCGGCGCCAGAGCTCGGCCAGCCGGATCGTCGCCTCGACGGTCGGGTCGGCGGCGAGGAACGCGCCGTTGAGCGCGCCGACGGACGTGCCGAGCACGAGGTCCGGTATGATGCCGGCCTCGAGCAGCGCCCGGAGCATCCCCACCTCGGTCGACCCGAGCACCCCGCCACCACCGAGGACGAAGGCGACGTCGTGGCGGGACACGCTCAGCACCTTCCCATCCGGCCGGACTTCAGCCGGGCCGACTTCGGGTCGAAGCACCCTTCGAGCCCTGTCCGTCCGACCCCGGGAGTACGACCGTGCGTGCCGCGCGCCTGCGCCTGCTCGGCTGCGCCGTCCTCGCAGCCGGATCGGTCGTCGCGAGCGCCCTCGTCGTCCCCACCGCGTCCGCCGCGCCGAAGGCCGCTTCCTCGCAGACCCTGCGGGAGCGCGTCGCGCAGCTCAGCGCCGAGATCGACCGCGTCGGTGCGCAGCTGGCCGCCGGCGCCACGGCGTACGAAGCAGCCGAGGACGAGCTCGCCGTCCTGACCCAGAAGCAGTTCGCCGCGCGCGCCGACCGCGAGGAGCTGCTCGCCGCCGAGGCCGACTCGCGCACCGCGCTCCAGGGCCTCGCCCGCGCCGCGTACAAGGGCGGCGTCCCGCCGATGGTCTCGGCCCTGCTCTCCGGCGACCCCGGGGCGCTGGGCAACCTGGCGTACGTCCAGCGGTCCGTGAACCGCCTCGGCGCCACCCGCACCGACGTCACCCGCGAGCTCGCCGAGCAGCAAGCCGGTGCCGGCCAGGCGCTCGCCCGCTCCGACCAGCTCCGCCGCGAGGCCCTCGCCAAGCGGCAGGCCGTCGAGAAGCAGCGCCGGGAGCTGGCCGCGGAGACCGCCCGCCTCACCGAGTCCCTGCAGAAGGCCGGCGCGGAGCTCATCCGGGTCCGCGCCGCCGAGGAGGCCGCCGAGGCGGCGCGCCAGCAGGCGCTCTCCCTCGCCGCCTCCCGGGCCGCCGCCGAGCGCGCCGCCCGGGCCGCCGCTGCC
>JAKFFB010000074.1:0-31306 GCA_036675425.1 Actinomycetales bacterium | reverse complement strand
ACCCTGCAGCAGGACTGATGAGGTTCAAGAAGGCGCGCGGCGGCGCGGTCCGGGCCGACCTGGAGCCGGTCGAGGCCGACGTGCTGTCCGCGGTCGCGGCCGACCTGCTCGAGCTGCTCGGCGATCCGGAGGACGCCCACGCCGACCCGCTGGCGGCTCTCGTGGGCCTGTCCGACGGGCCGGTCTCGCCGCCGGAGGACCCGGCGCTGGCCCGGCTGCTGCCGGACGCCTACGGCGACGACCCCGCTGCCGCGACGGAGTTCCGCCGCTACACCGAGGGCGACCTGCGGGCCGGCAAGCGCGCGAACGCCTCGGCGGTCCTGGCATCGCTCGCGCCCCTGGTGGGGCAGGGCGGCCGCCTGGTGCTCGACCGGGACACCGCCGACGCCTGGCTGGGCTGCCTCAACGACCTGCGCCTGGTGCTCGGCACCCGGCTCGAGGTCACCGAGGAGACCGACCTGCACCTGCCCGACGACGACCCCCGGGCGCACGCGCTGCAGGTCTACGGCTGGCTGGGCTGGCTGCAGGAGAGCCTGCTGTCCTGCCTGGACCCGCTGGGCCCTCGGTAGCCTGGGTCGGTGCTCGCGCTCCCGAGGTCCATGGTCGACGCCGTCGTCGCCCATGCCCGGCGCGACCACCCGGACGAGTGCTGCGGCGTGATCGCCGGGCGCGACGGGGTGGCCACGCGGATCTTCGAGATGGAGAACGCCGAGCGGTCCCCGACCGGGTTCGTCTTCGACAGCGCCGAGTGGCTCCGTGTCTACCGCGACATCGACGACGCGGACGAGGAGCCCCTGGCCGTCTACCACTCGCACACGGCGACCGAGGCCTACCCCTCCCGTACGGACATCCGCTGGTCGGCCACCGCGGGCTTCCCTCACTGGCTGCTGGTGTCGACCCGGTCCGACGAGCCGGAGATCCGGTCGTACACCATCGAGGACGGCGTCGTGACCGAGGAAGAGGTCCGCGTCACCTGAGGAATCCCCCTCCGTACGCCCCTGTTGCAGTCCGTGAGTCGTCTACGCCCAAGGAGAACCGCCCGCATGGCCATCGAGGTCCGCATCCCGACCATCCTGCGCACGTACACGGGGGGCGAGAAGACCGTGTCCGGCAGCGGCGACACCCTCACCGCGCTGCTCGACGACCTGGACAGCCGGCACAGCGGCATCCGCGGCCGGCTCGTCACCGAGGACGGCTCGCTGCACCGCTTCGTGAACGTCTACGTCAACGACGAGGACGTCCGCTTCCTCGGCGGGCTCGAGACCAAGCTCTCTGACGGCGACTCGGTGACGGTGCTGCCGGCGGTCGCGGGCGGGTCTCGCTAGGCGCATGCGGTTCGACTCGCTGCTGGAGTCCGTCGGGCGCACGCCGCTCGTCGGGCTACCTCGGCTGTCCCCGTCCCCGGACGTCCGGCTCTGGGCCAAGCTCGAGACGGACAACCCGACCGGGTCGGTGAAGGACCGCGCGGCGATCTACATGATCGCTGCCGCGGAGAAGGAGGGACTGCTCCGTCCTGGCGTCACCGTGCTGGAGCCGACCTCCGGCAACACCGGCATCTCGCTGGCGATGGTGTGCCGGCAGCGCGGCTACCGGCTGGTGTGCGTCATGCCGGAGAACACCTCGATCGAGCGGCGTCAGCTGCTGACGATGTACGGCGCCGAGATCGTCGCCTCGCCGGCCGCCGGCGGCTCCAACCAGGCCGTGGCGGTCGCGAAGGAGCTCGCGGCGGAGAACCCGGACTGGGTGATGCTCTACCAGTACGGCAACCCCGCGAACGCGCTCGCGCACTACGAGACGACCGGTCCGGAGCTGCTCGAGGACCTGCCGACTCTCACGCACTTCGTGGCGGGGCTCGGGACCACCGGAACCCTGATGGGGACGGGCCGCTACCTGCGGGAGAACCGTCCCGGGGTGCGGATCATCGCGGCCGAGCCGCGCTACGGCGAGCTGGTCTACGGCCTGCGCAACATCGACGAGGGCTTCGTCCCCGAGCTGTACGACGGGTCGGTCCTGACCTCGCGGTTCTCCGTCGGGCCCCGCGAGGCGCTGCGGCGCACCCGCCAGCTGGTCGAGGAGGAGGGCATCTTCGCCGGCATCTCCACCGGCGCGATCCTGCACGCCGCGCTGGGCGAGGCCATGAAGGTCGTCCAGGCCGGCGGCTCGGCCGACATCGCCTTCGTCGTCTGCGACGGCGGCTGGAAGTACCTCTCCACCGGCGCCTACGCCGGCACCCTCGAGGAGGCCGAGGCCGCCCTCGAGGGCCAGCTCTGGGCGTGACCGCCCTTCTCCACAACCGATCACTGCCGGGGGTTCCCGGGTCCTGGGGTTGATCGGTCGGGGCGGTCTGGTGCCGGGTGGCTCGCGTGACAGCCTCCACAACCGATCAAGACGAGCCGCTCAGGATGATCGGTTGTGGAGGATGGCGGCCGTGGTCCGGGCCGCTGCTGCTCCGGATGCCGACCGAGGATGGTCACAACTGACCACGGCTCGGGCTCCAGAACGCCTCTCCCGGTGGTCGATGACGTGGAGGACGGCAGCACGGAGGAGCCATGACCATCTTGACCACCGCCCACGAGCGCGAGCGCGTCATCCGGCCCGCCGCTGTGCTCCCTGAGCGGGCGGCCCGCGAGATCCTGGCCTGGCTGCAGACCCATGACGTGTCCCAGGGTGGCTGCTGGTCGAGCGCGGTCGGGACGATCCAGCGCTACAGCGGGCCCTTCAACGGACCGTCCGGCATGCGTGGCGACGCGGTGCTGCTCGGGTCGCTGCACATCACCTGGGACACGTACGAGGCGACGATCTACCGGGTGAGCATCACGGACGCGGGCGCCTCACGCGGTCTCACCGTTGATCGGTTGTGTGACGAGGTCCTCGCCGTCGCCGACCTGACTCTGGCGAGCTGCCCCCGGGCGAACCTGCTGGACGCCCCGAAGCCCGACCCGTTCCGCCGCAGCCTGCCGCTCCCGCGGGTGGAGGTCTAGGCGCTCAGGGCCGCCAGCCTCGGGACTCGAGGGCGCGTCGGACCTGGTCCATCACGCGCTCCTCCTGCTCGAAGAGCAAGAAGCCCACGATCCTCAGCCGGCATGCCGCCTTGGCGATCTCCAGCTCGTTCGAGCGGTCCAGGTCGGCGACCCACTGACCGACCAGCCGGTGGGCGAGGCCGTCGATCTCGGCATGGACCTCGTACTCCTTTCACTCGCAGTCCAGGTACCTGCGTCCGTCGTCGTGCGTCCGCCAGACCTGCCGGTCGGGCTGGGGGAGGCCGGCGCGGCGCAGGCCGCGGGTGAACCTGAGCTCGTGCACGCTCTGGGCGCCGAGCTCGATGTCGTCCAGCGTGCGGAGCATCAGGCCGGACCCAGAGGGTGGGGCGAGACGGGCGGGTGTGCCGGAGAGGTGAGGTCATGCGGGGACGGTCGGGGGCGCGCCGCCAGCCGACCAGTCCGGCCGGGCAGGCTGTGCACGGCTGATCAGCTGTGGACGCTGGGCCCTGCCGCGGCGCTCGCCCTCCACAACCGATCTTGTGGCCTCAGGGGTCATGATCGGTTGTGCAGGCGGGGGACCGCCTCCCCGCGGAGCCTCCTCCACGGCCGATCTTGTGGGGCCGGGGCTGATCGGTTGTGGAGGCCCGCCCATGATCGGTTGTGGAGGGGGGCTCGGCGCCCACCGGCCGTCGTAGGGTGAGCGGCGTGACGGACGCGCCCATCGGGGTCTTCGACTCCGGGGTCGGCGGGCTCACGGTGGCCCGGGCGCTGCTGGACCAGCTGCCCGGGGAGCCGCTGCTCTACGTCGGCGACACGGCGCACGGCCCGTACGGCCCGCTGCCCATCGCGGAGGTCCGCCGGCACGCCCTCGCCGCCATGGACGAGCTCGTGGCGCAGGGCGTGAAGCTGCTGGTCATCGCCTGCAACAGCGCCTCCAGCGCGTGCCTGCGCGACGCCCGCGAGCGCTACGACGTGCCGGTCGTCGAGGTGATCCAGCCCGCCGTCCGCCGCGCCGTGGCGGCGACCCGCAACGGCAGCGTCGGCCTGCTGGCCACGCAGGTGACGGTCGCCAGCCGGGCGTACGACGACGCGTTCGCGGCTGCTCCGCACGTGACGCTGACCAGCGCGGCGTGCCCGCGGTTCGTGGACTTCGTCGAGCGAGGGGTCACGACCGGACGGCAGCTGCTGCAGCTCGCGACGCACTACCTCGATCCGGTCATTCGTGCCGATGTCGACACCGTCGTGCTCGGCTGCACCCACTACCCGCTCCTCACGGGCATGATCAGCCTCGTGGTGGGGGACGGCGTGACCTTGGTGAGCAGTGCGGAGGAGACCGCGAAGGACGTCTACCGCGTCCTGGAGACCAGCGGGCTGGGCCGCGACCCAGAGGCCCCGCCTCCGGTGCACCGCTTCCTGGCGACGGGCGACCCGGAGCCGTTCGCCCGGCTGGGACGACGGTTCCTCGGGCCGGAGATCGGGCAGGTCGACGGGATGCAGGTGCGCGCGTGAGGCTGACCGTCCTGGGCTGCGCGGGCACCTTCCCCGGCCCGCTCTCGCCGTGCTCGGGCTACCTGCTGGAGCACGACGGCTTCCGGCTCGTCGTCGACCTCGGCGCCGGCGCGCTCGGCCAGCTGCAGCGGCACATCGGACTGCTCGACGTCGACGCGGTCTACGTCAGCCACCTGCACGCCGACCACTGCATCGACCTGGTCGCCTACTCCTACGCCCGCCGCTACAACCCGGCCGGCATGCCCCCGCCGCTGCCGGTCTACGGCCCGGCCGGCACCGGCGACCGGATCCGCGACAGCTACGAGGCGCCCCCGGACGACGGCCTGCAGGACGTGTACGACTTCCGCGAGCCGGGTGTCGGGACCCACCAGATCGGGCCGTTCACGGTGACGGCCGCGCAGGTCAACCACCCGGTGGAGTGCCACGGCCTGCGCATCGAGGCCGGCGGGCGGTCGCTCGCCTACTCCGGCGACACCGGCGAGAGCGAGGTGCTGGTCGACCTGGCCCGCGACGCCGACCTGTTCCTCTGCGAGGCGTCCTGGGCGCACGCCGACGACAACCCGCCGGACATCCACCTGTCGGGTCGGCAGGCCGGCGAGCACGCCGCCAAGGCGGCGGCGCGGCAGCTGCTGCTCACCCACGTCGTGCCGTGGGCCGACGAGCAGCAGGTGCTGCGCGAGGGCGCGGAGGCGTTCGGCGGACGGACCGAGCTGGCCCGGTGCGGGGTCTCGTACGACGTCTGACTCGGCGTCTGACAGGCTCGACCGCATGACCCGCCACGACGGCCGCGACGCCGACCAGCTGCGCTCGATCACGCTCACCCGCGGCTGGCTCGACCACGCCGAGGGGTCGTGCCTGGTGGAGTTCGGGCGCACCCGGGTGCTGGTCGCCGCGAGCGCCGAGGAGGGCGTGCCGCGCTGGCGCAAGGGCTCCGGGCTGGGCTGGGTGACGGCGGAGTACGCCATGCTGCCGCGGGCCACCCACACCCGCAGCGGGCGGGAGTCGGTGAAGGGCCGGGTCGGCGGCCGGACGCACGAGATCAGCCGGCTGGTCGGACGGTCCCTGCGCGCGGCCATCGACCTCAGCCTGCTCGGCGAGAACACCATCGCCATCGACTGCGACGTGCTGCAGGCCGACGGCGGCACCCGGACCGCGGCGATCACCGGCGCCTACCTAGCTCTGGCCGACGCCTGCGCCCACCTCGGCAAGTCCACGGCGATGGTGCGCACCGTCGCGGCGATCAGCGTCGGGATCGTCGACGGCACACCGGTTCTCGACCTCGACTACCCCGAGGACGTCTCCGCGGGCACGGACATGAACGTCGTGGCGACAGGCGACGGCGAGCTGATCGAGGTGCAGGGCACGGCCGAGGGCGCGCCCTTCCGCCGCGAGGAGCTGGACGCCCTGCTCGACCTCGCGCTCGGCGGCATCCGCGAGCTCACCGCGCTGCAGGCGGGTGCACTGGCCCAGCCGCTCGGCACCCACAGCGGCGACCCCCTGAAGCTGTGAGCACCCGGGTCGTCCTCGCCACCCGCAACGCCGGCAAGGTCGCCGAGCTCCGCCGCATCCTGGGCGAGGCCGTGGAGCTGGTCGGCCTGGACGACGTCGCGGCGTACGAGCCCGGTCCCGAGACCGAGCCGACGTTCGAGGCGAACGCGCTCGCCAAGGCACGGGAAGCCGCGCTGCACACGGGACTTCCGGCCGTGGCCGACGACAGCGGGCTGGCCGTCGACGCCATGAACGGCATGCCCGGCGTGCTGTCCGCGCGCTGGGCCGGTCGGCACGGCGACGACCTCGCCAACCTCGAGCTGCTGCTCGCCCAGCTCGAGGACGTGCCGGACGAGCGGCGGCAGGCGGGCTTCGTCTGCGCGGCGGCCTACGCGCTGCCCGACGGGCGCAGCGAGGTGGTCCGCGGGGAGATGCGCGGCATGCTGACGCGCGCGCCCCGGGGGACCGGCGGCTTCGGCTACGACCCGCTCCTCGTACCGGACGGGCTGACCGTGACGAGCGCCGAGCTGTCACCCGCCGACAAGGACGCGATCAGCCACCGGGGCAAGGCCTTCCGCCTGCTGGCGCCGAAGCTGCTGGATGCACTGCGTGACGGCTGAGGTCGCCGGCGACACCGCCCTGCAGTCGGTGGTGCTCGAGGACCTGGTCGAGGCCCGCCGCTACCGGCGCTGGCTGGTCGACCTCGCCCTGCCGCACCTGGGCGACGACCCGCTCGAGGTGGGCAGCGGCCTCGGGCACTACGCCGCGGACTGGGCCGACGCGGGGGTCCCGCAGTGGACGGCCAGCGAGGCGGACGAGGAGCGGCTCGCCGCGCTGCGCACCCGGTTCGAGGACGACCCGGTCGTCCGGGTCCGGGTGCTGAGCGTCCCGATCGACGAGCAGGCGCACCACACCGCGGTCGTCGCCTACAACGTGCTCGAGCACATCCCGGACGACGTCGAGGCGCTGCGCACCTTCGCGGCGCTGCTGCGGCCGGGCGGCCGGGTCGTGCTCGTGGTGCCGGCCTACCCGAGCGCGATGAGCCGCTTCGACCGCGAGATCGGCCACCAGCGGCGCTACCGCCGGCGGACGCTGCGCGCGGCGGCGGAGTCGGCCGGGCTCGCCGTCGAGGTGCTGCACCACGTGAACTCGATCGGCCTGCTGGCGTGGTTCGTGCACGTCAAGGCGATGCGCAGCCGGCCGCGGGCGGGCTTCACGCTCACGGTCTTCGACCGCTTCTTCGTGCCGTGGCTGCGCCGGCTGGAGGCGCGGGTGCCGCCGCCGTTCGGGCAGTCGCTGTTCCTCGTCGCCCGCAAGGACTAGGCGGTCGGCGGGACCGTCCGCACGACAGCCAGGCAGCGCTCGGGGTTGCGCGGCTCGGCGGTGTCGGAGGTCTCCGGCGCCGCCGGGTCCATCAGCACGGCCTTCGCACCGGTCTCCTCGATGGTGGCAGCGATGTTGGTGACGTCCTGGATGCGTGCGAGCATGTCCTCGCGGGTGCCGAGCCGCCCGGTGTCCTGCAGCTGGTGGGCGAAGACGACCCAGATCCGCTGCGTCGCGAAACGCCCTGTCAGCAAGGCCGCTTCGTCGTTGCAGCGGCCGCCGACCTCCTCCTCGGTGGCGAAGAGGATCACGCCGTCGCGACCGAGCCCCGTACGCGCCGTGTAGAAGTCGTAGGGCGCCTTGGCCGGGATGTCGACCAGCACGAGGTCGCCCGGCTCGCGGGCGTCCTTGAGGCGCTCCATCACCGTGCGCAGCTCGTTGCGCTCGTAGACGTCGACGACCTGGGGGAGCGAGCGGGTCGCCATCGGCGCCGCGACGACGGCCAGTGCGACGACGCCGAGCAGCAGCGGGCGACCGCGGTCGGTGCGGTCGGGCAGCACCGCGGCGAGGGCGATCGCGCCGAGCGGGACGAGCCACAGCGCGAGCCGCCCGGCGAACGGGTAGGCGCTGATCGCCGCGGCCACGAGCGCGAGCGGGATCGGTGACATCGCGAGCACGGTCGCGCGGCGGCGGGTGCGGAGCAGCCTCCACAGGCCGTACGCCAGCAGGACCAGCGCCAGCGGCCAGACCGCGAGCTCGAGCGGGTCGCGGGTCAGCCCGGTGGCGCGGCGCAGGAGCCAGGTCGGCAGGTCACCCGCGTCGTCGGGGAAGGTGTCCGCCCAGAAGGTGGAGAGGATCTCGGACTCGCGCAGCCGGTGGAGCACGAGCGCGTACGACACCGCCAGCGACACCAGCCAGCCGGTCAGCCAGCTCGCGGTGCGCACTGCCGCCCGCAGCCCGTCGCGGCGCAGCGAGGCGAGCACCAGCACCAGGCTGAGACCGGCGAGGGCGAAGACCGAGGCGTACGACGCCCAGACCGCGACGACCCCCGCCGCGGCGAGCGGGCGCACGTCGGTGCGCGTCCGGAGCGCGAGCAGGACCAGGCCGAGCACGACGGCGACGTCGAGGGCGTACGGCTTGACCTCGTTGGAGAAGTAGAGCAGCGAGGGGGAGAGCACGGTCAGGGCGACGGCGACGGGGACGAGCACCGGCGGGAGCAGGTGGCGGGCGAGCCGCCAGGCGAGCACGAGGGCGGCCAGGCCGGCGGCGAGGGAGACGACGCGCAGCGCGCGCTCGCCCTCCCCGAGCAGGTCGAGAGAGAGCCTGGTCGACCAGAGCCAGAGCACCGGGCCGGCCTGGTCGCCCTGGAGCGGCTCGGCCACCAGGCCGACGTAGTCGCGGCTGACCAGGCTGCGGGCGATGAGCGCCTCGTCGAGCCACAGGGTCCGGGCGGCCCACCACTGGCGGACCCGCATCTCGGCTCCGAGCAGGAGCAGCAGGACCGGCAGCCAGCGGACCCAGAGGGTGCGGAGCAGCGCGGGTGCGCCGGAGGGTGGTCGGGCGTGCTTGCCGCGTCGGGTCTCGACGGGTGGGCGCTCGGGCGCGTCGAGCGCCACGTCCGTCGTCAGGGTCGGGCGGCGGAGCGGTGCAGCTCGCGCCCGCGCGCACGCTCACGGGTCAGGATCCACAGCGCCTCGACGCCGTCCTTCCACGTGAGCTTCTTGCCCTCCTCGCGGCTGCGTGCCTTGTAGGAGATCGGCACCTCGTACGGCCGGTAGCCGCGCACGAGCAGCTTGCCGGTGACCTCGGCCTCCATGCCGAAGCCGGCGCTGCGGATGTCGAGCTCGCGGTAGAGCGGCAGCGGCATGAGCTTGAAGCAGGTCTCGAGGTCGCTGATCCAGCAGTCGTAGAGCACGTTGGCGAACAGCGTGACGCCCTTGTTGCCCAGGACGTACCAGAAGCTGTACGCGGTGTGGCTACCGAAGGTGCGCGTCCCGTAGACGACCTTCGCGTCGCCGGCGAGCACGGGGGCGAGCAAACTCGGGATCTCCTCAGGGGCGTACTCGAGGTCCGCGTCGCAGATGATCATGTAGTCGCCGGTCGCGCTGTCTGCGGCGGTGCGGATGGCCGCGCCCTTGCCCCGGTTGACCGGGTGGTGGACGACCGTGACGCGTGGGTCGTCGAGCGCGTCGAGGATGGTCGCCGTGCCGTCGGCGCTGCCGTCGTTCACGACGACGACCTCGACGTCACAGGGGTAGTCGACGTCGAGGACGCGCTTGAGGGCCGCGTTGAGCGTGGCGGCCTCGTTGTAGACAGGGATGAGTACGGACAGCTTCACCCCTACGACGCTAGCCGACCTCGGGGTGAGACCTGAACCACTGGATCGTGCGCTCCAGGCCCTCCTCGAAGCCGACCGTCGGCTCCCAGCCGAGCTGGTTGCGCGCGAGGGTGATGTCGGGCTGGCGGATCGTGGGGTCGTCGGTGGGGCGGTCGATGAAGACGATCTTGCTGTCGCTGCTGGTCAGGCGCTTGATCGTCTCGGCCAGGTGCAGCACCGAGGTCTCGTGCGGGTTGCCGATGTTGACCGGTCCGGCGAGGTCGGAGCGGAGGAGCTTGAGGATGCCCGCGATGAGGTCGTCGACGTAGATGATGCTGCGGGTCTGGCTGCCGTCGCCGGCGACGGTGATCGGCTTGCCGGTGAGCGCCTGGCTGGCGAAGGCGGGGATGGCGCGTCCGTCGTTCGGGCGCATCCGCGGGCCGTGGGTGTTGTGCGCCCAGAGCCCGCCCGCCCAGAAGTTCTCTCGCTCTGGGACCACGAAGTCGTAGACCACATCGGTCGGCGGGACCTCCGTGATCTCCTGCACGCGCGCCCAGACGATGTCGCCTGTACGGCCAGCGTTGACCTGCTGCTCTACCCCTGCGTGCCACTCGAGCGGGGACCAGGGGCTGACCGAGCAGAGCGTGAGGCGCCAGAATGGGTAGCGCCGCTCTCCCGTCCGCTGCTTGAGCGTCGCGTCGTACTGACCGACGCTGGCAACCAAGCCGAAGCGGCTGAACGCCACGACAAGGTCGTCCTTGAGAGCGGCGCTCGTGGTCGAGAACTCATGCCGCCGACCTTCGGCCAGCTTGGCGCCGGAGTGCACCCCGTCGCCTTCCCGGTAGCCCTCGAGAACAGGCCCGAGTCGGCGCAGCGGTAGTCCGAGGATCCACCCGGGGAGCCGCTTGGGGCCGGGCGTGAAGCCGAGATGGTCGAGCAGTCGTAGCAGGAGCTGGGAGTGCGCCACGAGGTGGGCAGCGCGGGCATCGTTGCCGGCGGCGCGAGCAACATGAAGCCCGAGGTCCCGCTCGATGATCTTCTGCGCGCGGTCAAGCGTGTCCTCGTCGCACGAGATGTCGATGTACGCAGACTTGCCCGGTGTCTCCACGCGGCAGCCCTCGGCGACGTAGAGGCCCAGCACCCAGAGCAGCTCGTCCGTCAGGATGATCACCCGAGGTAGAGCGCTGCTCTTGCCTGCGGTCCAGGGCCGCAGCTCGGCCGTGACCGGCACGGTGAGCCCGCACGCCTGCAGAGCTCCCAGCGGGACAGCTCCAGTGCTCGCCCAGCGCGTCACCGAGCCCCATGCGCTCTGCCTTCGGGAGCCACTGGAGGGGTACCCGCGGTGCGCAAGGAGGACCGTGACCAGTTCCGACCGGTGCTGCTGGACGACGTCCCTTAGTGAAGGGTCGACGACCCCGATGCTCCAGGGGTCGAGGTCGGCGACGACGTCGAGCATGTCCACCATCGGGCGGTCGCGCTCCACTACGGGGACCCGGGCCGCGAGGGCCACGTGATCCCCTGGCGCCAGCTCGGTCACGGGTCGAGCGACCGGCTCGCCGTGCTCGCCTCTGACGAAGAGGCTGTGGTCACCCGTGACGCGCAGCTGACGACCGTAGCGAGTCCTGACTTCGAAGCACTGCTGCTCCGTCGGATGTCCGACGAACCACGTCGCCTCATGAGCTGCCGTGCTGCCATCGGAGCCGAACGACGGAACCGACCAGCCGGTGAGCGGCTGTGCGCCGGATCCAGTGAGACCGAGACGCTCGGCCAGCTCCCCGGCGGTCGTGCGGTGAAGCATCTCGCCGTCGTCGTAGAGGACCTGCTCCGTCGCAAGCACGGAGTTGAAGATGCGGACGATGGCCGTGTCGACGTCGTGGGTGCGGCGGTAGGCCATGGTCAGCGCCTCGGCGAACCGCTTCGCCTCGTCGTAGACACCCCGGGGGCCGACCGGGTTCACGTGGCCCCAGTAGGTCTCCGGCTGCGGGTGGACCTGCGGGTCGCCGTAGGTCTCGCTCGTGCTGGCGAGCAGGAAGCGGGCGCCCTTCTCCTTGGCCAGGCCGAGGGCGTGCAGCGTCCCGATGGAGCCGACCTTCATCGTCTCGATCGGCAGCAGCAGGTAGTCGATCGGGCTGGCCGGGCTCGCGAAGTGCAGCACCTGGTCGACCGGGCCGGGCACGTGGACGTACTCGGTGACGTCGGTCTTGATCAGCCGGAAGCCGTCGTGCTCCATCAGGTGCTCGACGTTGGCGGGCGTGCCGGTGAGGAAGTTGTCGAGCGCGACGACCTCGCACCCGTCCTCGAGCAGCTGCTCGCACAGGTGCGAGCCCAGGAAGCCGGCCCCGCCGGTCACCACCACGCGTGTCATCTCGCGACCCTAGCGACCAGGTCTGACAGCACGGCCGGGCGCAGCAGATGTGCGCGAGGGGGGACTCGAACCCCCATGCCCTCTCGGGCACCAGCTCCTAAGGCTGGCGCGGCTGCCAGTTACGCCACTCGCGCGAGACGTGCCGAGCGTACGGCGCCCGGCGGCAGGTCGTGGGTGTCGCGTCGCGGTCACTGTCCGCATCAGCTGGCCGCCCGGGTCTTGGGGCCGGTTGCGCGGTGACTGTCCGATCTGGTCGTCAAGGGCCTCGGGTGGACGGCCACGCCGGACAGTCACCGCGCAACGGGGGTGAGATGCCGTCGGCGGCAGGTGAGCGGCCACGGTCCGGTCCCGATCTCCGCAGATGCGGCGTTAACATCGTGCTCATGCCGCAGATGAGGATGCGCGAGGCCGCCCAGCTGCTCGGGGTCAGCGACGACACCGTCCGGCGCTGGGCGGAGAGCGGACGGCTGCCGACCACGAAGGACGGCGCCGGACGCCAGGTCGTGGACGGCAAGGACCTGGCGGCGCTGGCGCAGGAGATGGCCGAGGCCGCCGCCCGGGCCGCAGGCGACGCCCGCCCCAACACCGGCAGTGCCCGCAACCGGCTGCGCGGGATCGTCACCCGCGTCGTCAAGGACGGCGTGATGGCGCAGGTCGAACTGCAGGCCGGCCCCTATCGCCTGGTCAGCCTGATGAGCCGCGAGGCCGCCGACGAGCTCGGGCTGGAGCCCGGGGTGGTCGCGACGGCCGTCGTGAAGTCGACCAACGTGGTGGTGGAGGCCGGGTCGTGAGTGCACGGCCGGGCCGGCGCACGTGGGTCGCGGGCGTGGCCGCCGCCCTCGCGCTGCTCACCGGCTGCGGTGGCAGCGACCCGCAGATCCCCCTCGTCCGCATCGCCGCCGCCAGCGACCTGCAGCCTGCCCTCGACCTGCTCGAGGTGGACGGCGTCGAGCTGCAGGTCACCTACGGCAGCTCGGGGACCTTCCTGCAGCAGCTCGTGAACGGCGCGCCCTACGACCTCTACCTCTCCGCCGACGCCGCCTACCCCCGGCAGCTGGTCGACCGGGGGCTGGCCGGCGCCGCGGACGTCTTCCCGTACGCCGAAGGACGGCTGGTGCTCTGGGTGCCCGACGACAGCCCGCTCGACCCGGCCGACGGGCTCGCGCTGCTCGCCGACAGCCGGGTGCGCAGGGTGGCGATCGCGAACCCGGAGCACGCGCCGTACGGCCGGGCGGCGCTCGCCGCGATGCGCGCCGCGGGGGTCGAGGACGAGAGCCGGTCGAAGCTCGTGCTCGGCGAGAACGTCGCGCAGGCAGCCGACTTCGTGGCGAGCGGGGGCGCTGACGTGGGACTCGTGGCGAAGTCAGCCGTGCTGTCGGACGCGCTCCGCGACGTCGGCCGCTGGGCGGACCTGCCGCCGACCGGCGACCTCGACCAGGCCGGCGCAGTGCTGACGAGAGCACGCGACAGGGACGCCGCGCGGAGGGTCCGCGACGCGCTCACCGGCGCCGCTGGCCAGGACCTGCTGCAGCGCTTCGGCTTCGACCTCCCGGAGCGCTGAGGTGGACGGCGAGGCGCTGCTGCTCAGCGGCCGGCTCGCGGCAGCGACGACGGTGCTGCTGCTCCTGATCGCCGTGCCGCTGGCGTCCTGGCTCACCTCCACCCGACGTCGCTGGGCGGTCGTCGTCGAGGCCGTCGTCGCGCTGCCGCTGGTGCTGCCGCCGACGGTGATGGGCTACTACCTGCTCGTCGCTCTCGGCGCGCGCTCGCCGCTGGGGCGCGCGTGGGAGGACCTCACGGGCAGCACGCTGGCGTTCAGCTTTCCCGGACTGCTCGTGGCATCGGTCCTCTACAGCCTGCCGTTCGCGGTGCAGCCGCTGCTGGTGGCCTTCGCTGCCGTGGACAGCCGCCTGCTCGAGGCCAGCGCCGTCCTCGGTCGCGGCCGCATCGCCACCCTCGCGCACGTCGTGCTGCCGCTCTCCCGCGCCGGCCTCGCGACCGCCGCGGTGCTGACCTTCGCGCACACGGTGGGTGAGTTCGGCGTGGTCCTCATGGTCGGCGGGAGCATCCCCGGCGAGACGCGCACCGCCTCCATCGCGGTCTACGACTCGGTGCAGGCCTTCGACTACGGCGAGGCCGCGCGGACCAGCCTGGTGCTGCTGGCCTTCTCCCTCGTCGTCCTCACCACGACCTACGCCCTGCAGCGCAACCGCACCCGCAGCTGGCTGCCGTCATGACGCTGGACGTGCACGTGCGGCGGCACGTCGTCGACGCGGCGTTCACCGTCCCGGACGACGGGGTGACCGCCGTCCTGGGCCCGTCGGGCGCCGGCAAGACGACCGTGCTGCGCGCGGTCGCGGGTCTCGAGCGCACCGCCGGACACATCCGCTTCGGCGGCGAGACCTGGGACGGGGAGGGCGCTTTCGTCCCGGCGAAGGCCCGCGGGGTCGGCTACCTCTCCCAGGACGCCGCGCTCTTCCCGCACCT
Source organism: Actinomycetales bacterium (assembly GCA_036675425.1). Lineage (GTDB taxonomy): Bacteria > Actinomycetota > Actinomycetes > Mycobacteriales > SCTD01 > SCTD01. Next base: position 16,836 of record JAKFFB010000074.1, on the reverse strand, counting down.
CGACGTCGACGCCAACGTCGCGTACGGACTGAGCCGTGTCGCCCGGTCCGACCGCCCCGAACGGGTGCGCGAGGCGCTGGCGCTCGCCGGTGCCGCGCACCTGGCCGGCAGGCGTACGACCGAGCTGTCCGGCGGCGAGGCGCAGCGGGTCGCGCTCGCCCGCGCCCTCGCTCCACGGCCGCGGCTGCTGCTGCTCGACGAGCCGCTCTCGGCCCTCGACGCCCCGACCCGGGCGCGGCTGCGCACCGACCTTCGACACGCGCTGGTGCGGTCGGCAGTACCCACGCTGCTCGTCACCCACGACCGCACCGAGGCGCTCGCGCTCGCCGACCGCGTCGTGGTCCTCGTCGACGGCACGGTCCGGCAGGCAGGCTCGCCGCAGGACGTCTTCGAGCGGCCCGTCGACGCCGCCGTCGCGGCGGTCGTCGGCGTCGAGACCGCGGTCGCCGGCCGGGTCGCCGGCGGCGCCGACGGGCTGCTCACCGTCACCGTCGGCGAGACCGCCGTGCACGCCGTCGACCGCGGCCAGGTCGGTGACGTGCTGGTCTGCATCCGCGCCGAGGACGTCGCCCTGGAGCCGGCGCACGCCGACCGCTCCGGCAGCGCGCGCAACCGGCTCGAGAGCACGGTCACCGCCGTCACCGACGAGGGCCCGCTGCTGCGCGTCGACCTCGACGCCGGCTTCCACCTCGCGGCCTACGTCACCCGACCCGCCGCCGCCGAGCTCGACCTGCGCCCCGGACTGCGGGTGCAGGCCGTCGTGAAGAGCCCGGCCGTGCACCTGGTGGAGCGCTAGTCGAGCCCCAGGTCGCGGCGGAGCTTGGCGACGTGGCCCTTGGCCTTCACGGCGTACGACGCGGCGGTCACGGTGCCGGTCTCGTCGATGACGAAGGTCGACCGGATCACCCCGACGACGGTCTTGCCGTAGAGGCTCTTCTCGCCGTAGGCGCCGTAGGCCGTGAGGACCTCCTTCGAGGGGTCCGACAGCAGCGGGAAGGTCAGCCCCTCCGCCGCCCGGAAGCGCGCCAGCTTCTCCGGCGTGTCCGGCGACAGGCCGACGACGTCGTACCCCGCGGCCTTGAGCGAGGCGAGGCTGTCGCGGAAGTCGCACGCCTGCGTGGTGCAGCCGGGGGTCGACGCGGCCGGGTAGACGTAGAGCAGGACCTTGCGACCGCGGAGCTGCTTCAGCGAGACCGGGGACCCGTCGGCGTCGGGCAGCGTGAAGTCGGGAGCGGGGTCGCCGGGCGAGAGCCGGGGAGTGGCAGCCATGCGGCCGATCCTGTCAGCGGGCCGCGCCGGCCAGCGGCGCGGGGGTCGGCAGGTCGGTGTGGTCGTCCAGGCCGGCTGCCCGGCGCAGCGCGCGGCCGCGGGTCGCGACCAGGACGAGGACGAACACCGCGGCGTTGACCAGCACGATCGTCGTGCCGGAGGGGATCGCGAGCTGGTAGGAGAGGTACATGCCGACGGCGCCGGACACCGAGCCGAGACCGGTGGAGACCCAGAGCATCCGGCTGAACGAGTCCGACAGCATCCGCGCCACCACAGCGGGGATGACCAGGATCGCTGCGACCAGCGTGACGCCGATGATCTGCAGGGTGGCGAGGATCGACACCGAGAGCACGAGCATCAGCAGCGCGTCCATCCGCGCGACCCGCACCCCGGAGACGTCGGCGACCTCGGGGTCGAAGGTGGAGAACAGGAAGGCCCGGTAGAGAACGGTGAAGACGGCCGCCGCGAAGACCAGCGCGGCGGTGAGCAGCAGCAGGTCGGAGCCGGAGACGCCGAGGATGCTGCCGAACAGCAGCGCCTCGAAGGACGGGCCCGAGTCGCCGAACCTGGTCAGCAGCGCGACGCCGAGCGCGAACGACGCGGTGGTCACCACGCCGATCGCCGCGTCCGCGCCGATCCGCCGGTTGCGCACCACCGCGTTGATGGCCAGCGCCGACGCGAGCCCCCACACGCCGGCGCCGAGCACCGCCGGGACGCCGAGCAGGGGCGCGGCGGCGTAGCCGCCGAAGATGGCGTGCGACAGCCCGTGGCCGATGTAGCTCATGCCGCGCAGCGTGATGTAGACGCCGATCAGCCCGCAGAGCGCGCCGGCCAGCACGGCGGCCGCCATGCCGCGGACGAAGAAGTCGTAGCCGAACGGGTCGACGAGCGTCTCCCAGAAGGTCATCCCGCCACCAGCCGTACCTGGTCGCCGCCGTCGACGACGACCGGGAAGCCGAGGTGCTGCAGCACCTCCATGCGCGCTCCGAAGGTCCGCTCGAGCACGTCGGGGACCATCACCTCGGTCGGCGTCCCCGAGGCGAGCACGGTGGAGTTGAGGGCGACCAGGTGCGGCAGGTGGGCGGCCATCCCGTTGAGGTCGTGGGTCGTGAGCACGATCGCCAGCCCGTCGCGGTGCAGCTCGTCGAGCAGGTGCAGCACCTCGTGCCGGGTGCCGATGTCGACCCCCGAGGTCGGCTCGTCCATGAGCAGCAGCTGCGGCCGGCGCAGCAGCGCCCGCGCGATGAACATGCGCTGCTGCTGCCCGCCGGACAGCTCGCGGATGTGCCGCCCGCCGAGCGCGCCGATGCCGAGCCGGTCGAGGACCTCTGCCACGTCGCGCTTCTCGGTCGCGGTCGGCCACGGCAGCAGCCGCTTGGTGGCCCGCGCCATCAGCACGCACTCCGCGACCGTGACGGGGAAGCTCCAGTTCACGGTCTCGAGCTGGGGGACGTACGACACGGCGACCCCGGGTCGCCGCGTCACCGTGCCCCGCTGCGGCTTCACGGTGCCGAGCAGCAGCTTGAGCAGCGTGGTCTTGCCCGATCCGGACGGACCGACGATGCCGGTGAAGTCGCTGGAGGAGACGGAGTACGTCACGTCGGACAGCACCGGAGCGTGGTCGTAGCCGAAGCTGGCCCCCGCGATCTCGATCAACGGGCCGCTCACTGCGGGTAGGTCGCCTCGTCGGGCACGACGTCCGAGACGTCGAGCGCAGCCAGTCGTTCGGCGGTGCCGCCGAGCCCCTCGATCATGGTGACGTAGTCGTAGCGCATCAGCCCCAGCCAGGAGTGCTCGGGATCGCCGGGCTTGCCGGGCAGGTCGTCGTCGCGGAGCGACTCCTCGTACCTCGCGCCGGTCTCCGCCGCGATCTGCTCCAGCACCTTCGAGGGGAACACCTCGGAGCCGAAGATGGTGGGCACCCCGGTGCGGCGCACCTGGTCGATGATGCGCGCGACCTCGCGCGGCTGGGGGTCCTCGAAGCTGCTGGGCTGGACCGCGCCGATGACCTCCCAGCCGTACGTCTTGGCGAAGTAGGCGTAGGCGTCGTGGTAGGTCAGCAGCTGCTTCTTGCCTGCGGGGACGGTCGCGGAGTCGACGCGCAGCGCGGCGTCGAGGGCGTCGATCCTCTCGACGAAGGCGTCGTGGTTGCGCTCGTAGGTCGCGGCGCCGTCGGGGTCCCGCTCGACGAGGGTGTCGCGGACGACCCCGGCGTACTTCGCGGCGTAGGTCGGGTCGGTCCACAGGTGCGGGTTGGGCTTGCCGTCCTCCTCCGGGAAGGAGAAGTCGAACAGGTAGTCCTCCTCGGGCAGCACCTCGTCGCCCAGGCTCACGATCGACGCGTCGTCCGGGAGGTTGGCCTCGGCCAGGTCGACGGTCGGCTCCTCGAGCTGCAGGCCGTTGACGAAGACGACGTCGGCGTCCTCCATCAGCGCGGCGACCTGCGGCGGCGGCTCGAAGGTGTGGCTGTTGGTCCCCTCCGGGACGATCCCCGTGACCGTCGCCCGGTCGCCCGCGACGTTGGCGACGATCGAGGTGAGCGGGGCCACGGTCGTGACGAGCGAGAGCCGCCCGTCGTCCTCGGAGGGACCCGCGGAGGACGAGCTGCAGGCGGCCAGCGCAGCGATCCCGCCGGTGAGGGCGAGGGTGCGCAGCAGGGTCAGGTGCACGCGTCCCACGCTACTGCGCACCATTCGTTGTTGCCACTTGTTTGCAACAGCGCGCATCGGGAGCCGGTCACGCCCCTGCGTTCGCGGCCGGGACGCGGACGGTTCTGTCACCACAGGTGCGGGCACGGTCGGGGACAGGACATGATCCGGGACATCCCCTTCGAACAGGAGCGCGCACGTGGCGACCGACGACAGCACCGGCACCGACGGCACGGCCGACGAGCCGACCGTGGAGGGCTCGTGGTCCCCCCGCCGCAGCAAGGCCCCGGCCAAGAAGGCGGGTGACGCTGCGAACGGCAAGGCGAAGAGCTCGGATCCCGAGGTCCTCGCCGAGGAGATCGAGAAGACCCGCGAGGAGCTGGCGGAGACGCTGGACGCCATCGCCGAGAAGGTCAGCCCGAAGCGGGTGACCGCGCGGACCCGGAAGAAGGTCGGCGAGGCCGCCTCCGGTGCGGTCGACAGCGTCAAGGAGTCGGCCGGGCACGCCGCCGACGCGGTGAAGGGCGCCGCCGGCAAGACCAAGGGGTCGGCCGACGCGGAGCCGCCGTTGTCCGTCGCCGAGGTCCCCGTCGAGGTGGCGCCGACGCCCGGTGCGCTCGCCGACGCGACCGTGACGGCGGAGGAGCCGTCGGGCGCGGAGGCGCCGCTCTGGACCACGACGCTGCCGCCGGAGTCGCCCTCGCGGCTGCCGGTCTACGCGGGTGCGGGCGCCGCGCTGGTCGTGCTGCTGCTCGTCCTGCGCCGCCGGCGCCGCTAGGCCTGGGTGACGACCGCGGCGGCCTCGAGCTTCTCGACCTCCGCGGCGTCGAACCCCCATGCCTGCAGTGCTTCTCGCGTATCCGCACCTGCGGCGGACGGGCGGCCGGGCTCGCCGGGCGTGCGCGAGAAGCGGGGTGCGGGCGCCGGCTGCGGGACGCCGTCGACCTCGACGACGCTCGCCCGCGCGACCAGGTGCGGGTGGGTGCGCGCCTCGCTGACCTTCAGCACCGGCGACACGCAGGCGTCGAGCGGCTCGAAGACCTCGGCCCACTCGTCCCGCGTTCGGGTGCGGAAGGCTGCCGCCAGCTGCTCGCGCAGCTGCGGCCAGGTCGACCGGTCGTTCTGGTCGGGCGGGTCGACCAGCCCGAGCGTCTGCACGACGACGTCCCAGAACTGCGGCTCGAGGGCACCGATCGCGACGTACTCGCCGTCCGCGCACGCGTAGGTGTCGTAGAAGGGCGCGCCGCCGTCCAGCAGGTTGGTGCCGCGCTCGTCGGACCAGAAGCCCGCAGCCATGAAGCCGTACGTCATGGACAGCAGCGAGGTCACCCCGTCGACCATGGCGGCGTCCACGACCTGCCCCCGACCGCTGGTGCCACGCTCGAGCAGCGCCGCGAGGACGCCGGTCAGCAGGAACATCGAACCGCCGCCGAAGTCGGCCAGCAGGTTGATCGGCGGCACCGGCTTGCGGCCGGGCTCGCCGATCGCGCCGAGCGCCCCGCTGATGGCGGCGTAGTTGATGTCGTGGCCCACCCGCGGCGCGAGCGGACCGGTCTGACCCCAGCCGGTCATCCGCGCGTAGACCAGCCGCGGGTTCCGCTCGAGGCAGGCGTCCGGACCGACCCCGAGCCGCTCCGCCACTCCCGGGCGCAGCCCCTCGACGAGAACGTCGGCGGAGTCGACGAGGCGCAGCACGACCTCCGCCGCCTCGGGGTTCTTGAGGTCGACGGCGATCGACCTCCGGCCGCGTCCGGTGACGTCGTAGGCCGGGACGCCGAAGCCGGCGGACGGCCGGTCGACGCGCAGCACCTCCGCGCCGAGGTCGGCCAGCAGCATGCAGGCGTACGGCGCGGGTCCGAGCCCCGCCAGCTCGACGACGCGGATGCCGGACAGCGGGCCACTCACGAAACCGTCTCCTCGATCGCTCCCACCATCGCCCCGGTGACGACGGTCAGGTCCTGCTCGGTGCTGATGTAGGGCGGCATCGCGTAGACGAGCCGGCCGAACGGCCGCACCCACGCGCCCCGGTCGACCAGCGCGGTCTGCAGCCGCGCCGCGTCGGGCTGCTCGGCCAGCTCGACGACGCCGATGCCGCCGAGCACCCGCACGTCCGCGACGCCGGGCAGGTCGCGGGCCGGGGCGAGGCCGTCGCGCAGCCGCTTCTCCAGCCCGCGCACGGTGTCCTGCCACGGTCCGTCCAGCAGCAGCTGGACGCTCGCCCGCGCGACGGCGCAGGCCAGCGGGTTGGCCATGAAGGTCGGGCCGTGCATGAACGCGCCGCCACCTGCGCACACGCCCTCGGCCACCTCGTCGGTGCAGAGCGTCGCGCCCAGGGTCATGGTCCCGCCGGTGAGCGCCTTGCCGACGCAGAGGATGTCCGGCACGACGCCCGCGTGCTCCATGGCGAACAGCGTCCCGGTGCGACCGAAGCCGGTGGCGATCTCGTCGAAGACGACGAGCAGTCCGAAGGAGCGGCACAGCTCGACGAGCTGCCGCAGGTAGTCGGGGGAGTAGAAGCGCATCCCGCCGGCGCCCTGCACGACCGGCTCCACGATCACGGCGGCGAGCCGTTCGCCCTGCTCCTCGAGGACGGCGCGCACCTCGTCGAGATCGCCTGCGCCGCAGGCCTCGTCGTACTCCGGTCGCGGTCGTGAGACGAAGACCTGCTGCGCGACGTAGCCGCGGAACAGCGAGTGCATCCCGGTGTCGGGGTCGCAGACGCTCATCGCCCCGGCGGTGTCGCCGTGGTAGCCGCCGCGCACCGTCAGCAGCCGGTCGCGGCCGGGCTCGCCGCGGCCCTGCCAGTGCTGGAGCGCCATCTTCACGGCGACCTCGACGGCGACGCTGCCGGAGTCGGCGAAGAAGACCCGGGTCAGCGACGGCGGCGTGATCTCGACGAGCAGCTCGGCCAGCGCGACCGCCGGCTCGTGCGTCAGCCCGCCGAACATCACGTGCGCGAAGCGGTCGACCTGCTCGTGCAGCGCGGCGTCGAGGACGGGGTGCCGGTAGCCGTGGATCGCGGCCCACCAGGACGCCATCCCGTCGACGAGCTCTCGGCCGTCGGCGAGCGTCAGTCGCGTCCCGCGCGCGTCCACGACCGGCCAGAGCGGCGGCGCGGAGAGCACGGAGGAGTACGGGTGCCAGACGACGGCGCGGTCGCGCGCGACGAGGTCGCTCATGCGGCGCGGCGCCGGAACCCGGCCGGGTCGAAGGTGCCGCCAAGCGAGGGGGCCAGCCCGGCGCGCGCGGTCGCGAGGAAGTCGGCCCGGTCGCACGCGCCGAGCCCCGCTGGGAGCGCGCCGAGGAGCGGGCGCGCGGCGAGCATCTCGAGGTCGTGCACGTTGCTGCGCTCGGCGAGCCCCGGCTCGTCCGGCCAGGCGCCGATCACCAGGCCGCTCAGCTCCAGCCCGCGGTGCGCCATCGCCTCGAGGGTGAGCGCGGTCGCGTTGAGCGTGCCCAGGCCGGCCTCGACCACGACGAGCACCGGGAGGCGCATGGTCCGGGCGAGCTCGGCCATGGTGAAGCCGTCGTCGTCGTAGCGGACGAGCAGCCCACCGGCTCCCTCGACCAGCACCAGGTCCGCCTCCGCCTGCGCCTCGAGCACCGCGTGGGCGGCGCGGGCCGGGTCGACCGGCGGGAGCCCGCTCCGCCGGGCGGCAGCAGCGGGGGAGAGCGGGTCCGGGTAGCGGACGAGCTCGATCGTGCGCACCTCGTCCCCGGCGAGGCGGACCACGTCCGCGAGGTCCCCCGGCGCGCCCTCGGGCACGCCGGTCTGGCCCGGCTTCACGACCGTGCAGCGCTGGCCTCGTGAGAGCGCGAGCGCAGCGAGGGCAGCCGTCACCACGGTCTTGCCGACGCCGGTTCCGGTGCCGGTGACGAGGAGGGCGCTCACCCGTCGAGCATCCCAGCCGGTCCGGGACGCCCGGCGAGCCCCCCGTACGGTGTCGGAATGCCGAGCCTGGACCGCGACGCCGAGGTGTTCGTCCTCGACCTGGGGGACGACGAGAACCGCTTCAACCCGCCGTGGGTCGGTGCGGTGACCGCACTGCTCGACGAGGTCGCCGGGAGCGACGGGCCCCGCGCCCTCGTGACGACGGCGACCGGCAAGTTCTGGAGCAACGGGCTCGACCTCGCGTGGATGGGCGAGAACCCCGAGCAGGTAGGTCCTTTCGTCGACGAGGTGCACGCGCTCTTCGCCCGCGTGCTGTCCCTGCCGGTGCCGACCGTGGCAGCCTGCCAGGGGCACGTCTTCGCCGCCGGGGCGATGCTCGCGCTCGCCCACGACTTCCGTGTGATGCGCTCCGACCGCGGCTTCTTCTGCCTTCCCGAGGTCGACATCTCGATCCCCTTCACGCCGGGGATGGGCGCGCTCATCCAGTCGCGGCTCGCGCCGCAGACGGCGCACGAGGCGATGACGACGGGGCGGCGCTACGGCGGCATCGACGCCGCCGCGGCCGGCATCGTCGACGACGCGGTCGGCGAGGACGCCGTGCTCGCCGCTGCGGTCGAGCGCGCGCGGCCGCTCGCGGGCAAGGCCGGCGACACGCTGGGCGCCATCAAGACGCAGATGTACGAGCGGGCGCTCGGGCTGCTGCGCACGCCCCGGTGACCTGGGAGCCGGAGCTCGCCGAGCTCGCGCACCGCAAGGAGCTCGCCGCTCAGCTCGGCGGCGAGGAGCGCGTGGCGCGGCTGCGGGCCAGCGGCCGGCGCACGGTGCGCGAGCGGCTCGACGACCTGCTCGACGACGGCAGCTTCGCCGAGGTCGGCTCGGTCGCCGGGACCGCGACCTACGACGACGGCGAGCTGGCGTCCTTCGTGCCGGCCAGCATCGTCGCGGGCAGCGGCCGCGTCGACGGCCGTCGGGTCGTGGTCACGGGCGACGACTTCACCGTCAAGGGCGGCGCGGCCAACCTGCAGCTGGTCGCCAAGCAGGTCGATGTCGAGCACCGCGCGCTGGCGGAGCGGGTCCCGGTGGTGCGCCTGCTCGATGGCACCGGCGGCGGCGGGACCGTCGAGTCCCTGGAGGAGTTCGGCCGCACGTACGTCCCCTTCAACCCCGGCTGGGACGCGATGGTGGCGCTGCTGTCGTCGGTGCCGGTCGTGACGGCAGCGCTCGGCCCGGTCGCCGGTCTCGGCGCGGTGCGGCTGGTCACCAGCCACGTCTCGGTGATGGTGCGCGAGCTGTCGCAGGTCTTCGTCGCCGGCCCCGCCGTCGTCGAGGCGGGCATGGGGGAGTCGCTCGACAAGGAGGAGCTCGGCGGCTGGCGGGTCGCCGCACGCGCCGGCACGGTCGACCTGGTCGCCGACACCGAGGCCGAGGCGCTCGACCTGGTGCGGCAGGTGCTGTCCTACCTGCCGGCGAACGCCTGGCAGCTGCCCCCGGTCGTGCCGTGCGAGGACCCGGAGGACCGGCGCGAGGAGTCGTTGCGGTCGCTCGTGCCGCGGTCGCGCCGCTCGCCGTACGACGTCCGCGCCCTGATGCGGGCCGTCTTCGACGAGGGGTCGGTGCTCGAGCTCGGGCGGCTGCACGCCGGCGGGACGGTGACCGCGCTCGCCCGGCTGGGCGGTCGGCCGGTCGCGGTGCTCGCCGGCGACCCGAGGGTCTACGGCGGCGGCATGACGGCAGCGGGTGCCGACAAGCAGGCGAGGCTGGTCGACCTGGCCGACACCTTCCGGCTGCCCGTCGTGCACCTTGTCGACCAGCCCGGCTTCGTCATCGGCTCGGCGTCGGAGGCGGCGGCCGTGGTGCGCCACGGCGCCCGCGCGCTGTCAGCGGTGGAGCAGACGCGCGTGCCATGGGCGTCGGTGCTGATCCGCCGCTGCTTCGGCGTGGCAGGCGCCGGTCACCGGCCGCTCGGCCGGTGGAGCTACCGCGTCGCGTGGCCGTCCGGTGACTGGGGCTCGCTGCCGATCGAGGGCGGGCTGGAGGTCGCGTTCAAGCGGCTGCTCGAGTCGAGCCCTGACGCCGCCGCGCTGAAGGAGGAGATCGCCGGTCGGCTCGAGGCCGTGCGCTCGCCGTTCCGGACCGCGGAGTCCTACCTGGTCGAGGAGGTCGTCGACCCGGCCGACACCCGACCGCTGCTCTGCGCGTGGGCCGCCTCGGCCTACGACGTGCTGCCGACGCTGCCGGCCGGTCCGGTGGGAAGGGGTCTGCGACCGTGACGATGCCTGGAGTGCAAGGGGTCTCGCATCGAACCGTGCGGGTCGGAGACCTGGACGTGCACGTCGCCGAGGCGGGCTCAGGCGAGCCGCTGGTGCTGCTGCACGGGTGGCCGCAGCACTGGTACTGCTGGCACCGCGTCGTGCCGCTCCTCGCCGGCCGCTACCGGCTGGTGATGCCCGACCTGCGCGGGCACGGCTGGACCTCGGTGCCGAGCAGTGGCTACGACAAGGAGCAGCTGGCGACCGACCTGCTCGGGCTGCTCGACGCGCTCGAGCTGCCGCGGGTCGGGCTGGTCGGCCACGACTGGGGCGGCTGGACCGGCTTCCTCGCCTGCCTGCGCGCACCGGAGCGGTTCCGCGGCTTCCTCGCCCTCGGCATCCTGCCTCCTTTCCAGAAGCCCGGCGTGGGCAAGGCGCTGCAGAGCTGGCGGATGGGCTACCAGCTGCCGCTCGCGACGCCGCTGCTCGGCCGGTCGCTGATGCGGGCGGGGCTCGCCGGGACGGTCGTGCGCGGCGGCAGCCGGCGCGACGTCGGCGTGGTCGACACCTACGCCGAGGTGATGAAGGAGCCCGCCCGGGCTCGGGCGACCGAGCGGCTCTACCGCACGTTCCTGCTCGCGGAGAGCCGGCACGTCTTCACGGGTCGCTACGCCGACGCGCGGCTCGCGGTGCCGACGCGGCTGGTCAACGGCGAGCACGACCCGATCTCCAGCGCCGCGCTGCTCGACGGCTGGCAGGCGCACGCCGACGACATGACGGTCGAGATCCTCGACGGGATAGGCCACTTCGTGCCGGAGGAGGCTCCGGAGGTCGTCGCCGACAGGGCGCTCGCGCTCTTCGGCTGACTCAGCTCTCGAGGCGGGTGGCACCGCGGGCGACGACCCGGGTGTAGCCCGAGCCGAGCAGGCGGGGCAGCGCCGCGAGGAACCACGCGTCCGGACCGACGAGGATCCGCGCCTTGTCCCGCTCGAGCCCCTTGAGGATGATGCGCGCCGCCCGCGGCGGGCTGGTGCGGGCGAGCTTGTCGAAGTTCGTCGCCATCTCGGCCTTGTCCTCGGACGCGGTGGCGCGCGCCCGGCGGGCGATCTCGGTGCGGATGCCGCCGGGGTGGATGCAGCTCACCGCGACCGGGGTGCCGGACAGCTGCATCTCCTGCCGGAGCGCCTCGGTGAAGCCGCGCACCGCGAACTTCGCCGCGTTGTACGCCGCCTGCTTCGGCACGCCGATCAGCCCGAAGACGCTGGAGACGTTGGCGACCTGCCCGTCGCCGCTCGCGACCAGGTGGGGGAGGAACGCCTGGGTGCCGTGCACGACGCCCCAGAAGTCGATGTCCATCACCCAGCGGAAGTCCTCGTCGGTGATCTCGGCGACCGGGCCGTGCAGCGCGACACCGGCGTTGTTGACGACGAGGTTCACGGTGCCGAAGTCCGCCACGACCTGCTCGGCGTGCGCGTAGACGGCGGCGCGGTCCGCGACGTCGACGCGGTAGGTGCGGGGCTCGCTGCCGGTGCCCTTGCAGAGCTCGGCCGTCTCGGCGAGTCCGAGCTCGTCGACGTCGCTGATGGCCAGCCGGGCGCCGCGGCCGGCCAGCTCCACGGACAGGGCCCGGCCGATGCCGGACCCCGCCCCGGTGATGACGCAGGTCTTGCCCGAGTAGGTGCGCGTATCGCTCATAGCGGTCAACCTAGGCCAGCGCGTCGAGCAGCGCCCACAGCCCGTCGACGTGCCGCTGCTGGGTGCTCGTCTGGCCGATGGAGACGCGCACGAACGCGGTCCCGTCCGGCAGCTCCGAGGCGGTGACGGCGTAGCGGCCGCTGTCGTTGACCGAGCGGGCGAGCGCCCTGGTCGGCGCGTCACCGGTGACGAGCCGGAAGGACACCAGCGCGAACGGCACGGGCGCGACGAGGGCGAACCGCGGATCGGCGTCGAGCCGGTCGGCCAGCTCGCGGGCCAGCCGCAGGTGCTCGCGGACGTGGTGTCGCAGCCCGACTGCGCCGTAGGAGCGCAGCACGAACATCAGCTTCAGCGCCCGGAACCGCCGACCCAGCGGGACGTGCCAGTCGCGGTAGTCGACCACCTCACCCGTCACTGACGCCGCGTCGCGCAGGTAGGCCGGCAGCACGGACAGGGACCGCACCAGCTCCTGCCGGTCGGCGACCCAGAACGCCGAGCAGTCGAAGTTGGTGAACATCCACTTGTGCGGGTTGAACGTGTAGGAGTCCGCCGTCTCGAGCCCGTCCTGCAGGTGGCGCAGCTCCGGGCAGACCATCGCGGTGCCGGCGTAGGCGGCGTCGACGTGGTGCCACATGCCGGACGCGCGCGCCACCGAGCCGATGGCTCGTACCGGGTCGACGGCGGTGGTGCCCGTCGTGCCCACCGCGCTGACGACGGCGCACGGCGTGAGACCGGCGGCGACGTCACGGCCGACCGCGTCGCACAGGGCGTCGACGTCCAGCGCCAGCTCGTCGTCGACCGGCAGCAGGCGCAGGTTCTCGAGACCCGCGACGCGGGCGCCCTTCTCGATCGAGGAGTGGGCCTGGGAGGAGGCGTAGACGACCAGGTCCTTCGCGGCTGCGCCGTTCCGGCGTGCGCGCTCGCGGGCGACGACCAGTGCCGTGTGGGTCGAGTCGGACGCGCTCATCTGCAGCACCCCGCCGCCCGGCCCGGTGTCGACCCGCCACGACTCCGGCAGCCCGAGCAGCTCGACGAGCCAGTCGAGCATCAGGCTCTCGACCTCGGTCGCGGCCGGGCTCGTCGACCAGAGCATCCCCTGCACGCCGAGACCGGCGGAGACGAGCTCGCCCAGGATCGACGGCGGTGAGGTGTTCGCGGGGAAGTAGGCGAACCAGCCCGGGTGCTGCCAGTGGGAGATGCCCGGCATGATCACGCGGTCGAGATCGGCCAGCACCGCGTCGAAGCTCTCCGGCTCCTCGTTCGGGTGCGCCGGCAGACCGGCGCGCACGTCACCCGGTGCGGTCGTCGCGAGAACCGGCCGCCCCTCGACGGTCTCGAGGTAGTCGGCGATCCAGTCCACGAGGTCGTGGCCGTGCCGGCGGAACTCCGCCAGCGGCATGTGGAACCCGGGGTCGTCGGTCATCAGCCGCCGTAGGACTTGGGGTTGCCGAGGCGGTCGGTCTGCGGAGGCGTACGGCCGATCACGTCCGGCATCACCTCGGCCAGCTCGGCGACGGTGAAGGTGCCCTCCTTCTCGTACGCCGGGCCGGGGTGCCAGCCCTGCGCGACGCCGGCGTAGCCCGCCCACAGGTCGAAGACCCGGCCGTTCACGGTCGCCAGCGGCGAGCCGAGGTAGACGACCAGAGCGACGATGTGCTCGGGCCCGCCGGGGTTCTTCCAACCGGTGCGGTCCTCGAGCTCCTGCAGCTTCTCCTTGTAGCCGGTCAGCCCCTCGGTCATCTGCGTCAGAGCGCTCGGTGCGATCGCGTTGGACAGCACGCCGTATCGCCACAGCTCCTCGCCGAGGATCTGGGTGAACGCCGCGATGCCGGCCTTGGCGGCGCCGTAGTTGGCCTGCCCGACGTTTCCGTAGATGCCGGACGGGCTCGAGGTGTTCACGATCCGGGCGGTGCGCGGCGTGCCGGCCTTGGACTGGTCGCGCCAGTACTGAACGGCGTGCTTGGTCGGGCAGAACGTGCCGCGCAGGTGCACCTTCATGACGGCGTCCCAGTCCTCGACGCTCATGTTCACGAACATCCGGTCGCGCAGGATGCCGGCGTTGTTCACCAGGGTGTCCAGCCCGCCGAAGGTGTCGAGGGCGGTGGCGATCAGCCGGCCCGCGCCGTCCCAGTCGCTGATGTCGTCGGTGTTCGCGACCGCCTCGCCGCCGGCGGCGCGCACCTCCTCGACGACCGCGTTCGCGCCGTCGGCGCTGACGTCGTTGACGACGACGCGGGCGCCCTCCTCGGCGAACAGCAGCGCCTCGGCGCGCCCGATGCCTCCGCCCGCCCCGGTGATGACGACGACCCGTCCGTCGCAGCTGCTCACGTCTTCGACCTCCTGCGTGCTCGTCGCCGGACTCCCCGGCGTTGGCGAGTCTTCCGTACGCCCTCTGCGGCAGACTGCCCGCACTCGTTCCGAGGGGGGAGCAGCATGAGGTTCGTGTCCGCGCGGGAGTTCACCGCCGACCGGGCGTGGGGTGCGCAGGACGTCGCCGAGATCGACGGCGCGACGGTCCGGCTGCACTGGACCGACGCGCCGTACGTCTGGCACGTGAACGACGGCACCGAGGTGTTCGCGGTGCTCGACGGCGCCGTCGACATGCACTACCGCGTCGCCGGCGAGGAACGCGTCCGCCGGCTGGAGGTCGGCGATGTCTGCCACGCCGAGCCCGGCGACGAGCACGTCGCGCACCCGGTTCCGGAGGCGCGGATCCTCGTGGTCGAGCGCAAGGGCAGCGTCTGACCGGGTCGTTCGGCGTACGGACCGCCGTCGAAAGCGGCGGCGTGGAGTGGTCCGCGATGCGGCGGTAGCCCTCGGCGTTCCGTCGCGTACGGCCTGCATCTCACCCGCCTCCTGGTGCAGGCGCTGTGACCGGCGCGCGCGTCCCGCTCGGCCCCTTCTCGTCCTCCGAGGGCAACCCTGTCCTGCGGCCGCAGGGGTCGGGTTGGGAGTCGGCGACCCTCTACAACCCCGCGCGGCCCCGGTGGTCGACGACCAGGTCGTGCTGCTCTATCGCGCGCACGGCGCGGACCTGGTCAGCCGGATCGGCATCGCGGCGAGCGACGACGGAGGGACGTCCGCGCGGGAGACGGACCCGGTGCTCGAGCCCGAGCACGACAACTGACCGGGCACCGCCAGCAGCTGCTCCCGCTCGTCACGGGCACCGTCGGCCGGTCGGGTGTGCCGCAGGCCTGCGACGCCCTGGCTTATACCGAGCGTCACGCGGAGATCCTGATCGACCCGCAGAGCAGCGTGGCGTCGGTCTGACCGCCCGTGCGGCACATCCGGAACGCCCGTCGGCCCACCGTCCTGGGTGCTCGCGGGCTTTGCTGAGACCGGGCAGGGCACGCGGGGATTCCGCTCCGCATCGAACGAGCGTCGGCGTGGACCCTGGGCTGCGGTGGGAGTCCACTTCCGCGAGGTCCGCGAACTACAGATCCTGGTACGGGCTGACGCTCAGGTACTTGAAGCCGGTGTCCACGGCAATGGTGACGATGACGGCCTGCGGGCCGAGGCGCTCGGCCAGCCGGTGGGCGCCGACCACGTTCGCACCGGTCGAGATGCCGGCGAAGACGCCCTCCTCGCGCGCGAGACGCGCGGTCATCTCGACCGCGTCGCCGTCGTGGATGGGCTCGACGTGATCCACCTTCTCGGGGTACCAGTGCGGCATCACCAGTCCGGTCCAGCCCTGGATGAGGAACGGTTGACGCGCGCCCCCGCTGATGGCGGCCGAGGCCGCCGGCTCGTGCGCCTGGATGAAGACGCCGCGTGGCCGGAGTGCATCGGAGACGCCCATCACGGAGGACGCGGTTCCCATCCCGTGGCAGAAGCCCGTGACCCGTCCCTGCGTCTGATCCCAGATCTCCCGGCCGAGGTTGTCCCGGTGATCCGGGATGATGTACGGGTTGTTGAACTGGTCGGTGGCGTAGTGCCCCGGTGCGTCAGCGAGCTCGCGGGCCCGCTCGACCATGTTGTCGATGTCGCGGGAGGTCACCTTGGGCCGCCCTTCCACCGAGGGCAGGACATCGATCTCGGCACCCAGAGCCCGCATGAGCTGAAAGCGCTCTTCGGTGAAGCAGTCGGACATCACGATCAGCGCCCGGTAGCCCTTGGCGCGGCACACAAGCGCGAGCGCAGGGCCGGTGCTACCGCCGGTGTACTCGACGACGGTCATGCCGGCGGTGAGGTCGCCGCGCTGCTCGGCCTCCTCGATCATGGCCAGCGCCATCCGGTCCTTGTACGAACCGGTCGGGTTGAACCACTCGAGCTTGACGAACACGTCGGCAGCGCCCTCCGGCACCACGGCCTGCAGCTGCACGACGGGTGTCTGCCCGACGACCCCGGTCATCGCTCGACCGACCCTCATGTGCGTCCCCTCTGCCCCTCGGGCGAACGGTTGCACCGGACCGCCGGCTCGCACGAGGAGGCGCCAGCGTCAGGAGGACTGTACGCCCGGGCGGTCGGGCATGCTCCTTGATCCGGCGTTGACAAGATAGGGTAGGGGGGTATGCTACGAGCATGACTCCGACCCGAGATGTCGACCACGACCAGCACGCCGGTCACGAGGACGCCCACCTGGACGCGCATGAGGCCCACCACGACCAGGGGGCGGGTGGCGGCCACGGCGCGCACCACGGCCACCACGTCGAGATGTTCCGCACCCGCTTCTGGTGGAGCCTGCTGCTGACCGTGCCGCTCGTCGCGACCAGCCACATGGTCATGGGGTGGTTCGGCTACGAGCTCGACTTCGCCGGCATCGAGTGGGTCGGCCCGGTGCTCGGCAGCGTCGTGTTCGCCTGGGGCGGGCAGCCGTTCCTCGCCGGGGGCGTGCAGGAGGCCAGGGACCGCAAGCCGGGGATGATGCTGCTGATCGCCATGGCGATCACGGTCGCCTACGTGGCCTCGATGGCGACCTCGCTCGACTGGTTCGACCTGGACTTCTGGTGGGAGCTCGGGGCGCTGATCTCGATCATGCTGCTCGGCCACTGGCAGGAGATGAAGGCGCTCGGCCAGGCCCAGGACGCGCTCGCCGCCCTGGCGGCGCTGCTGCCGGACGAGGCCGAGCGGGTGACCGCGTCGG
>JAKFFB010000108.1:0-31393 GCA_036675425.1 Actinomycetales bacterium | reverse complement strand
GCTCGAGGAGACCGGCGCCGTGCTGGGCCGCGCCAACCAGGCGCTGCAGACCCTCGAGCGCTACCGCAACCGGCTCGACGAGGTCTCCGACGCGCTGTCCGCCCTCGAGATCGAGGACCTCGTCACGGTCCGCGACGCGATGGCGGTCAGCCAGCGGCTCGAGATGGTGCGCCGGATCGCCAGCGAGATCGAGGGCTACGTCGTCGAGCTCGGCACCGACGGCCGGCTGCTGTCGCTGCAGCTCGACGAGCTCATGGCCGGCGTCGAGGGCGAGCGCGAGCTGGTCGTCCGCGACTACCTCGTCAGCGGCACCGGCCGCCGCGCCCGCAAGCTCGAGGACGCGCTGACCGAGCTGGACACGCTGTCCGCGACCGAGCTGCTCGACCTGTCCGCCGTCGCGAAGGCCGTCGGCTACCCCGCGAGCGCCGACGCGCTGGAGACCGCGGTCAGCCCGCGCGGCTACCGGCTGCTGGCGAAGGTCCCCCGGCTGCCCGGACTGGTCGTCGACCGGCTGGTCGAGCACTTCGGGGGGCTGCAGAAGCTGCTCGCCGCCGGCATCGACGACCTGCAGGCGGTCGAGGGCGTCGGCGAGACCCGCGCCCGCTCCGTCCGCGAGGGGCTCTCCCGGCTGGCCGAGAGCTCCATCCTCGAGCGCTACGTCTGACCCCCTCTTCCCCAACCGATCAACGCTGGGGGTTCGGGGGCGTGCCGCGAGATCGGTTGTGGAGGTCCCACGCCATCGGCCGCGCTCAGCGAGCTCCCCAGCCGATCACAGCCGGCACTGCCCGAAGATCGGTTGTGAGGAGGGGCTAGGACGTACGTGCCTCGGTGCGGGCGCTGTCGACCATCCGGGCGAGGTCGACGAGGAAGACGACGCCGTCGGCGCCGCGCAGGACCTCGACGACGTACGGCGGGAGCACGCCCTGGTCCACAGCGGCCCCGGCCGGAGCCAGCTCGCCGGGGGCGACAACAGCCCGCACCTGGTCGACCGCGACCCCGACGGTGCTGCCGTCGACGAGCCCGCCGGTCCCATCGGCGGCGTCCCGCTCGAGCACCAGCACGTCACCGCGGTCCCCCGCGACGGCGCCGCGGCGCAGGTCGAGCACGGGCAGCGCGGTCCCGCGCAGGTCGAGCACGCCGGCGAGCGGCGGCTCCATCCCGGGCAGGTCGGCCAGCCCCTCGAGCCGGACGACCTCGCGCACGTCCGCGAGCGGCGTGGCGTACTCCCGCTCGCCGAGCCGGAAGGTGACCAGGCCGCTCATCGCTCGCTCCCTGCGGACAGCTGTCCCTCGAGCTGGGCGCACAGCGCGGCCAGCTCGCGCGCGCTCCGCCCGCCGAGCTCGTGGGCGTCGCCGTCGGTGTCCCGGCCGAGCGTCTGCGCGGCCGCACGGTACTCCCGGGCCGCCGCCGCCTTGTCGCCGCAGCGGGCCAGCGCCCCGGCCAGCAGGAAGTGCGCGAGCCCGGCCTCCGGGTCGAGGTAGACCGCGCGGCGCAGCGCGGGCAGCGCCTCGGCGTCGTCGCCGGAGTCGACCAGCGCGCGACCCAGGAGGTAGTGGACCTCGGACCGCAGCGGATCGGCGTCGGCCGCGAGCCGGGCCAGCCGGGCGGCATCGGCGTACCTGCCCTCGGCCAGCGCGTCGCGCACGCTGGACAGCGGGATGGCCTCGGCGGTCGCGGTCCGCTCCTGGCGGGGCAGCTCGACCCGCGGTCGCGTCCGGCGGGCAGCGACGCGCCGCTCCGGAGGAACCGGCAGCTCCTGCAGGGTCCGCCGGTCGGGCAGGATCGCGCGACGCTCGGCGGCCGGCTCGTCGAGCCGCCGGTAGACGAACGCCGCCGTGTCGCCGCTGCCCAGGGCGACCAGCCGGAAGTCCTCGCTGACCTGCCAGAGCGTCTCGGAGTGGCCGAGCAGCAGGTAGCCGCCGTCGCGCAGCGACCCGTGCAGCCGGCCCATCAGCTCGCGGGTGGTGTCGCGGCTGAAGTAGATGGTGACGTTGCGGCAGAGCACGAGGTCCAGCACCGGCTCCGGTGGGGCGTCGCGGACGAGGTTGTGGTGCCGGAGCTCGACCAGCTCACGGACCTCCGGTCGTACGGTCCACCGGCCGCCGGGCTGGGCGACGAAGAAGCGGGCGACCTCCGCGGCGGTGGCGAGCTGGACCGCGCGCGAGCCGTACGTCGCGGCGCGGGCCGCCGCCAGCGCGTTCTCGGAGATGTCGGTGGCGATGACCTTCACGTCCCAGCCGGCGGCGCTCGGGAGCAGCTCGCGCAGCATCATCGCGATCGTGTACGGCTCCTCGCCGGTGGAGCAGCCCGCGCTCCAGATGCGCAGCCGCCGCCCGTTGGTGTCCGCGTGCCGGATCAGCTCGGGGAGCACGTGCATCCGCAGGGCCCGCATCTGCGGCGGGTTCCGGAAGAAGTGCGTCTCCTGGATGGTGACCTCGTCGAGCAGCCGCTGCCGCTCGGGGGAGCCGGCCCGCTCGACCTCGTCCAGGTAGGCCGCCACGTCGGCGATCCCGGTCGCCCGCAGCCGCTCGCCGATGGAGTAGCCCATCGACTCGCGGCGCGAGTCGTCGAAGACCAGTCCCGCCGTACGGGAGAGCAGCTCGCGCAGGCGGGCGAACTCCGCGTCGCCGAGCGCGACCTTCGTATCGCTCATGCCAGTGCCCGGCCCAGCGCGGCGAGCAGGGCCGGCGCGATCTCGGGGAGCGGGAGCTGGTGCTCGACGGCGCCGAGCGCGAAGGCCGCCGCCGGCATGCCGTAGACCGCGCTGGTCGCCTCGTCCTGCCCGATCGTCACGGCGCCGCGCTCACGCATGGCCAGCAGCCCGGCCGCGCCGTCACGACCCATGCCGGTCAGCAGCACGCCGAGGGCGTCGGGGCCGAGGGCCCGCGCGACGCTCTCGAAGGAGGCGTCGATGCCGGGGATGTGGAACTGGCCGGGCTCGGGCGGCGTGCACAGCACCCGCAGCCGGTTGTCCTGGACGAGCAGGTTGCCGCCGCTGGGCGCGATCGTGACGGTCCCGGGGACGAGCCGGCGCCCGCTCTCGCCCACGACGACCGGCATCGGGACCAGCCCGTCCAGCCACGACGCGAGGCCCGGGATGAAGCCCTCGGCCATGTGCTGCACGACGAGCACCGCCTGGCACAGGTCCTCGGGCAGCGCGCTCAGCAGCGTGAGCAGGGCCTGCGGCCCGCCGGTGGAGGCGCCGATGGCCACCAGCTTCACGGCGTCGCGGGGACCGTCGGCGGGTAGCGGGTCGAGCGGCGGCGCCGACAGCGGCCGGCGGATCCCGCCGCCGAGCGAGGGCGTCTCACCTGCCATTCCCGACCCGCGGAGCCGGCCCCGGGGGTGGGTGATGACCCGGACGCGGGCGGCGACGCGGAGCTTGCGGCGCAGCGCTGCGGCGTACTCGTCCAGCGTCCCCGTGTCGTCCGGGCCGGGCTTGGCGAGGACGTCGACGGCGCCGGCCGCGAGGGCCTGGAGCGCGTTCTCGCTGTTGGTACCGGCCACGAAGGCGCTGTAGACGAGGATCGGCGTCGGGCTGCCGCTCATGATCCGCTCGATCGCCTCGATGCCGCTCATGACCGGCAGGTCGAGGTCCATCAGCACGGCGGTGGGCCGGAGTCGCGCCACGAGCGCCACGGCCTCCTTGCCGTTGCGGGCCTCCCCGACGACGGTGAAGTCCTTCTCGGCCTCGACCGCGGCCCGCAGGAAGCGGCGCTGCACGGCCGAGTCGTCGACCACGACGACGGTGACCGGCGAGCCCTGCGCGGGGATGCTCACGTCCAGGCCTCGAGCTGGGCGGTCAGCGTGCGGACGAGCTCGGCGAGCCGTCCGGGGTCGGGGTCGTCGGCGCCGAGCTCGGCCTCGAGCGCGCGCGCGGTGCGCGACGCGTCCGGCTCGCCGACGACGACGGCGCTGCTGCCGAGGGCGTGGGCGTCGCGAAGGGAGTCCGGGCCGGGCGGCCCGTCGAGCAGCGCCTGCAGCCGAGGCAGCCGACTGGCCACCTCGCCGGCGAAGGCCTCGCGAAGGCCCGCGATCGCCTCCGGGGGCAGCGTCCGGGGCGGCCGCGGACTGGTCACGTCCTCGGCGTCCGGCACACCGGAGGTGTCGGCCCGGATGCCCGGTTTCTTGAGGCGCGCGCCGCTCGGACGGATCAGCCGGTCAGCCGGAAGACCGCGCCCTGCTCGCGGAGCTGGCCGACGCGACCCTGCACCCGGTAGGTGCCGGGCTCCGCCTGCTCCTTGTCGCCCTCGCACCCGGGCCGGGAACGACGGCCGTTCCAGGTGACGCGCTGCGACTCCGGCTTCCCGGGCGCGAGCGTGGTGACGTCCTTCGGACCACCCGGCGCGCAGTCGTCGCTGGACCAGATGCGGTCCCGGCCGGAGAACACGACGAGCTCGACGGCCGCCTGCCCGAGGTCGCGCGTGCACGGGGCCGGACCGGTGTTGGTGACGCGCAGGGTCAGCCGCGGCGTGGCGCCCACCGGGTAGCTGTCGTCGTCGGCGAGGGCCTCGACCTTCAACGCCTCCGGTTGGCAGATGGCGACGGCCGCGCTCGGGCTGGCGCTCGGGGTCGCAGCGACGCTGGGCGCCGCGGACTCCGACGGGGTGACCGCCGCGCTCGGCGTCGGACGGGGCACCTGGGCGAGCTGGTCCGGGTCGTCCTCCCCACCGGTGAGCACGGCGCTGCCGAGGGCGAGCACCAGCACCAGGCCGGTCGCCACCACGGCACGGCGCTGCCAGTAGGTGGACGCGGGCTCGGGGCCGACCGGTCGCCAGTGCAGGGCCATCGCGGCCAGATGCTAGCCGCCGCCCGGGACCGCTGGAGGCCCTGGTGTCAGGCACATGACAGCCCGCCGGTCTTGCCCGGGTTCGCCACGGACTGCATCGTTTGCGACGTCGAACTGCGACTCGGAGGGGGGACGCTCGTGACGCGTCACAAGGACCAGCGCATCGCGCACCTGCGCGCCGTGCCGATGTTCCAGACCTGCACGGACAAGGAGCTCCAGCTGATCGGGCGGCTGGCCGAGCAGGTCGACGCGCCGGCCGGCGAGGTGCTGGTGCGCGAGGGCCGGCTGGGCCACGAGTTCTACGTGGTGGTGGCCGGGAAGGCCGAGGTCGTCCGCGACGGCAGCGTCGTCGCGGTGCTCGGCCCCGGCGACTGCTTCGGGGAGCTCGCCCTGCTCGACCCGCACCCTCGCACGGCCACCGTCACGATGGTCGAGGCCGGCGAGGTGCTCGAGATCAGCCAGCGCGAGTTCTGGTCGCTGCTGCGCGAGGTGCCCGCCCTGCCGCTGAAGCTGCTCCAGGGCATGGCCCGCCGCCTGCACCAGGAGCCGGTGCCCGCATGACGCCGGAGCTGCGCGGGGTGTGCGCCGCCCTCGGCCGGCTGCCCGAGCTGGACGGGTGCGAGCCGGGCGCGCTCCGCCGCCTCGCCGAGGTGGGCCGGCACGTGCTGCTGCCCGCCCACTGGACCGTGGTCCACGAGCAGACCCCAGGCGACACGTGCTACCTCGTGCTCGCGGGCCAGGCCGAGGTGCGCCGCAACGGCGCGCTCGTCGCCACGATCGGCGCGGGGGCGCTGTTCGGCGAGGCCAGCGTGCTCGACCGCCACCTGCGCAACGCCTCGGTCGTGGCGCTCACCTCGCTCGAGGTGCTCTCCATGCAGTGCAGCGAGCTCATCGACCTGCTGCGCCGCCACCCCGACCTCGACTCGCGGCTGCTCGCCGACTACCGCCGGCGCGCGCTCACCCCGGGCTGACCCGCCGTGTGGTCGTGCATCGTCGTCGGAACCGACGGCTCGGTCACCGCCCGGGAGGCGCACGCCGCCTCCTGCTCGGTGCTGGTGGTGCGCACCTGCTGAGGGACCGCCTGACCGACCTATCCTCGGCAGGTGCCCGACACCTCGCTCGTCCGCGAGGTGACGGACTGGTACGCCGTCGCGCAGCGCGACCTGCCCTGGCGGCGACCGGGCACCTCGCCGTGGGCCGTGCTCGTCAGCGAGGTCATGCTGCAGCAGACGCCGGTGACCCGGGTGACGGGGCCGTGGGCCGCGTGGCTCGAGCGCTGGCCGACGCCCGCGGCGCTGGCGGCCGACTCGCCGGGCGAGGCGGTGCGGATGTGGGGGCGGCTGGGCTACCCGCGCCGGGCGCTGCGGCTGCACGCCTGCGCGGTGGCCGTCGTGGAGCGGTACGACGGGCAGCTCCCTCGTACCGTCGAGGAGCTGCTCACCCTGCCGGGGGTGGGCGACTACACGGCCCGGGCCGTGGCCGCCTTCGCCTACCGGCAGCGCGTCCCGGTGGTGGACACGAACGTCCGCCGGGTCGTCGCGCGGACCGTCGAGGGCCGGGCCGACGCCGCGGTCCGGCGCAGCGACCTCGGCCTCGTCGAGGCACTGCTGCCGGCCGACCCGTCGTCGGCCGCGACCGCGTCCGTCGCGCTGATGGAGCTCGGCGCACTGGTGTGCACCTCCCGGGCGCCCCGCTGCCCGTCCTGCCCGGTGCGGCACCGGTGCGCGTGGGCGGCCGCCGGGCACCCGCAGCTGGAGGCACCCGTGAAGCGGCCGCAGCCGTTCGCGGGCACCGACCGGCAGGTGCGCGGCCGGCTGCTGGCGGTCCTGCGCGACGCCCCTTCGGCGGTGTCCGCGGCGGCGCTGGCCGGCGCGTGGGACGAGCCGGTGCAGCGGGCGCGGGCGCTGGACGGCCTGGTCGCCGACGGACTGGTCGACCCCCTTCCCGACGGGACGTACGCCCTCCCCTCCTGAGGAGCTCCCCGTGAGCGGGTGGAGCTGCCGCGAGTGCGGCAAGGGCAACGGCCAGGGGATGGCCTTCTGCGGCTTCTGCGGGATCCGCGCGGTCGCGCTCGAGCCGGCGACGGAGACAGCGGCCGACCCGTGGTCGTGCCGCGAGTGCGGAGGCGCGAACCCCGAGGGGACCGCCTACTGCGGGCTCTGCGGCGCGCGCTGGGGCGCGATGCGCAGCGACGACCTGCGGATGGTGACGGCGCTGTTCGCCGACATCAGCGGGTTCACGACGCTCGCTGACACCCTCGAGGTCGAGGAGCTGCACGACATCATCAACCCGCTCATCGCGGGACTCGCCCAGATCGCCGAGCGCTACGAGGGGTTCATCAGCAAGTACGCCGGTGACGCGCTCCTCGTGCTCTTCGGCGCACCCGTCGCGCACGAGGACGACGCCCAGCGCGCGCTGCTCGCCGCGCTCGAGATGCACGCCGCCCTGCCCGCGCTGCTCGCCTCCATCGGGCCCAAGGCCAGCCACCTCGCCATCCACGTCGGCGTGAACACCGGCCGGGTCGTGGCGGGCCGCGTCGGCTCCGAGCACTCGGCCGACTACTCCGTCCTCGGTGACTCGGTGATCCTCGCCCAGCGGCTCGAGTCGGTCTGCCCGTCCGGTCAGACCTACGTCGGTGCGACGACATACGAGCTGTGCGCCGAGGAGTTCGACTTCGAACCGGTCGGCGAGCTGCAGCTGAAGGGCAAGCTCAAGCCGGTCGAGGGGTTCCGGCTCATCGGGCGGCGCCGTCCGGGGACCTCGGTGGAGCGCCGGCTGGTCGGACGGACGGCCGAGATGGCCGTGCTGGAGGGAGTTCTCGACGATGCGGCCGACGCGCGCAGCGTGGTCGTGACGGTGTGCGGCGAGCCGGGCAACGGCAAGAGCCGGCTGCTCGCCGAGACGCGCCTGCACGCGACCGGGCGAGGGATGCGCTGGCTGCCGGCGCGCTGCCTGTCGTACGGCGCGACCCTCCCCTACTGGCCGTTCGCCGACCTGCTGCGGCAGGCGCTCGGGCTGCACATCGAGGACCGGCCGGAGGTCACGGTCACCCGGCTGACCGAGGTGCTGCCGGACGGCACGCTCGTCGGGGCGCAGCGGCTGCTCGGCCTGCCGGTGCCGGAGGCCGGGCCGGAGCAGGCGCGCCGCGAGGTGCACGACGCGCTCGCCCGCTGGCTCGCGGTGCTGGCCGAGAGCTCGCCCGTGGTGCTGTCGATCGAGGACACGCACTGGGCGGACCGCGCGACGATGGACGTGCTCGGCGAGCTGGTGCGCACCATGCGCGACCGCCCGGTGGCCTTCGTCCTCAGCTCCCGGCCGGAAGGCGCTCCCGCGCTGGAGGCGCTCGCCGCGGACGCCGAGGCGCGGCACGTCGAGGTCCAGCCGCTGGACACGGCGGCCGTGGTCGAGCTGGCGGCCGACGTGCTCGGCGAACCGGTGACCGTCGGCCTCGGCAGCGTCATCGGCGAGCGCACGCTCGGCAACCCGCTGTTCGTCGAGGAGCTCACGCGATCGCTCGCGGAGACCGACGTGCTGGTCCCGACGACCGCCGGTCTCGACCTGCGTCCGGGCTTCGACCTCGAGTCGGTGCCGGCGACGGTCGAGCGCGTCTTCGCGGCGCGCGTCGACCGGCTGCCCCCCGGCGCGGTCGAGCTGCTGCAGCTCTGCTCGGTCATCGGCCGGACCACGCGCCTGTCGCTGCTGCAGGCCGTCGCCGCGGACCCGGACCTGCCGAGCGCGCTGAACCTCCTTGTGGCAGAGGGATTCCTGGACTCCGTCATCGACACCGACGAGCCGGCGGTGACCTTCCACCACGCGCTGCTGCACGACGTCGCCTACGGCCGGCTGCTGCGCAAGCACCGCCGGGCGCTGCACCGTCAGGTCGCCGACATGGGCCGGGCGCTCTACGGCGACAGCGACCTCACCGTCGACCTGCTCGCCCGGCACCTCTACCTCGCCGAGGCCGGCGAGGAGGCGGTCGACCCCCTGCTTCGTGCCGGCCGCCGCGCCGCCGGGCTGTTCGCCAACGACGCCGCAGCGCTGCACCTCGAGCGCGCGGTGGAGGTGCTTGACGCCCACGACCCGCGGCTCCGAGAGGCCCTGCGGGAGCTGGCGGAGGTGCAGATGCTCCGGGGCGCCTACGACGACGCGATGACGCGTTACGACCAGCTCACCCGCCAGGTCGACGACCCCCGCGGCTGGGAAGGCAAGCTCAGCGTGCTTCGAGCCCGCGGCCAGTACGACGAAGCGCTTCGCGTGTTCGCGACCGTCGCCCGTCACTTCCCTCCCTCTGCCCCGCTCTCCGCCGGCCTGTGGAGGGAGGCTGCGCATGCACTCGCGCTGTCCGGCAGGTTCAGCGACGCCGTGTCGATGCTCAGGACGACGCTGCGGCTGCTTCCAGCGACCGAGCGGACCTTGCGCGGTCAGGTCCTCACCCAGCTCGCCTACGCAGAGGGTCAGCTGCGGATGCTGCAGAGCGCCACCCAGCATGCCGACGAGGCGGTCGAGCTCCTCGACGAACCGACCTCCCTCACGCACCTCGTGCGTGCGCTCCGCGTTGCCGGTGGCGCGTACATCTACGCCGGCGACCGAGTCGCGGCACGCCTGCGACTGGAGCGAGCGGTCGCGGCCGCCGACCGGGTCGGTCTGCTCGAGGAGTCAGCAGGCTGCCTGCTCAACCTCGGCATGAACGACCTGGAGCACGACCCGCGGGCCGCCGTCGAGAGCTTCCGCGCGGCGCTGGCAGCGTTCGAGCGCCTGGCTCGTCCGGCCGGTCAGGTGCAGGCGTACGCCAACCTCGCTGACGCACTGACCCGCGCGGGCGAGCTCGAGGAGGCTGACGCTCTGGTGACCAAGGCGCTGACGCTTGCCGATGCCATAGGTCACCGGCTCACCTCGGCAGACGCCACCCTCACCCGCGCACGCATCCTGTCCGCCAGGGGCCGCACAGACGATGCCGTCGCGACCGCTCAGAGAGCAGCAGCCATGTTCACGCAGCTGGACGACCTCGACGAGGCGG
This sequence comes from Actinomycetales bacterium, assembly GCA_036675425.1. Lineage (GTDB taxonomy): Bacteria > Actinomycetota > Actinomycetes > Mycobacteriales > SCTD01 > SCTD01. The sequence goes on along the minus strand of JAKFFB010000108.1, from coordinate 21,587 downwards.
CTGCGTGTCTGGACTTCGCCGCGCGCGCGGCGTCATGACGAAGGGCCCGCGCCAGCGGGCCCTTCGTCGATGCTGATCAGCCGCCGTAGACCTGCCCGCCGCCGATGTTCTGGCAGAAGTCGACCGGGGGCTCGCCCTCATTCGGGCTGACGTCGATCACCCGCCCGGCCGCGTCCTTGACGACCATGAACGCCTCGACGCACCGCTGCTCGGCAGCGTCGGTGTAGCCGGTGTAGCTGTCGATGAACCCCTCGAAGCGAAGGGTGGAGCTCACACCGTCACCGCGGCGGGTCAGCTCGCGGAAGACCTGTCGCTTCCCCTTGCCGTCCACGCGCGTGGACCTGACCACGAAGCTGTACGAGGCGCTTTCGCAGCTCGGGGCTGCCAGGGGCATGTCGACCTGGACGACACCGGCATCGGGGTAGTACTCCTCGTGGACCTCGGCGTCACCGATCAGCGGGTCGTTGCCGACGCTCGCGCTCTTGATGGCGGCGTTGAAGGCGGGCCTGCCACCGGCCACGATGTCGTGGCAGCCCGTCTCGGTCGTCCCTGCCTGAGCAGCGGAGTACCCGACCGGCACAGCTGTGCCGGCGAACAGGACCACGGCGAGCGAGTTGCGAACCAGCTTGTGCATGTCTGACTCCTTAGGGGAAGACGTGGGGGGCGGCGGGGTCCGTGCCGCGCAAGGACCGGTCGAGCGTGCCGACGAAGACCGGGACGTAGCCGAGGAGGTTCGGCTGCCGCGAGATGGCCTGGACCAACGAGGCCCGGTCGAACTTCGCGGTCGCGGTCCCTGAGCCGGTCACCTCCCATGCGACCGCGGGCAGCGCGGTGGCCGAGCCGGCGAGTCGGGTGGTCGAGTAGCCCGCGACCTGAGTGATGTAGATGTCGCGCTTCTGGAGCTGGCGAAGATCCACGTGCGAGGACGTCAGGTACATCGTCACGGTCTGGCCGGACGAGCTCTTGTAGAGGCTCACCGGGTTGAAGGAGACCTGGACGTTGTTGAGCGAGGTGCACGGCGCTGCGTCGTCGATGTTGGCGACACCGTCCAGATCGCTGTCCAGCAGGGCGTTGCGCGGGTCGCTGGCTGCATCTGCCGCGAAGCAGGGGCTCTTGGCTCTCCCCTCGTCCACGTCCGCCAGCCCGTCCCCGTCGGAGTCGAGGAGCACGGTGAGCGTCCGACTGGCCTCGTCCAGGAGCGACCCGTCAGCGTCGTACGCCCGCAGGACCACCGTGTGCTCACCGGGCGCGAAGCCACCCGCCGGGGGCACGACCACAGAGCTCGAGCCCTCCGCGACCTCGACCTCACCGGACGAGCCCGAACGCAGGGACCAGACCAGACGACTCGCATCCGCGCCGTCGGTATCACGGCCCGCACCCGAGAGCACGAGCGATGCGAAGGAGGTGACAGTGCTCGACTCCGCAGGGGAGTAGATCGCGGCGATGGCCTCCTGCAGCCCTGGAGCGGTCTGTGTCGACCGACGGGTCGCCGTGCTGAACCCGTCGCTGACCCGGACCCGTAGCACTCCGCCCGGGCAGGCGATGCTCGTGTCGGCGGTGGTCACGAACACCGCTGCGTTGCCGACCACCCTCGGCCTGTTCGCCGTGCTCAGCGGCGCAGTCGAGTTCGGGCACTCCACGAAGACGTCCATCCTGAGGTCCTGAGGCCGCTCGTCAGTGGCCGAGACCGTGAGGTTCGCGCCGGCGGCGTCCACGGACAGGAAGCTCGGCGGGGCATCACGCGTCACCTCGTAGAGCTTGCTGCTCCCGGCCGCGCCGGGCGCTCCACGCCAGAGCTCGATCCGGCGCACCGGAGCCAGCGGCGTGGACGCATCGAGCACGGCAGCTCCGAACGAGCCGACGGCCGACGTCCCGCCGGAGTTGTGAGCCTCACTGCCATGGCCGGAGTACCGGAACGCGACCTGCACGCCGGTGTCCGCGAGCACGGCTCCGGAGTCAGCGCGCTGGACGAAGCGGTACTCGCTCTCCGGCGAAGGCTGGTCGTAGCGGTTGTCCTCGCTGTGGTACGAGTGCACCGTCGTCCCTGACGGACTGCCATCTGTGCTCCCGGAGACCACGAAGGTCCCCTGACCAGGCACACCAGCGCCGGCCCAGGTGAGCCGACCGGGCTTGCACGAAGGCGAGAACACCTTGTTGGCCGGCAGGCTGGGAAGGGTCGCGCAGTGCACCCAGTCCCAGTCCTCCTTCTCCAGAAGGGTGTTCAGGTCGTGCCACCCCGTGGGCGTGTAGTACTCGGCAGACCTGTCGTCCGCGATCCAGGAGTGCGTCTCGAGGTTGTAGCCGCGGTCAGGCGCGGTCCCGTCGGCCTGCTGGTTCAGCGAGTGGCTCGTCCCGTCGTGGCGGTCGTCAGCTGCATGCACGTTGCCCGTCGAGTGAGCGACCTCCATGGTCGCGATCGAGCCAGTGAGCGGCGCCCCGTTCGCGTTGCGCGACGTCGCGATCGTGCGTCCCCAGCCGGTGTTGCCGGGAACCCATGCGGCACCCTCGAGACAGCTGCTGCCGTCCGTGCTCGGTCCTTGGCTCACTCCTTGCCAGATCTGGCCGAACGCGACGTGTGCGCGCGTGTTGGTGCCGATGCTGTTCCATGCGGTGCGACGTGCCTCGAGGTCCGTCGAGATGGACGAGATGAAGTCTGTCGCCCGGCCGCAGTAGAGGCCGTTCGAACCCAGGTAGCGACTGACGTCAACCAGTCCTGGGCTGAGGCTCCACTGCAGCTGCCCTTCGTCAGCAAGGGGCATCGCGCGCCGGAAGGCGGTCATGCCGCTCTCGAGCGCCGTGCGAGCCGCGTCGGGGTACTGAGAGTCCGCAGACCTCCTGCCGTCGCCCATGGGCACGACGAGCAAGCCGAACGGCAGTGCGTCCTTGGCCACCGGAGCGCTCAGGGCAGCGGTCGTGCCGGGGTAGGTCGCGAAGGTGATCGTGTCCTTCACCGAGCCGGCGGCAGTCGAGACGATGTAGTCGACCTTCGCGGCAAAGGTGACTCTTTCCGTCGCCGGCTCGAGCGCTGACCCCGGCACCACGAAGAGCACGTCGCTGGCAGAGCCCGCGACGGGCGACGTGCTGGGCGGACCGAGGGGCGGCAGGGGCAGGGAGGCGCTGAGGAGAACCGGGTTCTGCGTGGAGCTCACTGTCAGCTGAGCGCTGCTCACCTGGACGGTGGCACCGACCGGCAGGCAGCCCGGCGCGTTGAGGAAGAGCTTGACCAGGGTCGTCTTGCCACGAGCCAGCAGGCCGTACGACGGCAGCCCCTGACTCACCATGACGTCGCTGAGCTGGGGGGTCGTGCAGGCGTCGGCCGCCTGCGCCGGCGCCGGGCTGGTGACGGCGACCGGCAGCGTCGCGGCCACGGTGGCGAGCGCGACGACGACCTTCGACGCCCGTCGACGCGGACGCTTCGGTGCTGCGTGACGTGCGGTACGGCGGACGAGGATCATGACGAGACACCCCCCGAAGCGATGCCCGCCGCGACCGTCGACGGGTGCGCAGGTCCCCCCGGACCTGCCATCACCGAGGACGGTAAAGGCGTTTCGCCCCTTTGCAGAGTGTCCGCTTCCTGACACTGGGCGGGGATACGGCCAGGAATCGAGGCAGGTGTCCGTTTCCGTGGTTCAAGGAGGTGCGCGCAGAAGCCGAGAGGGCGGCCGCCCCGGACCGGGGTGGCCGCCCTCTCGGTCGCTCTGCGGGTCTAGCCGGCCTCGGAGGCCTCTCCACCGGCGGCCGGACCACCGGCCAGGTCCACCGGGGGGACGTCCGGCACCGACGACGGCTTGGGCTCGCCGCGGAAGGTGAACGACGCGGTCTCTCCCTCGCCCTCGACGTCCACGACGACGATGTTGCCGGCGGTCAGCGTCCCGAACAGGATCTGCTCGGACAGCTGGTCCTCCAGCTCGCGCTGGATGGTCCGGCGCAGCGGCCGAGCGCCGAGCACCGGGTCGTAGCCCTTCTTCGCCAGCAGCTTCTTGGCCGCGGTCGTGACCTCGAGGCCCATGTCCTTGTTCTTCAGCTGGACGTCGAGCCGGGCCAGCATCAGGTCGACGATCTGCAGGATCTCGTCCTCGGACAGCTGCGTGAACACCACGATGTCGTCGATGCGGTTGAGGAACTCCGGGCGGAAGTGCTGCTTGAGCTCGTCGTGCACCTTGGCCTTCATCCGCTCGTAGGCGCCGGCCGTGTCGTGGTCCTTGGCGAAGCCGAGGTTGAAGCCCTTGGAGATGTCCCTCGTGCCGAGGTTGGACGTCATGATGAGGACGGTGTTCTTGAAGTCGACGACGCGGCCCTGGGAGTCGGTCAGGCGACCGTCCTCCAGGATCTGCAGGAGCGTGTTGAACACGTCCGGGTGCGCCTTCTCGACCTCGTCGAACAGCACCACGGAGAACGGCTTGCGGCGCACCTTCTCGGTGAGCTGGCCCCCCTCCTCGTAGCCGACGTAGCCGGGCGGCGAGCCGACCAGGCGCGAGACGGTGTGCTTCTCCATGAACTCGCTCATGTCGAGCAGGATCAGGCTGTCCTCGTCGCCGAAGAGGAACTCGGCGAGCGTCTTGGACAGCTCGGTCTTCCCGACGCCGGACGGGCCGGCGAAGATGAACGAGCCGCCGGGTCGCTTGGGGTCCTTGAGCCCGGCCCGGGTGCGCCGGATGGCCTTGGACACCGCGACGATGGCCTGCTGCTGGCCGATGACGCGCTTGTGCAGCTCGTCCTCCATGCGCAGCAGCCGGGCGGTCTCCTCCTCGGTCAGCTTGAAGACCGGGATGCCGGTCCAGATCGCCAGGACCTCGGCGATCTGCTCGTCGTCGACCTCGGCGACGACGTCCATGTCACCGGCCTTCCACTCCTTCTCGCGCTGGGCCTTTTCGCCGAGCAGCGTCTTCTCCTTGTCGCGGAGCGCCGCGGCCTTCTCGAAGTCCTGCGCGTCGATCGCGGACTCCTTGTCGCGACGGACGTTGGCGATCCGCTCGTCGAACTCGCGCAGGTCCGGCGGCGCGGTCATCCGGCGGATGCGCATGCGCGAGCCCGCCTCGTCGATGAGGTCGATCGCCTTGTCCGGCAGGAAGCGGTCGGAGATGTAGCGGTCGGCCAGGGTCGCCGCGGCGACGAGGGCGCCGTCGGTGATCGAGACGCGGTGGTGCGCCTCGTAGCGGTCGCGCAGGCCCTTGAGGATCTCGATCGTGTGCGCCAGCGACGGCTCACCGACCTGGATCGGCTGGAAGCGGCGCTCGAGCGCGGCGTCCTTCTCGAGGTGCTTGCGGTACTCGTCGAGAGTGGTCGCGCCGATCGTCTGCAGCTCGCCGCGGGCCAGCATCGGCTTGAGGATGCTCGCTGCGTCGATCGCGCCCTCGGCAGCGCCCGCGCCGACCAGGGTGTGCAGCTCGTCGATGAACAGGATGATGTCGCCGCGGGTGCGGATCTCCTTGAGGACCTTCTTCAGCCGCTCCTCGAAGTCACCGCGGTAGCGCGAGCCGGCCACCAGGGCGCCGAGGTCGAGCGTGTAGAGCTGCTTGTCCTTGAGCGTCTCCGGGACCTCGCCCTTGACGATGGCCTGCGCGAGCCCCTCGACGACGGCGGTCTTGCCGACGCCGGGCTCGCCGATGAGGACGGGGTTGTTCTTGGTGCGGCGCGACAGCACCTGCATCACGCGCTCGATCTCCTTCTCGCGCCCGATGACCGGGTCGAGCTTGGACTCGCGCGCCGCCTGCGTGAGGTTGCGGCCGAACTGGTCGAGCACCAGCGACGTCGACGGGGTGCCCTCGGCGGGGCCGCCGGCGGTCGCGGACTCCTTGCCCTGGTAGCCCGACAGCAGCTGGATGACCTGCTGGCGGACCCGGTTCAGGTCGGCGCCGAGCTTGACGAGCACCTGCGCGGCGACGCCCTCGCCCTCGCGGATCAGGCCGAGCAGGATGTGCTCGGTCCCGATGTAGTTGTGGCCGAGCTGCAGCGCCTCGCGCAGCGACAGCTCCAGGACCTTCTTGGCGCGCGGCGTGAAGGGGATGTGCCCGCTCGGCGCCTGCTGGCCCTGGCCGATGATCTCCTCGACCTGGTTGCGGACGCCCTCGAGCGAGATCCCCAGGGACTCGAGCGCCTTGGCTGCGACGCCCTCGCCCTCGTGGATCAGGCCGAGCAGGATGTGCTCGGTCCCGATGTAGTTGTGGTTGAGCATCCGGGCCTCTTCCTGGGCCAGGACGACCACCCGACGGGCTCGGTCGGTAAAACGCTCGAACATGTCTCGCTCCTCACGGGGCGGGGACGACGACGCCTCGTCCTCCGCACACTAGCCCCGACGCCCGGGGTCGCACCTGTCGTTCTCGTGCAGACGTCGTCCGGTTCAACCGATCGGGTACGACCGCCGTTCCCCGCTGCCTACGCCAGGAGCGAAACCGGTCCGGGGGCGAGGGTCGGTCAGTGCGCCGCTTCGTACGCCGCGAGGACCGTGGAGGACAGCCGGCCGCGCTCGCTGACGGCGTGGCCGTTGGCCCGGGCCCACTCCCGGATCGCCTGCACGCGCTCACGATCGCTGCCGGCAGCGGCCGGCCGGGAGGAGCTGCGCGTCGCGCGGCGGGCGGCGCTGCCCGCAGCGGGGCGGCCGGCCCGGCGGGCGGAGCCGACGTAGCGGGCGAAGGCGTCACGCAGCTCGGCGGCGTGCTGCTCGCACGCGTCGATCTCGTACGAGGAGCCGTCCAGCCCGAAGGCGATCGTCTCGACGCCCTCGACCTCGTCGTCGTGCAGGTCGCACACGAGCAGGACCTGGACCTTCTGCGCCATCGAGTTTTCGCTTTCGTCGGAGGAATGCCCTCAGGAAAGCAGCACGGGGTGCTCTTCTGCAAATCTAGCGGTGCCTTTTCTCCGCGCATTCTGGAATGTCGGTGCCGGAATGCGTCTGCAGGCCGACCTCCGCGTCCCGCAGCAGCTGCGACACCATCCGCTGGGACAGCTCGAGCGTCTCGCTCACGATCTTGAGCCCGCGGTCGCTGCGGCCGGCCTCCAGCGCCCACTTGGCCGCCGCGAGGCCCTGCACCACGGTGTCGTTGAGCTCGACCGCCTCCCGTGCCCGCAGGGCCGCCGCGTGCTCGTGGCGGGCCAGCTCCTCGGACCGGACCAGGCGGTCGGTCGCGTCGCCGAGCAGCCCGCCGAGCAGCAGCAGCGGGACCGTCCGGGCGGTCCAGGACAGCGCGCCGTACTCCGCTCCCGCGACCAGCGCCCAGGTCGACGTGGCGAGGATGCTCAGCGCTCCGGCCAGCAGACCGGCGATCCGGCCGAAGGCCACGGCGAGCAGCGCCACCGGCAGGCAGTAGAGCAGCCCGACAGGGACCTCGGGCGAGGGCTCGACCAGGCGTACGGCGAGCACGCCCGCGAACAGCGCCGCCGCCAGCCAGACGGCCGCCCGTGGCCAGCGACGGAACCAGGGGGCGACGGTGGTGGCGCGCTGCTCGAGAGGGAGCACGGGGGCGGGTCGGGTCGGCGCGACGGTCATGGCTCGCTCCGATCTCTGCTGCGGGTGGGGGTACGCGTCACGGCCGGACCCGAGGGGCCCGGCCGTGGCGATCAGGAGCTGCGATCAGGCGGTGGTCGGGGTCTTGCCGATCGAGCGGAGCGCGAAGCCGATGAGCACGAAGACGACTCCGAGACCCATCGCCATCGCCGCGATGCCGAAGCTGACGACGCTGGTGAACAGGCTCGCCCGCAGGAAGCTGCCGTTCATGACGGTCGCCCGGACCGGGTCCTTGCGGTCGAGCTCGGCGTAGGTCTTGCCGCCGGAGGCCTCGAGGGCGTGCTTCTCGATGATGTCGGCCTGGTAGTAGGCGGTGAGCGGGCCGTTGACGAGCTGGTCACCGAAGCGCTCGGCGTCCTCGGCGACGGTGATCCGCTCGTCGGCCAGGCTGGTCTGGACGAGCGCCCAGGTGCCGGCGCCGGACAGGCCCAGGATCACGCCGGCCACCAGGACCAGCGTGCCGAGGAAGGTGACGAGGCGGTTGGTCTTCTCGGCGCCACCGACGATCTCGCTGTCGTGGTGCGTGATGTGCATGCGGTCGAGGATGGCGGTCATCGTCGTCTCCTAGCGAGTGGCCGGTCTCCGGGAGTGGTCCGGCTCGTGGTGCCATTCCACGCCGCGGGGACCCCGCTTCCCAGGGACCGACGGCCCGACCGGCGCCGCCGAAGGTCCCGAGCCCGCTAGCCGGAGGGCCTGCTCCGTCCGCCCGCCCGGAGCAGCCCGCTGGGCAGGTCGTGACCCACGACGTCGGCGGCGAGACGCGCCGCGTCGAGCACGGCGTCGAGGCGGACTCCGGTCGCCACCCCTGCGTCCTCGAGCAGGTAGACGAGCTCCTCCGTGGCGATGTTGCCGCTGGCGCCGGGCGCGAAGGGGCAGCCACCCAGCCCGCCGACGCTCGCGTCGAGCATCGTCACCCCTGCCTGCACCGCCGCCAGCGAGTTGGCGATGCCCATGCCGCGGGTGTCGTGGAAGTGGCAGCCCACGGGGACGTCCCCCACCTCGGCCCACACCGCGTCCAGCAGGGCCACCACGCGCGCCGGCGAGGCCGTGCCGATGGTGTCGCCCAGGCAGATCACGTCGGCGCCAAGGGACACCGCCGTCGCGGCTGCCGCCGCGGCCCGGGCGACCGGCGTCGGGCCGTCGAACGGGCAGTCCCAGGCGACGGCCAGCACCACCTCGAGCACCCCGCCGGCGTCGTGCACCCGCTCGGCGATGCCGGCGGTGGCGGTGAGCGCGTCCTGCGAGGTGCGGCGGGCGTTCGCGAGCGAGTGGCCGTCGGCGACCGACACGACGTACTCGAGGTCGCGCACGCCCGCGGCCAGCGCGCGGGACGCCCCGCCCGGCCCTGCGACCAGCGCCGACCAGGCGACGTCGGGCAGCTCGCCGAGCAGGGCGGCCACGTCCGCCGCGTCGGCCATGCTCGGCACCGCCGTCGGCGAGACGAAGGCGGTCGCCTCGATGCGAGGCAGCCCGGTGGCGGCCAGGGCACGGAGCAGCTCGGCCTTGCGGGCGGTCGGCACCGGCGCCTCGATCTGCAGGCCGTCACGCGGACCGACCTCGCGGAGGGAGACCGCCTGCGGGAAGCCGATCACCCCGCTGCGCGCTTGTAGGCATCCGGCGGGAACCAGCCGGCGTCGACCAGGGCGCCGCCCCACTCGGTGCATCGGGCGACGACGGCGTCGAGCCGGTCGCCGAGAGCGGCGACGACAGGTGCCATCGCGGCGTCGGTGGCCGTCTCGACCTGCTCGCGCAGGGCGCGCCCGGAGTCGCTCAGCTGGACGCCGTCGAGGAGCCCGCGCTGCCGCAGCGCCTCCTGGGCCGCGGCCATCGACTCCGGCGACCAGGCACGGGTGCCCGCGTAGGAGAGCGGGGCGTAGCCGACCCACAGCTCAGTGAGCAGGTTGGCCTCGAGTCCGGTGAGACCGGCGGCGACGCACGCGCCGAGGTGGCTGTCACCTCGGCACTCGCGAACGAGGGTCGCGGCGTGCCAGAGCGCGGCGTGCGGATCTCCGGGGACCGGACGGCCGAGGGCCCCAGCGAACAGCGGCCGGCCGGCGACGTCTGCAGCGGAGGCCGCGCGCTGCAGGTCGGCCGCCGTCTCGGGCAGGCCGGCCGGGTCGCCCAGCACCTCGCGCAACGAGCGCGTCGCGCCTTCCTCGCGGGCGGCCCGGACCTGCTCCAGCGAGCAGGACTCCCGCGCCGCCGCGAGCAGGCCCGCGACCGCTCCGGGCTCGAAGACGCCGAAGGCCGCCGCCACGACCCCGGGATCGGCCGGGCCGAGCACCGACGAGCGGGACCAGACGTAGCCGGTCAGGAAGTCGAGCCCCAGCGCGGCGTACGCGTCGTACGACGGCTCGGCCCAGAAGCTGACGGTGGCGAGCGGCTCGACCGCGTCGCGCAACCGCCGGGCGGGGCTGTCCCACCCGGTCTGCTCCTCGGCGCCGGGCCGGGGCTGGAAGAAGGCGTCACGCGCCTCGGAGTAGTCCATGGGAGTGCCTTCCGGGTCAGGGGTTGAGGACGACCTTGATGACGCCCTCGGTCTTGCCGGCCGCGACCTCGAAGGCCGCGGCGACGTCGTCCAGGGCGAAGCGGTGCGTCACCATCGGCTCGAGGTCCAGGCGGCCGGAGCGCACCAGCTCCTGCGCCCGCTCGTACTGACCACGGCCGCCGTTGCCGCCGACGCCGAAGACGGTGAGCGTCTTGGCCATGATCGGGATGACCGGCAGGGGCGGCAGGTCGTTGGCCCAGCCGATGTGGGCGACCTTGCCCTCCTTGCGGACGCAGTCCAGCACGATCTTCGTGCTGGCGGGGAAGCCCGACGTCTCGATCACGGTGTCGGCACCCTTGCCGTCGGTCAGCTCCAGCACGGCCTGCACGGGGTCCGTCTGGGTGACGTCGATGCAGTCGCTGGCGCCGTACGCGCGAGAGACGGCGAAAGGCGCCTCACGCGCGTCGGTGACGATCAGGCGCCCCGCACCGGACAGCGCGCAGAGCCGGGTGAGCGCGAGCCCGATCGGGCCCTGGCCGAGGACGACGACGGACTCACCGATCTTGATCTGCAGGCGGTCGACGGTGTTGAGGCCGACCGCGAGCGGCTCGAGCAACGAGGCCTGCCAGGCCTCGACGCCGTCGGGCCGCGGGATGAGGTTGACGACCGGGACGGCGATCCGCTCGGTCATGCAGCCGTCGGACCACAGCCCGATGAGCTTCTTGCGCTGGCAGTCGAAGGGCTTGTCGGTGTTGCACTCCGGGCAGTCACCGCAGGGAAGCGAGGGCTTCACCGCGACGGGCACGCCCTTCCAGCCCTCGTCGACGCCCTCACCCAGGGACTCGACCACCCCGGAGAAGTCGTGCCCGGGGACGCGCGGGAAGGGGGTGTCGATGCGGCCGTCGTACTGGTGGGCGTCGGTGCCGCAGATCGACATCGACTCGACGCGGACGACGACCCACCCGGGCTTCGCGACCGGGTCCGGTCGCTCCTGGAGCTCGACCTGGCGCAGGCCGGTGAGGACGGCAGCCCTCACTGGACCGCCCCCCTGTCGCGCAGCACGTCGAGGGCCTGCTGCGCGTGACCCGCGGCGTGGCCGAGGACCGGCGGGGTCCACGCCTCGAGGCTGAGCGTGCCGAGGTCGGGGATCTCGAACACCCGCGGGAGCACCTCGCCGGGGATGGCGGGGATCGCCGTGGCGAGGGTGCGCCGCGCGGAGTCGAGCTGCTTGCGGGCGACGGCGATCCGCGGCGGGGGGTAGCCCTTCACGTCGTGGCCGATCTCCTCGCGGAAGACGAAGGTGAGCTCCCGGTCGTGGGTGAGCCGGGCGATCGTGGCGGTCCAGAGCAGGACGCTCATGTTGATGTGCGAGACCAGCTCCGCGGCGGTCCAGCCGCCGTCGCGGTGGGCCAGGTGCAGATCGCCGTCGGACAGCCCGGCGAGGGCGTCGTCGAGGCGGCCGATCGCCTCGTCGGTGGCCTTGAGGGCCTCGAGGATCTCGGGAGTGCTCACGGGCGTTCCTTCCTTGTCGGGTCAGGGTCAGACGACGCCCGCGGCCCGGAGGGCCTCGACGTCAGCGGGTGCGAGGCCGGCCTCGGCGAGCACCTCGTCGGTGTGCGCGCCGAGCCGGGGACCGGGCCAGCGGACCTCGGCCGGGGTGCGCGACAGCCGGGGGGCGGGTGCCGGCATGAGCAGCGGCCCGACCTCCGGGTCGTCGAGCTCGAGCAGGGACCCGCGGGCCCGGAAGTGCGGGTCGTCGACCATGTCGGCCGGCGTGTAGACGAGCCCGGCCGGCACCGCGGCGGCGTGCAGGGACTCGAGCAGCTCGCGGCTCCCCTGCGGCCGGGTCCAGTCGGCCACGAGCGCATCTAGCTCGTCGGCGTGCTCGCCACGGGCCTTGTGCCCGGCGTAGCGCGGGTCCGCCGCCAGCTCGGGACGGCGCATGACCTCGCACAGCCGGCGGAAGACGCTGTCCTGGTTGGCCGCGACCAGCACCTCGCCGTCCGCGGTCGGGTAGACGTTGCTCGGGGCGATCCCCTTGAGGACCGCACCGGTGCGCTCGCGGACCAGCCCCGCCGTGGCGTACTCCGGGACGAGGCCTTCGGTCAGGGACAGCACGGACTCGTAGATGGCGGCGTCCACCACCTGGCCGCGCCCGCTGCGGGCCCGCTCGTGCAGCGCGGCGAGGGCACCCAGTGCGCCCAGGACCCCGGTCAGCGTGTCGCCGAGCGACAGGCCGACGCGGACCGGCGGCCGGTCGGGGTAGCCGGTCAGCGCCCGCAACCCGCCCATCGCCTCGCCGATCGAGGCGTAGCCGGGGCGGGAGGAGTACGGCCCGTCCTGCCCGAAGCCGCTGATCCGCACCAGCACCACCCCGGGGTTGACGGCGGAGAGGTCGTCGTAGCCGAGCCCCCACTTCTCGAGCGTGCCGGGGCGGAAGTTCTCGACGACCACGTCGACCTCGGCGGCCAGGCGGCGGGCCAGGTCCTGGCCCTGCTCCGTCCGCAGGTCGAGGGTCACGCTGCGCTTGCCCCGGGCGGCGACCCGCCACCACAGCGAGTCCGCGCCGTCGGGCGCCCAGCCCCACTGCCGCAGCACGTCGCCCGAGCCCGGCGGCTCGACCTTGACGACGTCGGCACCCAGGTCAGCCAGCACCTGGCCGCAGTAGGGGCCGGCGACGACCTGGCCGAGCTCGAGGACGCGCACCCCGTCGAGGGGCCCCATCAGCCCAGCGTGAAGGGGTCGCGGGTGGCGCCGGTGAGCTCGACCCAGACGGACTTGGACTCGGTGTACTCGCGCAGGGCGTCGACGCCGTTCTCCCGGCCGATGCCGCTCTGGCCGAAGCCGCCGAACGGCACGTGCGGTCCGACGACGCGGTAGGCGTTGACCCAGACCGTGCCGGCTCGCAGCCGCGCCGCCACCCGGTGCGCGCGGTGCACGTCCTTGGTCCACACAGACCCGGCCAGCCCGAACTCCGTGCTGTTGGCGATGGCGACGGCCTCGTCCTCGTCGCGGAAGGTCGTCACGGCCGTGACCGGCCCGAAGACCTCCTCCCGGACGACGCGCATGTCGGGGCGCGTACCCGTCACCACGGTGGGCTCCACGAACCAGCCGCCCAGCTCCTCGACCGGCCGGCCACCGCAGGCGAACGTCGCCCCTTCCTCCCGCGCGCTGGCGAAGTGCGAGAGCACCGTGTCGTACTGCTTGTCGGTCGCGACCGGGCCCATCTCGGTCTCGGGGTCGAGCGGGTCGCCGATCCTGATCGTCCGTGCGCGGGCGACGACCTTCTCGACGAGCGCGTCGGCGACGTCCTCGTGCACCACGACGCGGGAGCCGGCCATGCAGGTCTGCCCGGTAGCCGCGAAGACGCCGGCGATGATGCCGTTGGCCGCGGCGTCGAGGTCGGCGTCGGGGAAGACCACCTGCGCCGACTTGCCGCCGAGCTCGAGGGTCACCCGGGTGAGGTTGTCGGCGGCGGCGTGCGCGATGAGCTTGCCGACCTGGGTCGATCCGGTGAAGGCGACCTTGTCGACGCCCGGGTGGCTGGTGAGCGCCTTGCCGACCTCCGGACCCCAGCCCGTGACGACGTTCACGACGCCGGGAGGGAAGCCGGCCTCGGCGACCAGGTCGGCCAGCGCCAGCGTGCTGACCGGCGTGTAGTCGCTGGGCTTGACGACCGCGACGCAGCCGGCGGCGAGCAGCGGCGCGAGCTTCCAGGTGAGCAGGAGGAGGGGGGAGTTCCACGGCGTGATGCAGGCGACGACGCCGACCGGCTCATGTCGGGTGTAGACGAGGTAGTTGGGCTTGTCGCTCGGGATGACCGAGCCCTCGAGCTTGTCGGCGAGACCGCCGTAGTAGCGGTACCAGGCGGGCAGGTAGGCCATCTGCCCGGACATCTCGCGCAGGAGCTTGCCGTTGTCGCGGGTCTCCATCTCGGCGAGCTTCTCGGCGTCGCGCGCGATGAGATCGGCGAGCCGGTGCAGCAGCGCGCCGCGCTGCGTCGCGGTCAGCTTCCCCCACTCGCCGTCGAGCGCCGCACGGGCGGCACGGACCGCCGCGTCGACGTCGTCGGCCGAGGCGTCGGGCACCTCGGCCCACGGCTGCCCGGTGAAGGGGTCGACCGAGGGGTAGGTCCGTCCGGACGAGGCAGCCGTCGGCGCGCCGCCGATCGACATCTGGAACTGCTCGGTGCCGGCGGGGCGGCTGGTCGTGGTCGTCATCGGTCACTCCGAACGAGGCATGGGGTCAGGACGCCATCTGGCATACGATTCTGGGCCTTCTGCCGCTGTTCGCGGCATCTCGCACCGAGATTGCATGCGATACGGTGGGAGCATGACACAGGTCACACCGTCTGCGCCAGAGGTGTATCCACCCGCGTCCCGACAGACCGCGTACACCGCCCTCCGCGCGCGGATCGCGGCAGGCCAGCTCTCACCGGGGACCTGGCTGCGCGAGGCGAGCCTGGCCGCGGAGCTGGGGCTGTCCCGCACCCCCGTCCGCGAGGCGCTGCGCACCCTGGCCGCCGAGGGCCTCGTGGAGCTGGTGCACAACCGGGGGGCCCGCGTCGTCCCCTGGACCCCGGACGACGTGGACGAGACCTACCGGCTGCGCGCGCTGCTCGAGGGCGAGGCCGCCGGGCTGGCCGCTCGCCGGGCGAGCGCCGAGCACGTGGCGGCGATGGCCCGGGCGCAGGAGAGGTACGAGCAGAGCATCGAAGCGGGGGCGCCTGCCGTCGAGCGAGCCGGCTGCAACGACGCGTTCCACGCGGCGGTCGTCGCAGCCTCGGGGTCGAGCCGGCTGCCCGTCCTGCTGGCACTGGTCACGTCGCCGCCGCTGGTCGCGCAGGCCATCGGCAGCTACAGCGCGGACGACCTGCGACGGAGCGTGCTGCAGCACCGCGACGTGCTCGCCGGCGTGCAGCAGGGCGACGAGGCACTCGCGGTCGCGGCCATGCGGAGCCACATCCTCGCCGCGCGCTACGTCGCGATGCAGCGCGTGGCCACCCCCGGCTGAGACCTACCGGGCGTCGAGCGGACGCACCAGCGGGAACAGGATCGTCTCCCGGATCGGCGAGCCGGTGAGCAGCATGACCAGCCGGTCGATGCCCATCCCCTGACCGCCGGTCGGCGGCATGCCGTGCTCCAGCGCCCGGAGGAAGTCCTCGTCGAGCTGCATGGCCTCGTGGTCGCCGCCGGCGGCGCGGATGCTCTGCGCAGTCAGCCGCCGGCGCTGCTCGACGGGGTCCACCAGCTCGGAGTAGCCGGTCGCCAGCTCGGTGCCGGCGACCACCAGGTCCCAGGCCTCGGCCAGCCGCGGGTCGTCGCGGTGGTCGCGGGCGAGCGGGCGCGCGCTGACCGGGTAGTCCCGGACGAACGTCGGCTGCAGCAGGGTGTGCTCGACGAGCTTCTCGTACAGCTCGAGGACGACCTCGCCGGCGTCCCAGCCGTCCTGCAGCGCGACCTCGTGCTTCGCCGCCAGCGCGGTGACGTCCTCGAGCGAGGTGCCGGCATCGACCGTCGTGCCGACCGCCTCGCTCACCAGCTCGTGCAGGGTCGCGCTCCGCCAGGGCTGCTCGAGGTCGATCTCGCCGCCCTGCCCGTCCGGCACCGAGGTGCGGCCGATGCGCCGCGCGGCCTCGAGGACCATCTCGCGGGTGAGGTCGGCCACGGTGTCGTAGTCGCCGTAGGCCTCGTAGAACTCGAGCATCGTGAACTCCGGCGAGTGCGTGGAGTCCACGCCCTCGTTGCGGAAGATGCGACCGATCTCGAACACCTTGTCGACGCCGCCGACGACGAGCCGCTTGAGGTAGAGCTCGAGAGCGATCCGCAGCGTCATGTCGAGGTCCAGCGCGTTCAGGTGGGTCTGGAACGGCCGCGCGGCGGCGCCGCCGTGGATCGTCTGCAGCACCGGCGTCTCGACCTCGACGAAGCCGGCGTCGTGCAGCACGTCGCGCACCGCCTTCACCACGGTCGCGCGATCGGTGACCATCCGGCGGCTGTCGGCGTTGACGATCAGGTCGACGTAGCGCTGGCGGATCCGCAGCTCGGGGTCGGTGAGCCCGTGGTGCTTGTCCGGCAGCGGGCGGAGGGCCTTGCTGGTCATCAGCCAGCTGCTCGCGAGGACGCTGAGCTCGCCGCGCCGGCTGCTGATCACCTCGCCGGTGATGCCGACGTGGTCGCCGAGGTCGACGTCGGCCTTCCACGCCGCGAGCCGCTCCTCGCCGACGCCGTCGAGGCTGACCATCACCTGCAGCTGCGAGTCACCCTCCTGCAGGGTCGCGAAGCAGAGCTTGCCGCCGGTGCGGCTGAGCATGACGCGGCCGGTGATGCTGACCACGTCGCCGCTGGCGGTGTCGGTCTCGAGGTCGGCGTAGCGCGCGCGCACCTCCGCCAGGGTGGTCGTACGCGGAGCGCCCAGCGGGTAGGGCGGCGTGCCGGCCGCCAGCAGCCGGTCGTACTTCTCCCGGCGGACCCTCACCTGCTCCGGGACGTCGTCGTCGACGGGGGGCACGGGCGCGTCGGTCACCGGCCCAGCCTAGTTTCAGGGGATGGACGGACAGCGGTGGAGGGAGCGGGCCGGCTCGTTCGGGGCGGCAGCGGACGTGTACGACCGGTCGCGGCCGACGTACCCGGTCGAGGCGGTGCGCTGGGCCCTGCCGGAGCAGGCACACCGGGTGCTCGACCTGGGCGCCGGCACCGGCAAGCTCACCTCGGTGCTGCTCGACCTCGGACTCGACGTCGTCGCCGTCGAGCCGTCGGAGCAGATGCGGGCGCGGATCCCCGCCCGCGCGGAGGTGCTGGAGGGCACGGCGGAGGCGATCCCGCTGCCGGACGGCTCGGTCGACGCGGTGCTGGTGGGTCAGGCGTTCCACTGGTTCGACCCCGAGCCCGCCCTCGCCGAGATCGTCCGCGTGCTGCGACCCGGCGGCACGATCGGGCTGCTGTGGAACGTCATGGACGACTCGACGGCCTGGGTGAGGGAGGTCACCGCGCTCTTCGGCGCCGAGGACCTGGTCAGCCACATGGACGGTCGACCGCCCTTCGGCGGGAACGGCGCCCTGGACGAGCCGGTGCACGACGAGTTCGAGAACGGGCAGTCGCTCGACCGCGACCTGCTCGTCGACCTCGTGGCGAGCCGGTCGGTCCTCACGTCGCTGCCCGAGGAGGAGCGGCTCGAGGTCCTCGCGCAGGTGCGCGAGCTCGCTCCGGACGACGAGCCCTTCGAGCTCCCTTACGTCACCGACGCGTGGCGGTCGGTCCGGGCCTGAGTCGTGCCCCACCTTCGCGATCTTCGTCATCTGGGGCAGCTTCTCGCGTGTCGCGCCCCCACATGACGAAGATCGTCGCGGGGTTCAGCGGTTGCGCTCGTAGACCAGCCGCAGGCCGAGCAGGGTCAGGTCGGGCTCGTGGTGGTCGAGCGTCTCGCAGACGGTGACCATCAGGTGCGAGAGGCCGCCGGTCGCGAGCACCACCGGCTCCTCGCCGAGCTCGTCGCCGATCCGGCGCACCATCCCGTCGACCTGGCCGGCGAAGCCGTAGAGCAGCCCGGACTGCAGCGCCTCGCTGGTGGTCTTGCCGATCACCGACCGCGGCTCGACCAGCTCGACCTTGAAGAGCCGAGCCGCCCGTGCGGCGAGCGCGTCGACCGAGATCTCGATGCCGGGAGCCAGCGCCCCGCCCAGGAACTCCCCCTTGGCGCTCACCACGTCGAAGTTGGTCGAGGTGCCGAAGTCGACGACGACCGTCGGGCCGCCGTAGAGCGTGTGCGCGGCGAGGGTGTTGACGACGCGGTCGGGGCCGACCTCGCGCGGGTTGTCGTAGAGGAGCGGCACACCGGTCTTGACCCCGGGGCCGACGACGACGGTCGGCACGTCGGCGAAGTAGCGGTCGAACATCCGGCGCAGCTCCTCGAGCACGCTCGGCACCGTCGAGCAGACCGCGACCCCGTCGGGGGCGGGGTGCTCGGACAGCAGGCCGCGGAACATCAGCGCCAGCTCGTCGGCCGTGACCCGCGGGTCGGTCTTGATGCGGTAGCTCTCGAACAGGTGCTCGCCGTCGAAGAGCCCGAGGACGGTGTTGGTGTTGCCGACGTCGACGGTGAGCAGCATCAGGGGGTCCTCAGGTCGAGACCCAGGTCGAGGACCGGGGCGGAGTGGGTGAGCGCGCCGATGGCGAGGTAGTCGACGCCGGTCTCCGCGACGCCGCGGGCGGTCGCGAGGGCGAGCCCGCCGGACGCCTCGGTCCGCACGCCTCGCTCGCGGCAGAGCGCGACGCAGGCGCGGGTCTCGTCCAGGGTCATGTTGTCGAGCAGCACCAGGTCGGCGCCGGCCGCGAGCACCTCGCGCACCTGCTCGACGGTGTCGCACTCGACCTCGACCGGCACGCCGGGGAACGCGCGGCGCACCGCCTCGAACGCCTGCCGCACTCCCCCGGCGGCGACCACGTGGTTGTCCTTGACCAGGGCGGCGTCCGACAGCGACATCCGGTGGTTGACGCCGCCGCCGGCGCGTACGGCCGCCTTCTCCAGCGCGCGCAGCCCGGGGGTGGTCTTGCGGGTGTCGCGGATCGCCGCACCCGTGCCGGCGACCGCGTCGACCCAGGCGCGGGTCAGCGTCGCGATGCCGGACAGGTGGCAGAGCAGGTTGAGGGCGGTGCGCTCGGCGGTGAGCAGGTCCCGGACCGGGCCGCGGACCTCGAGCACCGGGGTGCCGACCTCGGCGGCGTCGCCGTCCCGGCCGACGGACAGCACCTCCAGCCGGTCCCCCAGCACGACGTCGAGCACGGCCAGCGCGGCCCCGAGCCCGGCGACGACGCCGGGCCTGCGCGGCGTGAAGGCACCCGTGCCGAGGAGGTCGGCGGGGACGGTGGCGGTGCTCGTGACGTCGACGCCGCCGGCCAGGTCCTCGGCGACCGCCCGGCTCACGAGCTCCTCGACGTACGCCGGTTCGATCCCGGCAAGCGCCTCGACGGTGCGGGGGTTCACGCGCCCTCCACGGGCTCGAAGGTGGTGCCGGCGAGGGTGGTCACCAGGTGTCCCCGCCAGGCGTCGGAGGCGTCGGGGAAGTCGTCGCGCCAGTGCGACCCGCGGGTCTCCTCGCGCCGGGCCGCTGCCGCGACCAGCGCCCGGGCGACCTGCAGCAGCCCGGTCGCCTCCCAGGCCGCGGGGCCGGGGGCATCGCTGGTCTGCGCGCCGAGATCGTCGAGCCGGCGGGCGGTCTCGGCGAGGGAGGCCCGGCTGCGGAGCACGCCGGCACCCTCGCTCATCGCGCGGCCGAGCTCGGCCCGGACGGAGGGGTCGACGAGCAGGCCGGCCTCGAGCGGCTCCACCGGCTCGCCCTGCTCGGGCAGCGACCGCTCAAGGTCCAGGCCGATGCGACCGGCGAAGACGAGCCCCTCGAGCAGGCTGTTGGAGGCCAGCCGGTTCGCGCCGTGCACCCCGGTGCAGGCGACCTCCCCACAGGCGTAGAGGCCGGGTACGTCGGTGCGCCCGTGCAGATCGGTGCGCACGCCGCCGCTCGCGTAGTGCGCCGCGGGCACGACCGGGACGGGCTCGGTCACGGGGTCGACCCCGGCCTCGCGGCAGCGCTCCACGATCGTCGGGAAGCGGGAGAGCAGCAGCTCCTCCCCCAGGTGGCTGGCGTCGAGCAGCACGTGGTCCGCGCCGGTCTCGAGCATCCGCCGGTGGATCGCCTTCGCGACGACGTCGCGCGGCGCGAGATCCGCGAGCGGGTGGTCCTTGTCGTCGATGACCCGGCGGCCGTCGAGGTCGACGAGGAAGGCGCCCTCGCCGCGCACGGCCTCGGAGATCAGCGGCTGCTGACCGGTCGCGCCGGGCCCGAGCCACAGCGCGGTCGGGTGGAACTGCACGAACTCCAGGTCCGCCACGGCGGCCCCCGCGCGCAGAGCGAGGGCGACGCCGTCGCCGGTGGAGACGGCCGGGTTCGTGGTGGACGCGTAGACCTGGCCCATGCCGCCGGTGGCCAGCACCACCGCGCGGGCGCGCACGCAGCCGACGCCGTCCTCGGTGCCCTCGCCGAGCACGTGCAGGGTGATGCCCGCGGCGCGGCCGTCGGCCGTGCGCAGCAGGTCGAGGACCAGCGCGTGCTCGACCAGCCGGATCCGCGGGTCGGCCCGCACCGCGGCGACCAGCGCCCGCTGCACCTCGGCGCCGGTGGCGTCACCGCCGGCGTGCACGATCCGGTTGCGGTGGTGACCGCCCTCGCGGGTGAGGGCGAGCTCGCCGGAGGCGTCCCGGTCGAAGGCGGCACCGAGCGCGATGAGCTCGTGCAGCCGGGCCGGGCCCTCCTCGCAGAGGACGCGTACGGCGTCGACGTCGCACAGGCCGACGCCCGCCTCGAGGGTGTCCTGCAGGTGCTCCTCAGGGGTGTCGTCGAGGCCGATCGCGGCAGCGACGCCGCCCTGCGCCCAGCGTGTCGAGCCGTCGTCGACGAGCACCTTGGTGATGAGCAGGACGCTGCCGGCGCGCGCCGCGTGGAGCGCCGCGGTCAGGCCGGCGACGCCCGACCCGACGACGACGACGTCGGCGGTCGTGGTCCACCCGGGTGCCGGCGCCAGCAGCCGCCGGGCTGCGGTCACCAGACCAGCAGGGGGTCGTCGTCGTACGAGCCGGTGTGCCGGGCCTGCAGCGGGTTGGCGGTCGGGTAGGTGAGGTCGCCGCGGACCAGCCCGGTGCCGGGCAGCGCCTCGGCCGGGTCGTGCCCGAAGCCCATGATCTTGTTGTCGGCGTCGACGAAGACGACCTTCGGCTGGTAGGTCCGCGCCTCGGCGTCGTCCATCAGCCCGTAGGCGATGAGGATGATGAGGTCACCGGGCTGCACCAGCCGCGCGGCCGCGCCGTTGATGCCGATGACGCCGGAGCCGCGCTCGCCGGGGATGACGTAGGTCTCGAGCCGCGCGCCGTTGGTGATGTCGACGATCGCGACCTGCTCGCCGGGCAGCAGGTCGGCCGCGTCCAGGAGGTCCTCGTCCACGGTGACCGACCCGACGTAGTGCAGGTCGGCCTGGGTCACCGTGGCGCGGTGGATCTTGCCCTTGAGCATGGTCCGGAACACTGGGTCACTGCCTCTCGAGGATGCGGTTGTCGAGCAGTCGGGTCGTGCCGACCCGTGCGGCGACCACGAGCAGGTCGCCGTCCGGGGAGTCGGTGAAGGTCGCGCTGTCGACGCGCGCCAGGTAGTCGAGGTCGGCCTCGGGCTCGGCGGCGAAGACCGCCCGGCCCTGCTCCACGTCGCCGGTGGCGAGGGCGCGGGAGAGCACGAGGGCCGTACGCCGCTGCTCGTCCGTGAGGTAGGCGTTGCGGCTCGACAGAGCCAGGCCGTCGGGCTCGCGCACGGTGGGGACGGCGACCACCTCGACCGGCACGTCGAGGTCGCGCACCATCCGGCGGATCGCCGAGAGCTGCTGGGCGTCCTTCTGCCCGAACAGCGCGACGTCCGGACGGGTGAGGTGGAGCAGCTTGAGGACCACGGTGAGCACGCCGTCGAAGTGGCCGGGCCGGCCGGCGCCCTCGAGCACGTCGCCGATCGAGCCGGCGGTCACCCGCACCACCGGTTCGCCGTCGGGGTAGACGACGTCC
>JAKFFB010000277.1:0-31443 GCA_036675425.1 Actinomycetales bacterium | reverse complement strand
GCGGTCCGTCGGCGTCCGAGAGCGCGTACGTCACCGCTCCTGCTGTCGGAGGGGGCCGACGGAGCGGTGACGTACGCCCTCTCGGACGCCGGCGGACCGCGCCTCGGCGACCCGCACCCCGCCCTGGACGCGGTCGTCACCGACCTGCTCGCGCCACGGGGCGTCCCCGCCGCAGCGGCGGCCGCCCGGGCCGGCGTCGTCCTCGTCGCCACGCCGGGCGAGGGCGCCCTGGCCGACGCGCTCGACAGCCAGCCCGGCCTGGACCGCCAGGCGGGAGAGGGTCCGCCGGTGTGGCGGGTCGTGCCGCCGGCCACCGCGGCGACGGGCCGGGGCAACCACCTCGGCCCGCTCGCTCTCGGGGCGCAGGGGCTCGCCGTGCTGGTCGTCGCCGTCCTCGCCGGGCCCGGTCGCCCGCCGCGCCGCGGGCTGGTCCGATGAGCGGCGCGGCCCGGCTGGGCGCCGTCGGGGTCCTGCTCGGCGTCGTCGTGGCAGCCGGCCAGCTCACGGCCGGACCTCCGCCGGAAGGCCCTGTCGGGCAGCAGCTCCCGGTGACCTCGCGGACCGCCGTCTGCCCCGACGTCCGCCAGGACGGCGACCGCGGCGCGAGCACCGTCACCGCGGCCGGTGGCACCACCCGGACCGGCGGCCCGCTGGTCGGCTCCCGCCGACCGGTGGCGCCCGGCCCGGTCGCGCGTGACCTGGCCGCCGGGCTCGAGGGCGCCGTCCACGTCACCACCGCGACCGGTGCCGCTGCCGGGGCGCTGGTGGTCGAGCAGACCACCCGGGCCACCGCCGGAACCCGTCGCGGCGTGGCCGCGCTGACCTGCCCGTCACCATCGGCGGAGAGCTGGTTCGTCGGCGGCGCCACGGTCCTCGGCACCAGCAGCGAGCTGCTGCTCGTCAACGGCGAGCCGACGCCGGCGACCGTCGACGTCACCCTCTGGACCTCCACGGGGCAGGCGGATCCCCGTCCTGGCAGGGGGATCCGCGTCCCGCCGCGCACCCGGGTCGCGGTGCCGCTCGACCGGCTCGCGCCGGACCGCGACCTGCTCGCGCTGCGCGTCGCGGCCACCACGGGCCGGGTGACGTCGGCCCTGCGCGTCGTCCGGGTCGACGGCCGCACCCCCCTCGGCACCGACTGGGTGCCGCCGTCCCCCGGCCCGGCCCGCGAGTCCGTCGTGCCCGGCCTGCCGGAGGGGCCTGGCCGGCGCACCCTGCTCGTCACCAACCCCGGTGAGATCGCGACGACGGTGTCGGCGGAGCTGACGACCGCCGACGGGCAGTACCTCCCCGAGGACCTGCAGGCCGTCGAGGTCCCCGCGGGCACGTCGGTCGCGCTCGACCTGTCCGACCTGCTCGCCGACACCCCTGCGGCGGTACGAGTCCGCTCCGACGGCGCGCCTGTCCTCACCGGCGCCCTCGTGGTCGACCGGCAGGACGGACCGGTACGCGAGATCGCCTTCGCCGCAGCGACTCCGGCGTTGGACGGGCCGTCGCTGCTGGCCGACGTGCGCCTCTCCCCGCCGACGGAGGTGCTGCTCCTGCTCTCGGCGCCGGCGGGCGACGCCGTGGTCGAGCTGGTGCCCACAGCTCCCGGCGAGCTCGCGACGCAACGGGTCGAGGTGCCCGCCGCGACGACGGTGGCCGTGCGGCTGTCGCGGTTCCTGCCGCCCGGGTCGACCGGCTCGCTCGCCGTCGAGGTCCGCCCCGTGAGCGGCCGGGTCCACGCGGCCCGCTACTCCCGCGAGCGCGGCTCGCGCGGCCCCTTCACCACCCTGCTGCCGGTGCTGCCGTCGGTCACCTCCGTAGCGGCCCCGGCCGTGGTCGGCGTCCCCTAGGCAGGCGGCGGGTCGACCTCGTCCGGGTCGAGGTGGAGCAGCCGCGCCACCTGGTCCACCACCACGTCGTGGACGAGGTCGGCCAGGTCGTCGGCGTCGGTCGCGCGGGCCTCGAGGGGGCGGCGGTAGACCACGATCCGCGGGGCCGTACGCCGGCCGCGGGCGTCGACGGCCGCCGGGAGCAGCCGGCCGAGCGGCACCGCGCCGCCCGCCGTCTCGTCCGCGACGACGTCGTCGTCGAGCGGCAGGTCGCCCTCGAGCGGCACCGCCGGGACGTCCTCCACGGCGAACTCCACGCCCTCGAGCTCGCGCGCCCAGCGCTGCTCGAGGTCCTCCACGGCGTCGAGCACCAGGTCGTCGAAGCGCTCGCCGCGGGTCTGCGCCGCCGGCACCCGCAGCACCCGGTCGCCGACGGTCACGGTCGGCGGCACCAGCGGCCCACGCAGGCCACGACCGTGCCGGTCGCGGCGCCGTCGGCGGACGACCGCGGGCGCGGCGTCGGGAGCGGGGTCCACGACCGGAAGGGTAGGTGAGCGTGGGAGGGGGCGGGGGGAGCCCGGGAGCGGGCCCGGATCCGGCGCGTCGCTCGGCAGCCCGGCTCGATTCGGCTACCGTCCCGTCCCGTGAGCCCTGTCCGGCGCTGCTCCCGTACCGCGTGCGCCCTCCCCGCCGTCGCGACGCTCACGTACGTCTACGCCGACCGCGCCGCCGTCGTCGGGCCGCTCGCCGTGCACGCCGAGCCGCACTGCTACGACCTGTGCGAGGACCACGCGAACCGGCTGACGGCCCCCCGCGGCTGGGAGGTCGTGCGCCACTCGCCCGAGGCCGCCGACGTCGTCCGCAAGCGCAGCAGCGACGACCTGGAGGCGCTCGCCGACGCCGTGCGCGAGGCCGCTCGGCCGGCCGCCGGCGGCATCGTTGCCGGGCCCGACGGGGCGACCGGCCGCCGGGGCCACCTGCGGGCCCTCCCCACCCCGGGCTGAGGCTTCTGTCCGGTTCGTCCTGGACACGCCGGGTTCTCAAGGGATCTCACCCGTTCGGCCGAAGGAGCGGGTATCCCGCTCCTCCCTCCCCGCTCAGGAGATCCCCGATGTCGCTCGTGACCACGCCCACCCGCTCGCTCGTCGTCTGCGACACCTGCTCGGGTCACCGGGTCACGTCGATCACGATGACGCTCACCGACGGCTCGGCCGTGGACTTCACCAGCTGCCACTCCTGCGAGACCAAGTCCTGGAAGCAGAACGGCCGCGAGCTCGACATCTCGACGGTGCTCGGCAAGGCCCAGAAGCACAAGCTCTAGCCTCGGGTCCCATGACCCGGGACCTCTCGACCATCATCAAGGCCTACGACGTACGGGGTCTGTGCCCCGGTGAGCTCGACGCCGACATCGCGCGGGCGCTCGGGGCGGCGTTCGCCCGGTTCACCGGCAGCGACCGGGTCGTCATGGCGCGGGACATGCGCGAGACCGGGATCGAGCTGAGCCAGGCCTTCGCCGACGGCGTGACCAGCCAGGGCGTCGACGTCGTCGACGCGGGGCTCGGCTCGACCGACCTGCTCTACTACGCGGCCGGCACGCTCGACGTCCCCGGCGCGATGTTCACCGCGAGCCACAACCCGGCCCGCTACAACGGCATCAAGCTGTGCCTGTCCGGGGCGCGGCCCGTCGGCCAGGACTCCGGCCTGGCGCAGCTCCGCGAGGACGCCGAGCGCTACCTCGACGAGGGGCTGCCGGCGAGCGACCGCCCGGCCGGCTCCGTGACGCAGCAGGACCTGCTCGCGGACTACGCCGCGTACATGAAGGAGCTCGTCCCCGGCATCGAGGCGATCCGCCCGCTGAAGGTCGTCGTCGACGCGGGCAACGGCATGGGCGGGCACACCGTCCCCGCGGTCGTCGAGGGGCTGCCGCTCGAGGTGACCGAGATGTTCTTCGAGCTCGACGGCAGCTTCCCGAACCACGAGGCCAACCCGATCGACCCGGCCAACACCGCCGACCTGCAGGCGAAGGTGACCGAGCTCGGCGCCGACATCGGGCTGGCCTTCGACGGCGACGCCGACCGGTGCTTCGTCATCGACGAGCGCGGCGAGATCGTCAGCCCGTCGGTGCTGACCGCGCTCATCGCTGCGCGGGAGCTGGCCAAGCACCCGGGCTCGACGATCATCCACAACCTCATCACCAGCAAGGCCGTGCCCGAGGTCGTGACCGAGAACGGCGGCACCCCGGTCCGCACCCGCGTCGGGCACTCGTTCATCAAGGCCGAGATGGCGCGTACGGGCGCGGTCTTCGGCGGCGAGCACTCCGGCCACTTCTACTTCGCGGAGTTCTGGAACGCCGACTCCGGCATGCTCGCGGCGCTGCACGCGCTGGCCGCGCTCGGCGGCCAGGACGGCACGCTGTCGCAGCTGCTGACGACCTACGACCGCTACGCCGCGAGCGGCGAGATCAACTCCACCGTCGACGACCAGGCCGCGAAGGTCGCCGCCATCAAGCAGAAGTACGCCGACCGGCCGCAGGACGAGCTCGACGGGCTGACGGTCGAGCTCGACGGGGGCGCGTGGTTCAACGTGCGGGCCAGCAACACCGAGCCGCTGCTCCGCCTGAACGTCGAGGCGCCGGACGTCGCAACGATGGAGCGGGTCCGCGACGACGCGCTGGCGGTCATCCGCGGCTGAGGCTCGTCCAGCCTCTCGCTAGAGTGCCCCGCATGAAGCTGGACGCCGCACTGCTCGACATCCTGGCCTGCCCGGTCGACCACAGCCCCCTGCGTGCCGACGAGGCCGCGGAGGAGCTGGTGTGCACCGGCTGCGGGCTGGCCTACCCGGTGCGCGACGACATCCCGGTGCTGCTCGTCGACGAGGCGCGCAAGCCCACGTGACGGCTCGCGAGGACCTGCTCGACGACCCCTCGGGGCTCGCTGCAGGCGATCCGGGCGAGATGCTGCCCGCGGTCGCCTCCGCCGCCGCCCAGGTCCGCGAGGCAGCGGTGCTCGCTGCCGAGGCGGGTGTCTCCTCGCTCGCCGACGAGGGGCGGCCCCGCGCTGTCGTCGTCTGCGGGATGGGCGGCTCGGGGATCGCCGGTGACGTCCTCGCGGCGGTCGCCGGCTCGACCTGCCCGGTCCCGGTCGTGACCCACCGCGGCTACGGACTGCCGGCCTGGGTCGGGCCGATGGACCTGGTCGTCGCGGTCTCCTGCTCCGGGTCCACCGAGGAGACGCTGTCCGCTCTGGAGGAGGCGGTCCGCCGCGGCTGCCGCCTGCTGGTGGTCGGGCGGTCGGGCAGCCCGGTCGACGACCTCGGCCAGCGCGGCAAGGCGGTCTTCGTCCCCGTCACCCAGGGCCGGCAGCCCCGGGCGAGCATGTGGGCGCTGTCGGTCCCGCTCGTCGTCGCCGGCCACGGGCTCGGCCTGCTGAGCGCACCGCCCGAGGTCGTGGAGCACGCCGCCGCGACGCTCGAGGACGTCGCTGACCGCTGCCGGCCCGACGCCGCGTCGCTGGTCAACCCGGCCAAGCGGCTCGCCCTCGACCTCGAGGACCGGCTGCCCGTCCTCTGGGGGACGAGCCCGCTCGCCGGCGCGGTGGCGTACCGCTTCGCCTGCCAGCTCAACGAGAACGCCAAGCTGCCCGCGACCTGGGGCGTGCTGCCGGAGGCGAACCACAACCAGGTGGTGGCCTTCGACGGGCCGTTCGCCGGCGCGGCCAAGGCCGGCGACGACGACTTCTTCCGCGACCGCGCCGAGGACGAGGACGACGAGCCGCGGCTCACGCTGGTGCTGCTGCGCGACACCGAGGAGCACCCGCAGGTGGCGCGTCGCGCCGACGTCAGCGCCGAGCTCGCCCGGGAGCGCGACATCCCGGTCGTGCAGCTTCAGGCCGAGGGCGGCGGGGCCCTGTCGCGGCTCGCCTCGCTGGTCGGCCTCACCGACTACGCCTCGACGTACCTCGCCATGCTGCAGGGGCTCGACCCCACGCCGGTCGACGCGATCACGGCCCTGAAGGACCGCATCCGGAGCTAGTGCGCCTTGCGGCGGTGCAGCGTCAGGGCCATCACGACCACCGCCACGGCGCCCACGACGAGGCCGATCAGCGCGCTGGCGACGGTGTTGACCAGCCAGCCGGTCACGGCGCCGACGCTCCCGGCGGCGTCGTGCGCCGACTCCTCCAGGGAGTGCACGGCGTCGTAGAGCAGGTCCCAGCCGAGGTCGTGCGTGCCGACCAGCAGGATGTGGCCACCCACCCAGAGCATCGCGGCGGTGCCGACGATCGTGAGGAAGGTCAGCAGCTTCGGCATCCCGAGGACCAGCGCGCGACCGACCTTGGCCGTCCCGCGGCCCGGCTTCTCCGCCAGGTGCAGGCCGACGTCGTCCATCTTCACGATGAGGGCGACCACGCCGTAGACGAGCACGGTGATGGCGACCGCCACCACGACGAGGATCGCCAGCCGGGACAGGAACGGCTCGTCGGTGACCTCGTTCAGCGAGATCACCATGATCTCGGCCGAGAGGATGAAGTCGGTACGGACGGCGCCGCCCACGATGGCGTCCTCGTCCGGGAGGACCTCCTCGCCGGGCGGGGCGTGCTTGTCGTGGCCCGTCACCTTGGCCCAGACCTTCTCGGCGCCCTCGTAGCAGAGGTAGGTGGCGCCGAGCATGAGCAGCGGTGTGAGCAGCCCCGGCACGAACTGGCTGAGCAGCATGATCGCCGGCAGGATCACCAGCAGCTTGTTGCGCAGCGAGCCGAGGGCGATCCGCCGGATGATCGGCACCTCGCGCTGCGCGGCGAGACCGTGGACGTACTGCGGCGTGACCGCCGTGTCGTCGACGACGACGCCGGCGGCCTTCGCGCTGGCGCGCGCGGCGGCCGCCCCGATGTCGTCCACGGACGCCGCAGCGGCGCGCGCGAGCACGGCGACGTCGTCGAGCAGGGCTACCAGTCCGCCGGCCACGGCAGGTCCTCCAGGTTCGTGTGTGCGACCACGGTAGGTGGGCTCTTGTCGAACAGCGCGGACAGGCGCACTCTGAAGGCGTCCCCTCGAGAAGGGAGGCAGGAGACATGAGCACCCTGCACTGCCCGCTGTGCGGTCTGCGGTTCCGCTACGGCAGCGAGCTCGACGCCCACGCCCGCGAGCACTGCGTCCCGCAGGAGCTGCACCTTCCGCAGCCCCGACCGAAGCGGGGTCAGGCGCGCAGCAAGGCCATCCGGTAGGTCGCGAGCGCCGTCTCGACGCCGTCGTCCTCGCGACGGATGCGCACCTCCACCGGGAAGGTCGCGCGCCCGCGCTCGGCGAGTGACGCGCGTACGCCCTCCGCGTCCCCGGTGAGGGTCGCCTGCGCCAGCAGCACCCCGGTGGCGATCGAGGAGTAGCCGATCGACGCGTCCTTCACCAGCGGGATCGCGCCGGCCTCGACCAGGTCCCCGAAGTCGCGCAGCAGCAGGGAGAACGCCGCCGTCTCGCCGAGCCCGAAGATGGCCGCTGCGTGCGGCCCCCCGACGTGGTTGTGCAGCTCCTCGCCCGCGTCGAGGCGGAGCACCACCTCGGGATCGGTCGACAGCACCCTCGGCCCGAGGGTGCGCACGAAGCCGCCGGCGCCATGGATGACAGCGGGGATGTCCACGCCGCGGACCCTAGTGTGGCGCCGTGCCCGAGGCCTCCGACGTCGCCGATCCGGGGCTGGGAGACGCCGGCCGCCGGCGGGTCGACTTCGCCGAGCGGGCGATGCCGGTGCTGGCTCTGCTCCGCGAGCGCTTCTCCCGGGAGCGGCCGCTGGCGGGGGTGCGCATCGCCGCCTGCGCGCACGTGACACCGGAGACGGCGGCGCTCGCCCGGACCCTGCTCGCCGGCGGGGCGGAGCTGCACCTGGCGGCCTCGAACCCGCTCTCCACCCAGGACGACGTCGCCGCGGCCCTGCTCGCCGACGGGGTCGGCGTGCACGCGGTGCACGGCGTCGACAGGGCCGGCCACGCGGCCCACCTGCGCGGCGCGGTCTCCGCCCGGCCCGAGCTGGTGCTGGACGACGGCTGCGACCTGGTCGGCGTGCTGCACGCCTCGCCCGAGCTGATCGAGGGCGTCCGTGCCGGGGGCGAGCAGACGTCGACCGGCGTCCTGCGCCTGCGGCAGATGGCGGCGGACGGCGCGCTGCGGCTGCCGATGGCCGCGGTCAACGACACCCCGATGCAGCTGCTGGTCGCGAACCGGCACGGCACCGGCCAGTCGACGCTCGACGCGGTCATGCGGGCCACCGGCACGCTGGTCGCGGGCAGCACGGTGGTCGTCGCGGGCTACGGCTGGTGCGGCAGCGGGATCGCCGCCCGCGCGCGCGGTCTCGGCGCGCAGGTCGTCGTCACCGAGGTGCAGCCCCGGCGCGCGCTCGAGGCGGTGCTGGACGGCCACCGGGTGCTGCCGATGGCGGAGGCCGCCCCGATCGGTGACGTCTTCGTCGTCAGCACCGGCGACCGCGACGTGCTCACCGCCGACCACTTCGCCGTCATGAAGGACGGCGCGGTGCTGGCCAACGCCGGGCACTTCGACGTCGAGGTCGACGTCGAGGCGCTCGCCACCGGCTCGGTCTCGGTGGACCGCCGGGTCCGCCCGCACGTCGACGCGTACGAGCAGCCGGACGGCCGCCGGCTGCTGCTGGTCGCCGAGGGCCGGCTGGTCAACCTGGCCGCCGCCGACGGCCACCCGGCCGCGGTCATGGACATCTCCTTCGCGGTGCAGGCGCTCACCGTCGAGTGGCTGGCCCGCGCCGATCTCGAGCCGGGCGTGCACGAGGTGCCGGCCGCGATCGACGACGAGGTCGCCCGCACCAAGCTGGCCGCCCTCGGGGTGCGGCTGGACGAGCTGACCCCCGCCCAGGTCCGCTACCTGTCGTCCTGGCAGGTCTGACACGCCCGTGACAAGGTTCACGCGCCTGGGGTAGCCACCCTGACACGATCGCGGTAAGGTTCTCGGCAGATGACCACGCTGACGATCCACGAGGCAGCGACCACCACCGGGTGGTCGCCTCGCATGCTGCGCTACATCGAGCAGCTCGGGCTCGTGGAGTCACCGCGGTCGGCGGCGGGCTACCGGCTCTACGGCCCGGCCCAGCTCCAGCGGCTGCGCACCCTGCGCGCGCTGCTGGAGACGCACGGCGTCGAGCTCGGTGACGTCGGCTTCGCGCTCCGGCTGCGCCGCGAGCCCGAGCTGGCGACCGCGCTCGACGAGTGGTTCGAGGCGGCGCCCCGCCCGCCCGCGCACGAGATGCCCGACGGCGACTGGCTCGCCTTCGAGCAGGACAAGCACTCCCAGCTCCTCACCTCCGGACGACAGGACACCGCATGACCACCGCTACGACTCAGGACTTCAAGGTCGCCGACCTCTCGCTCGCCGAGTACGGCCGCAACGAGATCCGGCTGGCCGAGCACGAGATGCCCGGCCTGATGGCCATGCGCGAGCAGTTCGGCCAGAGCAAGCCGCTCGCCGGCGCGCGCATCATCGGCTCGCTGCACATGACCGTCCAGACCGCCGTGCTCATCGAGACCCTCGTCGAGCTCGGCGCGCAGGTCCGCTGGGTCAGCTGCAACATCTTCTCCACCCAGGACCACGCGGCCGCCGCCGTCGCCGTCGGGCCCAAGGGCACCGTCGAGGACCCGCAGGGCGTGCCCGTGTTCGCCTGGAAGGGCGAGACGCTCGAGGAGTACTGGTGGTGCACCGAGCAGGCCGTGAACTGGCCGGGCGGCGAGGGCGCCAACATGATCCTCGACGACGGCGGTGACGTCACCCTGCTCATCCACAAGGGCGTCGAGTTCGAGAAGGCCGGCGTCGTGCCGCCGCTGTCGGACGACCACAGCGACGAGTACAAGGTCATCCTGGAGACCCTGCGCCGCTCGCTGGTCGAGGACCCCCAGCGCTTCACGCGGATCGCCGAGCAGATCAAGGGCGTCACCGAGGAGACCACCACCGGCGTCATGCGGCTCTACGAGTTCGCCAAGGCCGGCACGCTGCTCTTCCCGGCGATCAACGTCAACGACTCGGTCACCAAGAGCAAGTTCGACAACCTCTACGGCTGCCGCCACTCGCTCGTCGACGGCATCAACCGCGCGACCGACGTCATGCTCGCCGGCAAGACCGCCGTCGTGTGCGGCTTCGGCGACGTCGGCAAGGGCTCGGCCGAGTCGCTGCGCGCCCAGGGCGCCCGCGTCATCGTCACCGAGATCGACCCGATCTGCGCGCTGCAGGCCGCCATGCAGGGCTACCAGGTGCTGACCCTCGAGGACGTCGTCGAGGTCGCCGACATCTTCATCACCACGACGGGCAACAAGGACATCATCACGGCCGAGCACATGGCCCGGATGAAGCACCAGGCGATCGTCGGCAACATCGGCCACTTCGACAACGAGATCGACATGGCCGGCCTTGCCAAGCTCCCCGGCGTGCGCCGCAACAACATCAAGCCGCAGGTGGACGAGTGGGTCCGCGGGGACGGCCGCTCGATCATCGTGCTCTCCGAGGGTCGCCTGCTGAACCTCGGCAACGCGACCGGCCACCCGTCGTTCGTGATGAGCAACAGCTTCACCAACCAGGTGCTCGCGCAGATCGAGCTGTTCACCAAGCTCGACCAGTACCCGCTGGGCGTCTACGTGCTGCCCAAGCACCTGGACGAGAAGGTCGCCCGGCTGCACCTCGACGCGCTCGGCGTGAAGCTCACCAAGCTGACCAAGGAGCAGGCGGAGTACATCGGCGTCGACGTCGAGGGCCCGTACAAGGCCGACCACTACCGCTACTAGTCCCGACCCGCACCACCCCCGTACACCGCACCACCCCGTGATCCACGTGAGGTCGTGGGCGGATCCGCACCCGGATTCCGCCTCGAACCTCACGTGGATCACGGCGTTGGGGGCCGCGGTGCACGGCACGCCGCCGGGCAACGCCTGCATCGGCAACAAGGGGCTGCCGTGCGCCGGCGGCGTCCTCGGCCTGTCGAGCTACCCGTACACGGTCGCGGAGTTCGGTCCGTCGGTGACCGCCGTGGTCATCCCCGGCGGGAACCACGCGTGGACCGACGGCAACCCCGAGGGCAGCTTCGTCGACCCGGTCGGGCCGAGCATGGCCCACCTGATCCACGACTCCTTCGGAGCTCATCCCCGGAGCTGATTGGGGATCTCACAAGGTCGTACCCGGAATTCCCCGGTCCGACGGGAGGAGACCCGCCGTCCGGTGACGAAACTCACAGGCGTGACGACACGACTGCGCAGACGCGCCACCGGTCTGGGACTGGCCCTGCTGCTCGGCGGACTGGCCGCCTGCAGCAGCGCCCCGCTGCCGAGCGACGAGCTCGCCCAAGGGGGCGAGCTGCCCTCCGGCACCGTCGTCGACCCCGACACCGGCCAGGTGGTGGACGCCGAGACCGGTGAGGTCGTCGACCCGGTCACCGGTGAGGCGGTGCAGCAGCCGGGCGGTTCCGCGCCCGTCGCGGGCGGCGCCGCGCAGCCCGGTCAGGCCCCCGCGGCACAGGCCCCCGGGACGGCCCCCACGACGGCCGCCGGGGGTGCGCAGGCGCCCAAGGCGCGCAGCACGCTCTTCACCGCCGCCGAGGAGACGATCGGCATCACCGACAAGCAGATCACGCTCTGCGCGCACGCGGCGCTCACCTACGGCGCCGCGTTCAACACCAGTGACGCCGACCTCAACGTCTTCTGGAGCGCGATCAACGACGCCGGTGGCGTCTACGGCCGCAAGGTCGTCGTGTCGTACGAGAACGACGACTACAAGCCGACCACCGCGGTGACCGCGGCGCGCGCGTGCAAGGCCAAGGGCATCTTCATGCTCCTGGGCGGCATCGGCTTCGACCAGATCCCGGCCGTCCGCAACTGGGCCGAGGACAACCGGATGCTCTACATGCACCACACCGCGACGGTGAAGGGCACGGCGGGCAAGCGGTTCTCGTTCGCGCCGCTGCCGACCGTCGAGCGGACGGGTGAGGCCTTCGGTCAGCTCTACGTCTCGAAGTACAAGGGCAAGAAGGTCGGGATCATCAAGCGCGACGGCGAGAACTGGGAGCCGGGCGTCGAGGCCTTCAAGGCGTTCCTCGCCAAGAACGGCGCGCCCAAGGTCGTGGCCGAGGCGGCCGTGCCGCAGAACAAGGGCGACTACACCCAGGACATCCTCAAGATGCGCAACGCCGGCGCGGAGGTCGTCTGGGTCTGGGAGAACGCCCTCGGTGCCACGCAGATCGTCAAGCAGATCAAGGCGCAGAACTACAAGCCGAACATGATGCTGTTCCCGTTCAACCTGACGTCGCAGACGCTCGACGGCGACGCGATGGACCCGGTGCTGGACGGGGTCGCGATGTTCACGGCCTACAGCCAGGGCGACTACAGCGGCTCCTTCTCGAGCTACGCCGACGACATCAGGCTCTTCGAGGAGCAGTACCGGAAGTACCGGCCGGGGGTGGACCTCGGCGGGGTCGGCGGTGACCTGCTCTTCCTCAACTGGACGGCGCAGAAGGCGCTCTACCACCAGCTGATGGACTGCGGGAAGGACTGCAACCGCAACCGCTTCGTGGACGTCCTCGAGTCCTACAGGAAGCGGCCGACATCCAGCGTCTGCCCGCTGGACTTCACCGGCGGCAACCACCGCGCCGGCAGCGACAAGCTGGTCTTCATGGAGACCTACCGCGCTCCCGGTGGCAAGGTGAACTGGCGCAACACCAAGAGCTGCGTCGGGGCGAGCTGATGGGCCAGGTCCTGGTCCTCGGGCTGATCTCCGGGGGCATCTACGCGCTGTTCGCGCTCGGCGTCGTCCTCGTGCACCGCGGCACCGGCGTCCTCACCTTCGCCAACGGCGAGGTCGGCACGGCCGGGCTGTTCCTCGCCGCCGTCCTCGTCAGCGACCTCGGCCTGCCGTGGGTCGTCGGCGCCGTGGTGGCGATCGCGTTCGCCGTCCTGCTCGGGTGCCTGTTCGAGTACCTCGTCGTACGCCGGATGCAGGCCAGCGACCCGGTCGCGATCGCGGTCGCGACCGTGGGGCTCGGCCTGTTCCTGCTCGCCGCGGAGTTCCAGGTCTTCGGCGAGAGCCCGAAGGAGCTGGCCGGTCCGATCTCCGGCGGCGTCACCATCGCCGGGGTCATCGTCACCCCCACCCAGATCGTCGGCCTCGTGCTCGCCGTCGCACTCGGCTTCGGCCTGCAGGCGGCCCTGCGCCGCACCGACTTCGGCCTGGGCATCCTGGCCGCCGCGCAGGACCCGTCGGCGGTGCGCCTGGTCGGCGTCCCGCTGTCGCGGATCTCGCTCACCATCTGGGGCGCCGGCGCGGCGCTCGCCGCGATCGCCTCCCTTCTCGTGGAGCCGACCGTCGGCGTCTTCGGCCCGGGCTACGCCAGCGAGCTCTACGTCGTCGGCCTCGCCGCCGCCGTCATCGGCGGGCTGAACAGCCTGCCCGGCGCGGTGGTCGGCGGCGTCACCCTCGGTGTCGCGGAGGCGGCTGCCAGCCGCTACCTCGACGGCCTCGGCCTGTCCGGCATGCGCTACGTCGTCGTGCTCGTGATCCTGCTGGCGGTGCTCCTCGGCCGGCAGCTGCTGCCCGACCTGATCCGCCGACTGACCGAGGCCGACGCGTCTCGCCGACCCGCGGGAGCGTCCGCATGAGGCTCCCCGTCCCCGGCGTGCTGATCGCGCTGATCGCCGCCGCCGTGCTGCCGGCGACGATCGGCTCGGCGATCCTCAGCGACAAGAACGCGCTGCTCGGCTCCGCCGCGTGCGCCTTCGCGATCGCCGCCATCTCGCTCAACATCCTGATGGGCTACGCCGGGCAGATCTCGCTCGGCCAGTTCGCCTTCGTCGGCGTCGGCGCCTTCACCACCGGCATCGTCACGGGTGTCGACCAGCTGCGCCTGCCGTGGGTCGCCGGGCTCGTCGCCGCGGCCGTCGCCGGCGGCCTGATCGCCTTCCTGGTCGGGCTTCCCGCCCTCCGGCTGCGCGGGCTCTACCTCGCGGTGGTGACGGTGAGCGTCGCCTACGTCGGCTGGCAGTCGCTGTTCCGCGTGGAGCAGATCGGCGGCGGATCGGCCGGCAAGGTGACGCCCCGGCCGTACATCGGTGAGACGGCCATCGCGTCCGACGCCGGCTTCCTGTCGATCGCGGCGGTGCTGCTCGTCCTGGTCTGGCAGCTCGACGTCAACCTCACCCGCTCGCGGCTCGGCCGCGCCTTCCAGGCGGTCAAGGCCGACGAGGCGGTCGCCGCGTCGTTCGGCGTCGACGTGGCTCGGTACAAGCTGATCGCCTTCACGCTGTCCGGTGCGGTCGCCGGGATCGCCGGCGCCATCATCGGCACGGCGTACGGCACCGTGACCGCTTCGACCTTCGACTACGCGCGCTCGCTGCTGCTCGTCGTCATCGTCGTCATCGGCGGTCTCGGCAGCCGGTGGGGCGTCGTGACCGCGGCGGTCTTCGCGACGCTGCTGCCGGACCTGCTGGTCTGGGTCTTCGGCTCCGGCATCCGCGGGCTCGACCTGGTCATCAACGCGGCGCTGCTGATGTACACGCTGGCCATGCACCCGGGCGGCTTCGCCGGGGCGGTCGAGGAGGCGCGCGAGAAGAAGGCGCGCAAGCGGGGCGGTGAGCCGCCGCTGCCGCCGACGCGCCCGTCGCTGCCGGCGCTGGTGCGCCCGGTCGGCATGCCTGCGATCCCGAAGACGCGCCCCGGCACCCCCGTCCTGCAGGCCACCGGGGTCACCGTCCGGTTCGGCGGACTCACCGCCGTCGACGACGCCGACCTGCGCGTCGACCGCGGCACCATCGTCGGGCTGATGGGCCCGAACGGCGCCGGCAAGACGACGATGTTCAACGCCATGACCGGTGCGCTGACGCCGGACTCGGGTCGCGTCGAGCTGCTCGGCGTCGACGTGTCGCACCTGCCGACGCACGACCGCACCGCCCTCGGGATGAGCCGCACCTTCCAGCTCATCGGCCTGGCCAAGAGCCAGAGCGTCTACGAGAACCTGCTCATCGCGCAGCACCTGGCCGCGCCGTACGGCGTGCTGTCGGCGCTGACGATGCTCGGCCCGGCGCGGTGGTACGAGCAGGACGTCCGGCGCCGGGCGGACGAGGTGCTCGACGGCCTCGGCTTCCACCGCTACCGCGACACCCCTGTGGGGCGGCTGTCGCACGGGCAGCAGCGCATCGTCGAGATCGGCTGCGCGCTGGTGAACTCGCCCGAGCTGGTGATGCTCGACGAGCCGAGCGCCGGGATGAGCCCGGCCGCCGCCGAGGACCTCGCGGCGACGCTGCTCGACGTGCGGGACCGGCTCGGCCGGACCGTGCTGCTCATCGAGCACAACGTCCCGCTCGTGCTGGGCGTCGCCGACGAGCTCTACGTCATGGCGGCCGGCAAGGTCATCGCCGACGGCGAGCCGATCGAGGTCGTCCAGCGGCCGGCGGTCGTCACCGCCTACCTCGGCACGACCCCCGCCCGTCCGCGCCACCGCCGCGAAGGAGCCCTCGCATGAGCCTGAGCGACCCCCTGCTGGTCGTCGAGGACGTCACCGCCGGCTTCGGCGCGACGACCGTCCTGCACGGCGTCAGCTTCGAGGTGCAGCGCGGCGAGATCGCCGGCGTCTTCGGCCTCAACGGCGCCGGCAAGTCCGTCACGATGAAGACGATCGCCGGGATCGTCCCGGCGCGCAGCGGGCGCATCCTGCTCGACGGGCAGGACGTCACCGGGCTGTCGCCGGAGAAGCGCGTCGCGATGGGGATGGGCCACGTCCCGCAGGGCCGGCAGGTCTTCCCCGGCCTCACGGTCGAGGAGAACCTGCGGCTGGGCGCGTACACGCTCCGCCGTCGTGAGGGCCGCCGTGACCGCAGCCGCTACGCCGCGTCGCTGGACAGCGTCTTCGACCGCTTCCCCGTGCTGCGCGACCGGCGGAACCAGCTGGCCGGCACCATGTCCGGCGGCCAGCAGGCGTCGCTGTCGGTCGGCCGCGCGCTCATCAACGAGCCGTCGCTGATCCTCGTCGACGAGCCGAGCGCGGGGCTGTCGCCGGTCGCGCAGCTCGAGCTCAACGAGGTGCTGCAGACCGTCGCGGAGACCGGCGTGACGATGGTGCTGGTCGAGCAGAACATCGCCTTCGGCCTGTCGCTCGTCGACACCGCGCACCTGCTGCAGACCGGTGTCGTCGTCCACTCCGCGCCCGTCGAGGAGCTCGACGACGCGACCCTCGCGACCCACCTCGGCATCGGCAAGGTGCTGCAGGCCGCCACCGGCTCGGCGCTCGCGTCGCGGCAGGACCGGTCGCGATGAGGTCGCTGCGCGCGGTGCCGGTCACCGGCGTCGCGGCGCTCGCGGAGCGGGTCCTCGCGGACGTCGACGCGCTCGCGGAGCGGATGGGGGAGGCCTACCGCCGGGAGATCCCGGAGTACGCCGCGATGACGCCGGGCGAGATGACCACGGTCGTCCTGCCGACCTCGCGGCGCCTCGTCACGACCTTCCTCGACGGCGTGGTCAGCGACCGCCCGCTGACCGACCGCGAGCTGAGGGTCTTCGAGGAGTCCGGCCGCGAGCGGCTGCGGATGGGCATGCCGCTCGAAGCGGTGCTGCACGCCTTCCGGATCGCCGGCCGCGAGGCCTGGACCGCGCTCTGCGCCGCCGTCCCGCCCGGCGAGGAGGCGCTGCTCGCCGACCTCGGCGCGCGGTGGATCGACGTCGTGGACCGCACCTCGAGCGCCATGGCGCGGGCCTACCTCGCCGCGAGCCACGACCGGCTGCGCGACCTCGACGCCCGCCGGCGCGAGCTGGTCGAGGCGCTGCTCACCGCGACGACTCCCGGTGAGGTCGCGGCGATCTCGCTGCGGTTCTCGACGCTGCTCGCTCCGTCGTACGTGCCGGTGCTCGTCGCCGGCGCCGGCGTCGCGGCCGGCATCGACGCGCTGCTCGCCGCATCCCCGCAGGGGACGCTCGGCGGTCACCGCGGCGACCGGGTGCTGCTGCTCGTGCCGAACCGCCTCGACGCCCCGCCGGTCCGTCGCGACTCGCTCGCGGCGTGGGGCCGGCCGGCTGAGCCGGGGACGGCTCTGATGGAGGAGGTGCAGTCGGTCGAGCGACTGCTGGTCACCGCGCTGGCCGAGGGGTTCACCGCCGGCGCCTTCGGCCCCGACGACCTGCTGGTCGAGCAGCTGCTGCTCGGCAACGAGCGGGTCGCCGACGCGCTGCGCCGCCGCATCGGCGACGTGCTGGCGACGCGCGACCCCAGCGGCGCCGTCGCCGCCACGCTGCGCTGCTACCTGTCGACCGGGTCCATTCCGGAGACCGCGCGCCGCGAGCACGTGCATGCCAACACCGTCGCCTACCGGCTCGGCCGGGTGAAGGAGCTGACCGGTCTCGACCCGCGGGTCCCGCGCGACAGCGCGCTGCTCGTGCTCGGTCTCGGCCTGCCCAAGGAGGTCTGTCCATGAAGGCGCTGATGGGTCAGCAGCCGCTGACGGTGCGCACCATCTTCGACCGGCTGCGCACGGTCCACGCCGGCGGCGAGGTCGTCGACGCGCTGGCGTCCGGCTCGACCCGCACGACGTACGGCGAGCTCGCCGAGCGCGTGCTGCGCCTGGTGACGGTGCTGCGCGACCTGGGGGTGCAGCCGGGCGACCGGGTCGCCACCTTCGCCAACAACAGCAGCCGGCACGTCGAGCTCTACTACGCCGTGCCGCTCGCCGGGGCGGTGCTGCACATGGTGAACATCCGGCTGCACGACGACCAGCTCGAGTTCGTCGTCGCGGACGCCGGTGACACCGTGATGCTGGTCGACGACGACCTCATCCCGCGGCTCGCCCCGCTGGTGGACCGCATGCCGTCGGTGCGGACCTTCGTACGCCTCGGCAAGGGCGACTGCGCCGACATCCCCGGGATCCTCGACGGGGAAGCGCTTCTCGCCGAAGCAATGCCCACCGCGCTGGAGGACCTGCCGGAGCTGGCCGAGGACGACGCCTGCGGGATGTGCCACACCTCGGGCACCACCGGCATGCCGAAGGCCGTTGTCTACGGGCACCGCGCGACGTTCCTCCACGCGCTCGCGGCCTGCACGGTCGACGCGCTGGCGCTGTCCGAGCGCGAGCGGGTGCTGCCGGTGGTGCCGCTGTTCCACGCCTGCGGCTGGGGGCTGCCCTACGCCGCGCCGCTCACCGGAGCCGACCTCGTCCTCGTCGGCGGTGACACGTCGCCGGCCAACCTCGCCCGCGTCATCGAGTCGGAGCAGGTCACCTGGGCCGCCGGTGTGCCGACCATCTGGACCTCCCTGCTGCCGCTCGCCGAGGCGGGCACGGCCGACCTGTCGTCGCTGCGCACGATCGGCATCGGCGGGTCCGCGACACCGCTGGCCCTGCTGGAGGCCTACGACGCGCTGGGCATCGAGATCCTGCAGATCTGGGGGATGACCGAGACCACGCCGATCGCCGCGACGTCGCGCCCGCGCCGCCGGCACCGCGGGCTGCCGGCCGAGGAGCTGCGCCTGGTGCGGGCGAAGACCGGCACGATCGTGCCCGGGCTGGAGGCGCGGATCGTCGGCGACGACGGCGCAGAGCTGCCGTGGGACGGCCAGACCGTGGGCGAGCTGCAGTGCCGCGGTCCGTGGGTGTGCACCGACTACTGGGGCGGGGCCCCCGAGAAGTTCCAGGACGGCTGGCTGCGCACCGGGGACATGGCGGTGATGGAGCCCGACGGGTACTTCAAGATCGTGGATCGCAGCAAGGACCTGGTGAAGTCCGGCGGCGAGTGGATCAGCTCCGTGGAGCTCGAGGGGGCCGTGCTCGCTCACCCGGCGGTGCGTGAGGCTGCTGTCGTCGGCATCGCGTCTCGGAAGTGGGACGAGCGGCCGGCGGTCGTCGTGTCCCTCTGCGACGGGGAGTCCCTCTCGCTGGAGTCGCTGCGGGAGTTCCTCACCGGCCGGGTGGCGAAGTGGTGGCTGCCCGACGAGCTCGTCGTCGTCGACGACGTGCCGAAGACGAGCGTCGGGAAGTACGACAAGAAGGCGATCCGCGCGGAACTCGGGGACCGGGTCCTGCCGTGAGGCGCGTCGGGATCGCGGTCATGCTCCTGGTGCTGCTCGCACCATCGGCGTCGGCGGTGGAGAAGCCGGAGCGGATGCGTCCGCAGGGACCGGCGGCGGTCCGCTTCGCCCCCGACGTGCCCGCGGTCCTCGACGCCGAGTGGGGGTGGCGCGTCGGCGGTTTCGGCGGCGTGCGTCGTGGCGCGCCTCTCCAGCACGTGCCGGTGGTCTTCGTGCACGGCAACAACGTGGACGCTGCCGACTGGTACCCCGTACGCGACGACTTCCGTGCCGCCGGCTGGTCCGACCAGGAGCTGTGGGCGCTGTCGTACAACGGCCTCGGCGGCAGCAACGGGTCCGCGCTGACGCGGCAGAACCCGGAGCGCGACGAGGAGCACAGCCGGATGGGCAAGGACGCGACGACCTACGTCACCGAGAACGACGTCAACGTCGCCGACCTGCACGCCTTCCTGCTGATGGTGCGGAAGTACACCGGTTCCCAGCGCTTCATGATCGTGGGGCACTCGCTCGGTGTGACCCTCGCGCGGGAGGTGCTGCGCGTGCACCCGTCCCTGCGCCGGGACCTGGTGGCGTTCGTCGGCATCGCGGGGGCGAACCACGGCACGTCGTTCTGCCCGCCGGGGTCGGAGGGCAACGTCGTGTCGTGCGACGAGATCGCGGCCGCGACGCCGTGGCTGGACCGGCTCAACGCGGCGGGGGAGACGTACGGTCCCGCGCGCTGGATGACGGTCTACGACGGGAGCGGCGCGGGTGACCCGGCGTTCGCCGGCCCGACGTACGCGCAGTCGCCGCGGCTCGAGGGAGCGGACAACCGGGAGTTCCCGGCGACGTACCACAACGACCTGCGGCTGGACCCGGCGATCGTCGCCGTCTATCGCGAGTTCCTCGAGGCCGCAGGAACTCTGAAGCGACGCTAGAAGGGCGCGACGAAGCCACCAGGGGTGGCGGGCGGCGGCGTCTCGGGCTCCTGACGCGCGGGCTCCGGTGCGGGCTGGGCTGCTGGTCGCTCGGCCAGCCGCAGCTCCTCACGGCGACGGCGCTCGGCGAGCACGGCGGACAGCACCGCCCACCCCGGGGTGCCCGGCGGGGGAGGCCCGACGGCGGCGGTGACGGCCGTGACCAGGCGCTGCCCGAGGTCCTCGCGCGCAGCGGGGGTGAGGGAGTCTGCGCGCGACACGAACTGCCGGACCGACAGCGCGAGCTCGGTGCTGACGCCGGAGAGGTCGAGCTGCGCCGCCCAGCCGGCGAGTGGCGGCGGCATGGTGGCGACGGTGCCGCCCTTGACGGCGACCCGCTCCTGCACGACCACGGTCCCGGCGAGCAGGTCGCCGAGCCGCTTGCCCTGGGGGTTGAGCAGCGAGGTGGCGACCCCGGCGACGAAGAAGGTCACGCCGGGACGCTCGAGGAAGGCACCGGCGAGTCCGCGCACGAACGCCTGGCGGAAGCCGATCGGCCCGCCGTCGTCGCGCACCACGCGCAGGCCGACCGCGGCCTTGCCGGGGGTGCGGCCTCGGAGCAGGGTCTCGAAGGTGACCGGGTAGACGATGAGGACGACGACCAGGACGACGATGCCCAGCGCCTGGGCGGCGGCCTCGGAGACGTCGAGGGAGACGGCGGTGGCGAGGCCGGCCACGAGCAGCAGCACGAGCAGCTGGCCGATCAGGTCGACCAGCCCGGCGACGACGCGCGACGGCAGCGCGGCGGGGCGCAGGTCGAGCGCGACCGCCTCACCGGTCACCAGCTGGCCGGACATCCCACCTCCTCGGGCTGCCCGGACCGGGCAGCGCCCCTAGTCTGCACGGGTGGACCTGGACGCGTACGTCGCCGCTCACCGGGCGGAGTGGGCGCGGCTGGAGTCGCTGCTGG
The DNA here is from genome assembly GCA_036675425.1 of Actinomycetales bacterium. Lineage (GTDB taxonomy): Bacteria > Actinomycetota > Actinomycetes > Mycobacteriales > SCTD01 > SCTD01. The sequence continues at coordinate 10,713 of JAKFFB010000277.1, read as the reverse complement.
GCTCCGCGTCCCGTCCCCGGCGGCTGTCCGGAGCGGAGGTCGACGAGCTGGTCGACCTCTACCAGCGGGTCGCCACCCACCTGTCGGTCGTGCAGAGCATCGGTCGCGACCCGGCGCTCGTCGGCCGGCTGTCGTCGCTGGTCGCGCGGGCCCGCGGCGTCGTCGCCGGTGGGCGGCGAGCCTCCTGGAGCGACGTCGCGAGGTTCCTTCGCTCGGACTTCCCCGCCATCTGCTACCGCACGCGCTGGTGGTGGCTCGGTGCGACAGCGGGGTTCATGCTGGTCGCCTTCTCGTACGGCATCTGGATCGCCGGCAGTCCCGAGGCGCAGCTGGCCGTCGCGCCGCCGGAGGTGGTGAAGCGGCTCGTCGAGGAGGACTTCGAGAGCTACTACAGCTCCGCCCCCGCGCAGGACTTCGCGGCGCGGGTCTTCACCAACAACGCCTACGTCGCGGCGCAGGCGATCCTGTTCGGCGTGCTGCTCGGGCTGCCGGTGCTGTTCGTCCTGCTGAGCAACGCGGTGAACGTCGGGACCGCTGGTGGGCTGATGGCCGCGAACGACCGGACCGGGCTGTTCTTCGGGCTGATCCTGCCGCACGGGCTGCTCGAGCTGACCGCCGTCTTCGTGGCCTGCGGGCTCGGGCTGAAGCTCGGCTGGACCGTCGTGGACCCCGGCCGGCGGACCCGCACGCGCGCGCTCGCCGAGGAGGGCCGCGCGCTGGTGATCGGCGCGCTCGGCATCGCGCTGGTGCTCTTCGTGTCGGGCATCGTCGAGGCCTTCGTGACGCCGTCCGGCCTGCCGACGTGGGCGCGGGTGGGCATCGGCGTGGTGGTCGAGGCGCTGTTCCTGCTCTACGTCTTCGTGCTGGGCCGCCGCGCCGTGCAGGCCGGTGTGACAGGCGATCTCGTCGGTGACCTGCGCGGTGACGTGCGGCCGGCGGCGGCCTGACCGTCCCGATCAGGCCCGCAGCCGGACGACGCCCTCGCCGGTGAGCCGGTCGATCGCGGGCGCTCGCCCGAGGATGCCGAGCGCGAGCAGCAGGCCCGGCCCGCGGACCTCCGCGCCGTGCCCGGAGCGCCAGTCGCAGTCGTCCGCGACGAGCGCGAGACCGCGTACCCGTCCCGGTCGCACGAACCCGGTGAGGGCGCGCGGTCCGGTCAGGAAGTCGAGCACCGGCCGGACGCGGGTCGGGTCGGCGGACCAGTCCGCGACGGGATCGCCCAGCGCCCAGCGGATGTCGGCGCTGTGCGCGATCGCGTCGGTGAGGGGTGCGTTGAGCGGCAGGCCCGGCGGTCGGAAGGGCGTGTCCGCGTTGGCCTCGAGCACGGACAGGAGCTCGTCGGTCGGGTGCTCGGTGCCGATGCGGCGCGCCACGGCGTCCATCGCCCGGCTGACGCTGCGGTGCCGTACGAGCTCCGCTGCCATCGCCGGAACGCTCACCAGGTAGGGCGTGGTGAGGTGCGCCAGCACGTCGCGGATCCGCCAGCCCGCGCACAGGCTCGGCCGGTCCCAGTCCTCGGCCGGCAGGTCGCGCAGGCGGTCGACGAGCGCCAGCCGCTCCTGCCGGATCGTGGTGAGCACCCGCCGACGGTATCGGTGCCGCGTAGGTTCCGACCGTGTCGTACGACCGGCTGGCCGAGAGCGTGCGCCTGCTCGAGGGAGAGCCTCCGGCGAGCGACGCGCGACTGAGCCGGCGGGTCCGGTTCGTGCCGCTGGCCGCCGATCGCGACGGCGACGTCGCGGCGACGATGTTCCTGCGGCGCGGTGTGAGCGGGGTCCCGGAGCTCGACGTCCACTCCCTCGAGCTGGTGGGCGGAGCCTGGCGGCTGCTGGGTGGAGGCAGTGGTCCCGGGGACCTCGCCGTCGAGCCGCGCCCGGCTCTCGCTGACCTCCCGGCGCACGCGGTGAGCCGCGGGGGTGGCGGCACAGCGCGGTCCGCTCCGCTCGGCTGGGACCGCTCGCGCTGGGTGTGGTGGGCCGAGCTGCGGGTAGCGCGTGAGGTGGCGGCGCTGCTCGTGAACGGCGAGCGCCGTATCCCGGTCGCGGCGCACGGTCTTGCGCTCGTCGTCTGGACCGAGCGGCGCCCGGAGATCTCGGCGATCGACGCCGCGGGCGCCCTCCTCGGCGTGGTGACGCTTCCCGAGCCCCGGGCCATGCCGGAGGTCTATAGGGACGACGATGAACCTCGCTGACGCGCTGGCCCAGCTCATCGACAGCCAGAGCGTCGAAGGTCGGCTCCTGGTCGCGGTCGACGGGCCGGACGCTGCGGGGAAGACCACGCTGGCGCGCGCGGTCGCCGAACGTCTGACCCGGCCGTGGCTGTCCGTCTCGATCGACGACTGGCACAACCCGCGCGAGCACCGGTTGCGCCGGGGCGCGGAGTCTGCAGACGGCTACTACCTGGACTCCTTCGACCACGACGGGCTCGTGGCCGGGTGCCTCGCGCCCTTCGCATCAGGGTCGCGGCGGATACGCACAGCCGGCTTCGATCACGTCGCCGACACTGCTGTCCAGATGTGGCAGGAGGTCGCGGCAGACGCCGTGCTGATCGTCGAGGGTGTCTTCCTCCTCCGTCCCGAGCTGCGCGGGCGGTGGGACCTGAGCGTCTACCTGCACGTGGACGAGGCGGTCACCCTCGACCGAGCCGTCATCAGGGACGTTCCGCAGCTCGGCAGCGAGGAGGAGGTGCGACGGCGATATGAGCGGCGCTACCTGCCGGGGCAGGCTCTCTACCGCGAGCTGGCAGCGCCAGGTGACGCGGCCGACGTGCTGGTGGACAACACCGATCCCGCCCAGCCTCGGGTGCTGCGCTGGCCCAAGGGCTAGAACGGCGGGTCGTCGTTCCAGCCGGAGCGTGTGTTCGGCTCGGGGGCTGGGGGTTTCGGTGGTTCGGGTGGCCGGATGCGCTCGGTGAGCGTGATGTCGTCGTCGCTCTCCGGGCTCGCCGGCGTCGCTCTTGGCGGTCGGGGCGGGGGTGGGCTGTAGATGTCGACTCTGGGGGGTGGTGCCCAGGGTCCGGGCCTTCGGTAGGTCTGGTGCAGGGCGCTGTGCCAGGTGACGCTGCCGTCGGGGTGGCGGACCAGGGTCCAGTTGCCGTGGGTCTTGGCGTTGTGGCAGCGACGGCTGAGTGGTCCGAGGTTGCTGGCGTTGGTCTTGCCGCCGGCGGCGTAGGGGTACAGGTGGTCCCGGTCGTAGCGGTGTGAGGAGCAGCCGGGGCCGCAGCAGTGGACGTCGCGCACGTCGACGAGCCGGGCGAGCCGGGCGCTGGGGTCGTGCTGGGGTTCGTCCGGGTCGACGACCAGGTCGGGCCGGAGCATCGCGCGGATCTGCTCCCTGCGGCCGTGCTCGGTCGGGGCGGCGGGGGTGGGCTTGTCGTCGACGGCCAGCGGTCGTCCGCTGCGGGCGTCGACCATGACCCGCCGGTAGCTCTTGGGCCGGACCAGCCGGACCCGCTGGGCGCTGATGGGGCCGTACCGGTCCAGGGTGCCGGGTTCCTGGGACAGGTCCAGCATCGTTGCGACCGGGACGTGCACGTTCAGCGCGATCTGCGCGGCGACCTGCTCCGGCGTCAGCGCCCACGGCGGCGGGACCGGCCGCTCGGTGTCGAAGAGCACCGAGCTGCCGTCGCACAACGGCGCCCGGCCACCGGGCAGCCCGGCCTGGGTGCGCCAGCGGTCGTCGGCGGCCAGCCCGGCGAGCGCGATCGCGGGGAGGCTGGCGAACAGGTCGGCGCGGCGCTGCTCAGCCGTCCGGCTGATCCCGGCCGCTGTGTCAGCGAGACGTTCGCGGCGTTCCAGGGCGTCCATCCCCTGCGCCCAGGCGACGCCCTGCTCTGGGGTCAGGACCGCGCCGGCGAGCATCAGCCCGTCCTCGGTCGGCCGGGTCCAGGTCCGCCGCCGCCCGACCTTCTCGGCCTCGGCAGCGTCGGCCTGCTCGGCGGTCAGCAGCTCCGCCTCGATCCGGAGCCGGACCCGCTTGAGCTTCCGGCGCAGATCGGTCGGGCACAGCTCCGCGCCGGCCGGCAGCACCTGCGCCTCCACAGCCTGGGCGACCTCCGGGGTGCACGGGTCGAGCTCCTGGCGGACCGCGACCGCCTGGTGCCGGAACAGCCGGCCCTCACCGAGCAGCGAAAGAGTCAGCGGCAGGGCGTCGCGGAACCGCTCGGCCTCACCGATCCACCGCTCGGCCGTCAGCTGGCTGAGGTGCCACGACCCGGCGAGCTCCATCGGCAGCTCCCGCAACGCCGACCCACCGGCCATCTGCGCCCGCCAGGCCAACGTCGCGATCTCGGTCAGCTGCCGCGCCCAGGACTGCGCATCGGAGATCAGGTCGTCCCGCACTGCCCCGAGCGAGTCGACCTGCGCCTTGGGCAGGTCCGACAGCGGCGGCCGCACCGGAGCAGCGTCGTCAGACGGCTCCTGCTCGGCACGGTCGAAGGGCATGCGCTATTCGAACATCAGTTCGAGCACATGTCAAGCCTGAAATCCGCTTGTTGACAGACTTTTTCGTGCATCCAGCGTGCAGAATCCGCCCCGTGCCGGAGGACGGCGGACCGTCGCGGAAGTGGCGATCAACGGCCCCCTCCACACGGGCAAGATCGCCACATCCGGTCCCGCCAGGCGCCGCACGGGGAGCGCTCCACTCGGCGGCAGACAGGCCGCGCCAGTCCCCGCACCTAGACTTCCGGTGTCCCGTCCCCACTCGAAACAGGCCCATGACCGACCAGCCCGGCATCGACCCGGCGCGCCTGCAAGCCGCTCTCGACGTCCTCCGCGACCTCGACGACCTGCCGACCGACCACCCCGACGCGGTCCGCATCCGCGAGGCGACGGCGGCGGTCTACAAGAGCGTGAAGATCCGCCGCCGGCGTGAGGCCCGCGACCGCATCCTCGCCAACGACAACGCCGTGACGGCGGCGACCGCGACCGCCGCGCCCGGGCGCATCGACGACGAGACGCGCGGCCTGCCGATCGGCGAGGCGACGGGTGCGCAGGTCATCGGCACCCTCATCAACGCGCGCTCCTGCTACGTCTGCAAGCAGCGCTACCGCGAGGTCGACGCGTTCTACCACCAGCTGTGTCCGAGCTGCGCCGAGCTGAACCACGCCAAGCGCGACGCCCGCACCGACCTCACCGGCCGCCGCGCGCTGCTCACCGGCGGGCGAGCGAAGATCGGCATGTACATCGCGCTGCGTCTCCTGCGCGACGGCGCCGACACGACCATCACCACGCGCTTCCCGACGGACGCGGTGCGCCGGTTCCGAGCGATGCCGGACAGCGACCAGTGGCTGCACCGGCTCACCATCGTCGGCATCGACCTGCGTGACCCGGCACAGGTCGTCGCGCTGGCGGACAGCGTCGCGGCCAAGGGGCCGCTCGACGTGCTCATCAACAACGCCGCGCAGACGGTGCGCCGGACACCGGGGTCGTACGCCCAGCTCATCGCGGCGGAGTCGGCCCCGCTCCCGCCCGGCCCGACCCCGGAGGTGGTCGACCTCGGCCACGGCCCGCTGCAGCTGACGCAGGGCACGAGCACCGAGCAGCACTCCTTCGACGCGCACAACCTCACCGCGCTCGCGCTCACCAGCGGTTCCGCGTCCCTCGACCGCGTCGCTGCCGGAACCGCCATCGACGCAGGCGGTCTCGTCCCCGACCTCGACGCGGTCAACAGCTGGACGCAGCGGGTGCACGAGGTCGACGCGCTCGAGCTGCTCGAGGTCCAGCTGTGCAACGTCACCGCGCCGTTCGTGCTCGTCAGCCGGCTCCGACCGTCGCTGGCGGCCAGCCCCGCGCGGCGCACCTACGTCGTCAACGTCAGCGCGATGGAGGGGCAGTTCTCCCGCGGCTACAAGGGTCCCGGCCATCCGCACACCAACATGGCGAAGGCCGCGCTGAACATGCTCACCCGCACCAGCGCACGCGAGATGCTCGAGTCCGACGGCATCCTCATGACCAGCGTCGACACCGGCTGGATCACCGACGAGCGGCCGCACCCCACCAAGTCACGACTGGCCGACGAGGGCTTCCACGCGCCGCTCGACCTCGTCGACGGGGCTGCCCGCGTCTACGACCCGATCGTGCGCGGCGAGGCGGGCGAGGACGTCTTCGGCGTCTTCCTGAAGGACTACTCGCCCTCGCCCTGGTGAGCGCCCCAGCCGCGCGGGTCGACGCCGCCCGGCTGCGGTGCCGCGGCGTCGTACGGCGTGCGGCTGAAGACGAACGTCCCGAGGTCCAGGGCCACCACCGGGCCGTCGGCGTGCACGGGCCGCAGCACCTCGCCGGCGTGGTAGCCGTCGAGGCCCACCCAGCTGCCGTCGCCGACTGACCGGAACCGCGAGGCGCGCCCCGCCCCCAGCAGGCCGATCAGCTCGAGCATGCCGTCGGCGCGCAGCCGGAGCCCGTAGGAGTACGTCCCCCAGTACCAGACGCCGACCAGCGAAAGAGCCTCAGGATCAGCAGCTCCCGCGCGCCACACCGGTCCGAGAGCCGGTTCCGCCTCCCGGACGACCGCGTGCAGGTCGGTGAGCAGCGCGCCGTCCAGACCGCTGGTGGCGTTGCAGAGCACGACCGTGCCGAGGTCCTGCGACCGGTCGACGAACACCGACGCGAGGAAGCCGGGCATCGACCCGCCGTGGCCGACCAGCGTCTGCTCTCCGGCGCGCACCACCTGCAGCCCGAGGCCGTACGACGACCAGCCCTTCGCCGTCGGGTCCACGCCCGACGGCAGCGCCATCTCCTCGAGGGTCGCCGCGGACAGCACCTCGCCGGTGTCGCCGAGCAGGAAGGCGGCGAAGCGCCCGAGGTCGGCCAGCGTCGCCCAGAGCTGCCCGGCGGGCGCCATCGCGACGGCATCGTGCTCGGGCTCCGGCAGCAGCACGTCGGCCCACGGGTGCACCGCGTAGCCGGTCGCCGCGCGACCCGACGGGCGCGGGGTCGTGCGGTTCATCCCGAGCGGCAGCAGGACCTCGTCGCGCACGACCTCCGCCCACGACCGGCCGCGCAGCCGCGCCACCAGCTCGCCGAGCACGCCGTAGCCGAGGTTCGAGTAGTGGAACCGCCGCCCGGCGGCGTGCGGCACGTCGGACGGGCCCAGCGACGACGACAGCGACTCCCACTGCAGGCCTTCGGCGCGCTCCCACCAGAGGCCCGGTGACTCCGACCGCAGCCCGGCGCCGTGCGCGAGCAGCTGCCCGACGGTGCGGTCGCCGAACGGCGTCCCCGGCAGGTGCTGCTCCAGGGCGTCGTCCAGCGAGAGCAGCCCCTCGTCGCGCAGCCGCAGCACGGCGATCGCGGTGATCGGCTTGGTGATGGAGCCGAGTCGGTACTGCACGTCGTCGTGCGGCTCCTGCACCGCTCCGCGTGCCGCCGACCACACGAGCGTGCCGCCGCGGACGACGCCGCAGAGCAGCGACGGCAGACGGCTCGACCGCTGCGCACCCGCCACGCACGCCAGCAGCCGGCGCTCGGTCGAGGGCAGCAGCGACGTCATGCGGGGCACCCTAGGGGAGCGTGCGGTAGTGGTAGCCGTGCGCCGGCCGCAGCCCGGCCGACGCGTAGAGCCCGCGGGCGCGCGCGTTGTCCGCCAGCACCTGCAGGTGCACCGAGTGGGCGCCGAGAGCAGCGGCCCAGGATCCCAAGCCCTGCAGCACCTCTCGTCCCAGTCCGCGCTCCCGCCACGCCGGCAGCACCGCCATCGCGTAGACGCCCAGCCATCCCTCCTGCACGACGCCGCGCCCGACGGCGACGGTGCGACCGTCGATCACCATCGAGGCGTACGCCGAGGGAGCCGGGACGCGCGCGCTCATCCGCCGGAGCACGTCCTGCTCGGCCGGACCGCCCCGGCCGTCGACGGTCCACCAGCAGTCCAGCCAGTCCTCGTCGAGAGCAGGCGCGACGACGGCGGACGACGGACCCGTCGGCACCGGCCCGCTCATGACGAGCACCTCGAACTCCCGTCGCCACCCGAGCGCGGCCAGCGCGTCGTCCAGCGCGGGCGAGCTGACGTGCACCCGGGGCGGCAGGCTCCGCGAGCGGTAGAAGTCCACGACCGCGTCGAGGGGCAGCGCCTCCGACAGCGGCAGCGCGGAGTTCGCGCGCAGCAGCACCCCGGCGGACGCCCGCAACCGCCATCCCGACACCTCGACCTGCTCGAGCGGCGGGTTGCCGTCCGCGCCCAGCCGGTCCAGCAGGAGCCGGTCCGTCACAGCCGTCCGGCGGCCTTCAGCGACAGGTACGCGTCGGACACCGCCGGCGCGAAGGTCTCCGGCGGCGCGTCGACGACCTCGACACCCCGGCGCCGGAGCAGGGCGGTGAGGCGCCGCCGCTCGGAGCGGGCGCGCTCCGCGGCCGCCGCGTCGTACGCCTCCTCGACCGATCCGCCTGCAGCGCCGGCCATCTCCTCGACCCGCGGGTCGGCCACCGCCGCGAGCAGCACGGTGTGCCGCGAGGTCAGCGAGGCGAGCAGCGGCAGCAGCCCTGCTTCGAGCGGCGCCGTGTCGAGGGAGGTGAAGAGCACGACCAGGGAGCGCCGCCGGGTCCGTCGCAGGATCTCGCCGACCAGCCGGCGGCCGTCGCTCTCGACCAGCGCCGGCTCGAGACCGGCCATGACGTCGACCATCCGGGGCAGCAGCTCGTCCCGTCCGACGCCCTCGACGGCAGCCCGCGGCTCCCGGTCGAAGGCCAGCAGGTCGACGCGGTCACCGGCTCGCGACGCGAGCGCGCACAGCAGCAGCGCGGCGTCGAGAGCGGCGTCGAGCCGGGGCACGTCGCCCACGCGGCCGGCCGACGTGCGAGAGGTGTCGACGACCAGCAGCAGGGTGCGGTCCCGCTCGGGACGCCAGGTGCGTACGACGACGTCCTGGGCTCGGGCCGTGGCCCGCCAGTCGATGGAGCGGACGTCGTCACCCGCGACGTACTCCCGCAGCGAGTCGAACTCCGTCCCCTGCCCGCGCACCCGCACGGCGAGCGCGCCGTCGAGCTGGCGCAGCCGAGCGAGCCGCTCGGGCAGGTGCCGGCGCGAGGTGAACGGCGGCTGGACCCGAACCCGCCAGGGGATCTCGTGCCGGCCCTGCCGCGCGGCCAGGCCCAGCGGACCGACCGAGCGGACCGTGACGCGATCCGGCAGCCGGTCGCCACGCCGCGTCGGGCGCAGCGTCGTCGTCAGCACCCGTCGCTCGCCGGCCGGGACGTCGAGGTCGTGCGTCCGCGGCGTCGCCGCCGCGGACGGCACCCACGCGTCGCGCAGCACGCCGGTCAGCCGTCGCGGGCCGGGGTTGGTGACCGACAGCGAGACCTCCGCCGTCTCGCCGAGCCGGCAGGCGGTCGCACCCGAGCGCGTCACGCGCAGCGACGAGATCGGCTGTGCAGCAAGGGCATCCGCGACGCAGGCAGCGGTGACGAGCAGCACCACCACGAGCACCGTCCACCACGACGGCAGCACCACCACCGGCAGCAGGCCGAGCAGGGCCAGCAGCACGGCCCGTCCGGTGAGCGCCACTAGCGCGGGACGGGCACCGAGGACAGCACGCCGTCGAGCACGCCGTCGCCGGTGACGCCCTCCAGCTCGGCCTCCGGCCGCACGCTCACCCGGTGCCGCAGGGTGGGTCGGGCGAGGGCCTTCACGTCGTCGGGGGTGAGGTAGTCGCGGCCGGACAGCCAGGCCCACGCCTTCGACGTCGCGAGCAGCGCGGTGGCGCCGCGCGGCGAGACGCCGAGCGACAGCGAGGGCGAGGTGCGGGTCGCGCGGCACAGGTCGACGACGTAGCCCATCACCTCGGGCGCGACGGTGACCGCCCCGACCGCCGCGCGACCGGCGGCCAGGTCGGCAGCACCTGCGACCGCGGACAGCCCGGACAGGTCGCGCGGGTCGAAGCCGCTGTCGTGCGCGGCGAGCACCTTGACCTCGTCCTCGCGCGACGGGAGCCCCACCGTGAGCTTCAGCAGGAAGCGGTCGAGCTGCGCCTCGGGCAGCGGGTAGGTCCCTTCGTACTCCACGGGGTTCTGCGTCGCGCAGACGACGAACGGGTCGGGCAGCAGACGCGGCTTCCCGTCGACCGTCACCTGCCGCTCCTCCATCGCCTCGAGCAGCGACGCCTGCGTCTTCGGCGGCGTCCGGTTGATCTCGTCGGCGAGCAGCAGGTTGGTGAAGACCGGCCCCTCGCGGAAGGAGAACGCCGAGCTGCGGTTGTCGTAGACCAGCGACCCCGTGATGTCGCCCGGCATCAGGTCCGGCGTGAACTGCACCCGCTTGCTGTCCAGCGACAGCGATGCGGCGACGGCGCGTACGAGGAGCGTCTTCGCGACGCCGGGCACTCCCTCGAGCAGCACGTGCCCGCGGCACAGCAGCGCGATGACCAGGCCCGTGACGGTCGCGTCCTGGCCGATCACCGCCTTGCCGACCTCGGCGCGCAGCGCGATCAGCGACTCCCGCGCGGCGTCGCCGCTGGGCGCCTTGCGCCGGGCCGGCGCGCGGCGGGTGGTCGGCTTCGAGCGTGGTGCCGTCACGAGCCGGCCACCTCCTGCGTCAGGGCGTTCTCGAGGGTGCGAAGGTCGGCGGCCAGCCGCACCAGGGCGGGATCGTCGGCCGGTGGGCCACCGTACAGAAGCGCGTCGACCGCGGCCGGGTCGCGGCCGGTGCGCTCGGCCACGACGGGAGCGAGCGACGCGCGATCGGCGTGCAGCGGCAGGCCGACCCGGTGCGCCACGCGGTCGCGGGT